>JAFIGH010000008.1 GCA_020831525.1 Opitutales bacterium
CAACCGCACCCGCCCGTTGATCCGGCTGACCACATGGTAATACCCGTCGCACCCCGCAGGCGCGCACGCCCGCGGCAGCCGCCGCACCTTTCCCGGCACGCGCCGCGCCACCACCGGATTCCGCGGTGGATCTTCCGGTGCTGACGGCGTCGACGCTTCCGAGTCTTTCTTCTCCTTGCTCATGGCCCCACCCTGACCCAATTTTCCGGTTTGTCAATGATAATCTACCTTGTTTGTTATCTTCCCGGAGGGTTTGGAGGCGGCCGTTCCGGGTATCGGGCGATGAATCAGCCCGACAACCGCGCGCGGCGAACGTCGGCGGTGTGCTTCAGCTTCCGCCCGGAGGCGGCGGGGGGGCGGGCGAAACATCGGCGCACGTGCGGCTTCAGTGTGAGCGCCGGTCGTGCGCCGGGGTGCGGCCGTTCCAGGATCGGGCGATGAATCAGTCCGACAACCTCGCGCGGCGGACGTTGGCGGTGTGCTTCAGCTTCCGCCCGGAGGCGGCGGGGGGGCGGGCGAAACATCGGCGCACGTGCGGCTTCAGTGTGAGCGCCGGTCGTGCGCCGGGGTGCGGCCGTTCCGGGATCGGGCGATGAATCAGCCCGACAACCGCGCGCGGCGAACGTCGGCGGTGTGCTTCAGCTTCCGCCCGGAGGCGGCGGGGGGGCGGGCGAAACATCGGCGCACGTGCGGCTTCAGTGTGAGCGCCGGTCGTGCGCCGGGGTGCGGCCGTTCCGGGATCGGGCGATGAATCAGCCCGACAACCGCGCGCGGCGGACGTCGGCGGTGTGCTTCAGCTTCCGCCCGGGGGCGGCGGGAGGGGTGAGTGTTCCCTGTGGCGGCGGGGATTTGTCTGCCGGGCCAACGGCTTTGCCGGCGGGATCGACGGAGGCGGGGCTCCGTCGCTACGTAGCGCATCTTCCCCGGAGATTCGAGGGGGCGGGACGCTTTGGAGGCACGGGGATTTGTTTGCCGGGCCAACGGCCTTCCCAGCGGGTCGACGGAGGCGCGGCTCCGTCGCTGCGGGGCGGATCTTCGGCGGAGGTTCGAGGGGAGCGGGATTGTTTGGGCGGCGTGTGGCGGGGTGCGGCCGTTCCGGGATCGGGCGATGAATCAGCCCGACAACCTCGCGCGGCGGACGTTGGCGGTGTGCTTCAGCTTCCGCCCGGAGGCGGCGGGCGCGGGGAGTGTTCCCTGTGGCGGCGGGGTGCGGACACAAGGTCTCGCACCTACTCTATGGCGTTGCCTGAGCTGCCGGGGCCGGCGGGATCGACGGAGGCGGGGCTCCGTCGCTACCCAGGCAGCTCCCCTACAGCCGCTTGGTGTCGGCGATGATTTTCTGGAGGACGGCGAAGCGGGCTTTGGTTTCGAGTTCTTCGAGGATGGCGGGGTCGGCGCCTTCTTCGGTGGCCTTGGCGAGGGCTTCCTCGGCGCGGCGGCGGGCTTCGTCGGCCTGCGAGGTATCGATTTTCTCGACCTCAATGGCGGCCTCCGTGAGGACGCTGACGGTATCGGCGTAGACGCGGATGAAACCTTTGTCGATGGCGATGGAGTCGGGCTTGCCGTCTTTGAAAAACCGGAGTGCGCCCGGCTCGATGATGGTCATGAGCGGGATGTGGCCGGGGAGCACGTCGATCTCGCCGGAGCTGACGGTGGGCAGCACGACATGGTCGACGGTCTCGCGGAAGACCGTGCGCTCGGGGGTGACAACTTCGAGGGTGATGGACGCCATGGTTCGCGCGGGGCGGGTCAGCTGTGTTTCTCGTGCGCCTCGAGGACTTCGTCGATGCCGCCCTTGTAGGCGAAGTCGTTTTCGTCGATGTGGTCGAGTTCGCCGTCGAGGATCATCTTGAAGCCCTTGATGGTGTCTTCGACGGGGACGATCTTGCCGGGGATGCCGGTGAAGACTTCGGCCACGTTGAAGGGCTGGGAGAGGAACTTCTGGATCTTTCGGGCGCGGAAGACGATGAGCTTGTCCTCCGGCGAAAGTTCGTCGATGCCGAGGATGGCAATGATGTCCTGGAGATCCTTGTAGCGCTGGAGGACATTCTGCATGCTGCGGGCGACTTGGAAGTGCTCCTCGCCGACGACGGACGGGTCGAGGGCGTTGGAGGTGGAGACGAGCGGGTCGACGGCGGGATAGATGCCCAGCTCGGCGATGCGCCGCTCGAGAACGATGGTGGAGTCGAGGTGGGCAAAGGTGTTGGCCGGAGCCGGGTCGGTGAGGTCGTCGGCCGGCACGTAGACCGCTTGGAAGGAGGTGATGGAACCCTTCTTGGTGGAGGTGATGCGCTCCTGGAGGATGCCCATTTCCTGCGCGAGCGTGGGCTGGTAGCCCACGGCGGAGGGGGAGCGCCCGAGGAGGGCGGAGACCTCGGACCCGGCCTGCGAGAAACGGAAAATGTTGTCGACGAAGAGGAGCACATCGAGGCCCTTTTCGTCGCGGAAGTATTCCGCCATGGAGAGGCCGGAGAGGCCCACGCGCATGCGCGCACCGGGGGGCTCGTTCATCTGGCCGTAGACGAGGGCGACCTTGGAGTTTTCGATGTTTTCCTGGTCGATGACGCCGGCGTCGGACATTTCATGGTAGAGGTCGTTGCCCTCGCGGGAGCGCTCGCCCACACCGCAGAAGACGGAGTAGCCCCCGTAGCTCTTGGCGATGTTGTTGATCAGCTCCATGATGACAACGGTCTTGCCCACGCCCGCGCCGCCGAAGGCACCGACTTTGCCGCCCTTGGTGAACGGACAGATGAGGTCGATGACCTTGATCCCGGTGACGAGGATCTCGGACTTGGTGCTCTGGTCGACGAGGGGCGGCGGGGTGCGGTGGATGGGGTAGCGCTTCTCGTATTTGACCTCGCCGCGCTCGTCGACGGGATCGCCCGTGACGTTGAAGATGCGCCCGAGCACACCCTCCCCCACCGGCACCGAGATGGCCGAGCCGGTGTCGACAGCGGGCAACCCGCGGACGAGGCCCTCGGTCGTCGACATGGCGACGGCGCGCACGATGCCTTCACCGAGGTGCTGCTGCACCTCGAGGATGAGTTTGACGGGCTTGTCGCCGACTTTGTAATCGACTTGAAGCGCCTGGTAGATGGGCGGGACGCTCTTGGAGTCGAACTGCACGTCCACAACGGCCCCGAGGACCTGGATAATCTTGCCGGTGTTGTCGCTCATTTTTGGATACGAAAGGATATTGGTTGAAGGGAAGGTCCGCCTAGCTGTGGAGCGTGGCGGCGGTGATCTCGAGGATCTCCTGGGTGATGGCCGCCTGGCGGGCCTTGTTGTATTGAAGGGTGAGCTGGTCGGTGAGTTTCTTCGCGTTGTCGGTGGCGGCCTTCATGGCGACCATGCGCGCGCTGTGCTCGGAGGCGCGCGCGTCGAGCGCGATGCGGTAGATCTGCTGCTTGATAAAGAGGTCGAGCAACTGGTCGAGGATCGCTTCCGCCTCGGGTTCGAAGAGGAAGGTGCGGAGATCCTGCAGCGGCTCGATGGCGCTGTCGTCCTTGAACTCGTCGAGACGCGCGCGGAAGTCGCGCATAGGAAGCATCTGAACGGTCGTGGGCACCTGCACGAGCGTGTTCTTGAAGCGGGGGTAGAGGACGTCGAGGGCGTCGAAGTCGCCGCGGTTGAAGCCCGCGATGAGGAACTCGGCGATGGGCCGGATCTCGTTGAAGCGGGCCTCCTCGGAGACCGGAAAATCGGCGAGGAGCTTGCGGTTGGTGCGGGAGACGAACTGCCGCGCCTTGCGTCCGACGGTGACGAACGCGGTGGTGGCGCGGTCAAACCGCGCGATCTCGCGGAAGAGGTTGGCGTTGAGGGGACCGCAGAGACCGCGGTCGGTGGAAAAGACGAGGACGCAGCGGGTGATCACCTCCCGCTCGTCGAGGAAGGGGTGGTGCAAACCCTCGGGAAGCTGCTCTTCGATGGCCGCGATCATACGCGACATGAGCCAAGAGTAGTCGCGGCGCTCCATGGCGCGCTCCTGCGCGCGCTTCATCTTGGAGGACGCCACGAGTTGCATCGCCCGCGTGATCTTGGCGGTGTTCTTTACCCCCTTGATGCGGTTGCGGATGTCGCGGGTGTTGGCCATGGATACGGTGTCGTCGTGCGGGTGCGGCTAAATCGGGGCGGCTCAGGCCTTCGTGCGCGAGGCCTTCCACGCGTCCACGGCGGATTTGAGACCGGACTCAATCTCCTCGGAGAGGACGCGCTCCTTGAAAATCTTGTCGAGAAGGCCGCGGCTGCCGGTCTCGAGGTATTCCTGAAGGTTCTCGGCCTCGGCCTGAACCTTTTCATCCGGAACATCCTTAAAGTAGCCGTTGTTGATGGACCAGAGGAGAGAGACCTGGATCTCGGCGCTCTTCGGCGAATAAACGTGCTGCTTGAAAATCTGCACGAGGCGCGAACCGCGGTCGAGGATCTCGCGGGTGCGGGCGTCGAGATCGGACCCGAACTGGGCGAAGGCGGCGAGTTCCCGGTAGTTGGCGAGTTCGCCCTTGATGCGCCCGGCCACTTTTTTCATGGCCTTGATCTGCGCGGCGGAGCCCACACGCGAAACGGAGAGGCCCACGTTGACGGCGGGGCGGATGCCTTGGTTGAAGAGGTCGGTCTCGAGGAAAATCTGCCCGTCGGTGATGGAAATGACGTTGGTCGGGATATACGCGGAGACGTCGCCCGCCTGCGTCTCGATAATGGGCAGGGCCGTGAGGGAACCGTTGCCGTTGTCCTTGTTGAGGCGCGCCGAGCGCTCAAGGAGGCGGCTGTGCAGGTAGAAGACGTCGCCCGGAAAGGCCTCGCGGCCGGCGGGGCGCTTGAGGACAAGGGATATCTGCCGGTAGGCGACGGCGTGCTTGGAGAGGTCGTCGTAAACGATGAGCGCGTCCATGCCGTTGTTCATGAACCATTCGCCCATGGCGCAGCCCGCGAAGGGGGCAAGGTATTGGTTGGCCGGGTTCTCGGCGGCGGCGGCGGCCACGATGGTGGTGTATTCCAAGGCCCCGGCCGCCTCCAGCGCGGAAATGGTACGCGAAATCGTGGAGTTCTTCTGCCCGACGGCGACGTAGACGCTGTAGACGGGGCGGAAGTCAGGATCGCCGCTCTCCGCGCCCTGGCGGTTGATCTTCGCCTGGTTGATGATCGTGTCGATGGCGATCGTCGTCTTGCCCGTGGCACGGTCGCCGATGATCAGCTCGCGCTGGCCGCGCCCGATGGGGATCATCGCGTCGATGGCCATGATCCCCGTTTGCAGCGGCTGGTCGACGGATTTGCGCGGGATGATGCCGGGGGCGATCTTCTCGACGGGATAAAACTCCTTTGCGTCGATCGCGCCCTTGCCGTCGACGGGGTTGCCGATGGCGTCGACGACGCGCCCGAGGAGCGTTTTGCCGACGGGCACGGAGAGAAGGCGCCCGGTCGTGCGCACAGCGTCGCCCTCCTTCAGCTTTTCGGCTTCACCGAGACAGACGCAGCCGACTTCGTCCTCCTCAAGATTCAGCGCGATGCCGGTGATGCCGCCCTCGAACTCCACCATCTCGTTGAACATGACCTCGGAGAGGCCTTCGACTTTGGCGACGCCGTCGCCCACGGAGACGACGGTGCCGGTGTTGGTGCGGTCGACCGACGTGGAAAGGTCGGCGATTTCTTTTTCAATCTGCTCGAGAATCGAACTCATGGTTTGGAACGTAAAGGGGAACGAATGTGCGGTTGTAGTGCGGAATGGGTGGAAGGATCAGACGAGCGCCTCGGCGGTGGCGCGCTCGAGCCCGCGCAGGCGGGCGGCGACGGAAGCATCGTAGACGATGTCGCCGAGAGTGAGGCGCAGACCCCCGAGTAGATCGGGGTTTTCGCGCAGACGGTGACTGAGGCTGCGGCCCGCGCGTCTGCCGAGAGCGGCGACCAGAAACTCGACGGAAACCGCGTCGACGGGGCCGGCGTGCTCGACGAACACCTCGCGCAGGCCCAGCTCGCGCACCACGCAACTGCGGAAATACTCCAGAAAGGCGCGCCGCTCGGCGACGGGGCGCCGCCCGAGAACCTTGTCGAGGACGGCGTGCAGCTCCTGCGCGCCGCTGTCCCCCGCCTCGGCGAAGAGGCGCGCGAGCTTTTTCGCGAGGCGGCGGTCCTTGTGGTTCAGTTTGCGGGTCATCGGGCGGAGAAAAAGGGTCGGTTCAGTTCAGCGCCGCGATTTCGCGGGAGGCCGAAGTGTTGAGGCTCTTCTTTTCCTCCTCGGAGAGGTCCTTGCGCAGGACCTTGCCGGTCGTGAGGACGACGAGACGGGCGATTTCGCCCCGCACCTCGGCGAGGATGCGCTTGCGCTCCATCTCGTTCGCTTCGTCGGCGCGGCGGCGCATTTCCTCGATCTGGCGGGCGGTGTCGTTGCGCATGCGCTCCTCGAAGGCCGCCGCGTTGTTCCGCGCCTCCTTGTGGATGCGCTGGGCCTCGGCCTGCGCCTCCTGCAAAATCTGCGCCTGCCGCTTCTCCGACTCGGCGAGACGGGTCTTGGCCTCCTCGGCGAACTGGAGCCCGTCCGAAATCTTGCGCTGGCGCTCGTCCAGAGTGGCGACCACCGGCTTGAAGGCAAAGCGGTAGAGAAGGTAAGCGACGATCGCGAAGTTGACGACCTGCGCGAAGAGGATCGGCCACTCCACCCCGAAGCGGCCCGCCACTTCGGCGATCTTGTCGACCGGACCTGCCGAGGCCTCGGCCATTATTGTGGGAAGGAACGTCAGCATGACGACGAAAAGGGAAAACCCGCGGGCGGCACCGGCATGCGGCGCCGCCCGCGGAAAAGGGTTAAGCGAGGAAGATGACGAAGAAGATAATCGCCTCGGCAAACGCCATGGCGACGATCGATTGCACGAGGATCTTCGTGCTGGCGCCCGGATTGCGGCCCACGGAGTCGCAGGCCTTGTAGCCGATGAGTGCGATCCCGAGCGGGATGGCGAGTGCCGCCGCGGCAACAACGAGGTTGCCGGAGATTTCAGCGAGGAGGTTGAACATGATGTGTATCTATTGGTTGGTTTGTGATGTTTACGGGTTTTCCCCCGCCGCCCACGTTAGCACCACACCCGCGCGGCGGGTGTCGAGGCGGTCCCGAAGGCCGCCATGGTCACAGCGGAGAAAAGAAAATCAATGCGCATGGGCTTCGTCGTCTCCATGGTTGCACACAAGGCCGATGTAGATCGCCACCAGCACCGTGAAAATAAAGGCCTGCACCACACCCACCATCACTTCGAAGAAGTAGAACGGGATGGGGAGCACGAAGGCGAAAAGGTGGGTCATGCTGTCGAGGAGATTCTCCCCCCCGAAGATGTTGCCGTAGAGGCGGAAGCTCAGCGAGAGCGGACGGAAGGCGATAGACACCATCTCGATCACGCCCACGGCGAGAAAGATGGGAATGAGGAGCAGGTAGATGACAAAGGGCGTCTCTTTGCGGTCGGCCTTGTTGCCGAACAACTCGAAGAGGAACATCCGCGGCCCGGCGTAGCGCAGGCAGTAGTAGAGCCAAGCCATCATAGCGACAAGGGCGAGCCCGAGCGTCATGTTGAGGTCGGCGTTGGCCGGGCGCACCCAGTAGAGGAGCGTGCCCGCGTCGTCGTAATAGCCGAACGACCCCACCCCCGGAAGCATGCCGCTCCAGTTGTGGATCATGATAAACGTGAAGAGCGCGAGGAGAAAGGGGAAGGCACCCTTCATGGCGTGTTTGCCCACGATCGGCTCAAGAAGATCCTTCAGGCCGCCGACAATGCTCTCCACGACGGCCTGCCCCTTGCCCGGAACGAGTGTCGGTTTGCCCACCATGCGCCGCACCAGAAGAATGAGCGCGAGCGAAACGACCCAGCCCGTAAGCATGGAATTGGTGATCGGGATCCCGAAGAACCACGTCGGCTCCGTCAGCTTGTAGGCGTAGGGAGCCACGCCCTCCGCCGCCGCGGATGCCGTTGCCAATGGAAAAACGAGAACTGAAAAAAGCAGACGGTTCATTCGAAAACCCCGATTCAAGGAAGCGCCGGACACACGCCCCCCTTTTTGAGCCGGAAAAAAGAACAGTCTTTGCATGCCGCCTCCGCCCCCGTCAACCCCCGATTGCCCACAATTCGGAATCGCTTTTGGCGTTGCGTGCCGCTGCTTCATTGACAGAGCGTTCTCCCGCAAACCATGGCCAAACAGCAACGCACAGCCGTCTCCCCCACGCGGGCGGAGGATTATCCCGAGTGGTACCAGCAAGTCATCCGCGCCGCGGACCTCGCCGAAAACTCGCCCGTGCGCGGGTGCATGGTCATCAAGCCGTGGGGCTACACCCTGTGGGAGCGCATGCAGCGTGACCTCGACGCGAAGTTCAAGGCCACCGGACACGTCAACGCCTACTTTCCGCTCTTCATCCCCAAGAGCTACCTCGAAAAGGAGGCGCGGCACGTCGAAGGCTTCGCGAAAGAGTGCGCGGTCGTCACCCACTCGCGCCTCGAACTGGGCGAAGACGGCAAGCTCCACCCCGCCGCCCCGCTCGAGGAGCCCCTCATCGTCCGCCCCACCTCCGAGACGATCATCGGCGAGATGTACGCCAAATGGGTGCAGAGCTACCGCGACCTGCCCATCCTCATCAACCAGTGGGCCAACGTCGTGCGCTGGGAGATGCGCACCCGCCTCTTTCTGCGCACGACCGAGTTTCTCTGGCAGGAGGGCCACACCGCCCACGCCACCGAGGCGGAGGCATGGGAAGAGACGCGGCGCATGCTCGATGTCTACGCCGATTTCGCTGAAAACCACATGGCCATGCCCGTCCTCCGGGGCGAAAAAACCGCCGACGAACGCTTCCCCGGCGCCGTCTCCACGCTCTGCATCGAGGCCATGATGCAGGACCGCAAAGCCCTCCAGGCCGGCACCTCGCACTTTCTCGGGCAAAATTTCGCCAAAGCGGCCGGGATCCAGTTCCTCAGCGCCGAGGGTCAGCAGGAGTATGCATGGACGACCTCATGGGGCGTCTCCACGCGGCTCATCGGCGGCCTCATCATGACCCACGGCGACGACGACGGGCTCGTCCTCCCCCCGCGCCTCGCGCCCCTCCACATCGTCATCCTCCCCGTCGCGCCCAAAGAAGAGCACAGGGCCTCAGTCTTCGAAGCCTGCGACAAACTCGCGGAGGAGCTGGGCGGGCTCGCGTGGCACGGCAACGCGCTCGAGGTCCACGTCGACAAGCGCGACCTGCGCGGCGGCGAAAAAATGTGGAGCTGGGTCAAAAAGGGCGTGCCCCTGCGCGTCGAAATCGGCCCGCGCGACCTTGAGAATGACGCCGTCTTCGTCGCCCGCCGCGATACCGGCGAGAAGCAGTCCATGCCGCGCGCCGCCTTCGTCGGCGAAGTGCGGGAGAGGCTCGAAGCCGTTCAAAGCAACCTGCTCCAGCGCGCGCGCGATTTCCGCGCCGCCAACTCGCGCAACATCGATTCGCTCGCCGACTTCAAGGCATGGTTCGAGGGCGATGGCGGCGGATTCGCATGGGCGCACTGGAGCGAAGAAGCCGGTCCCGAAGCCGAGGCGCTCCTGCGCGACCTCAAGGTCACCGTCCGCTGCGTGCCCTACACCGATACCGCCGAGCCCGGCGAATGCATCTTTTCCGGCAAGCCCTCCAAACAGCGCGTCGTCTTCGCCAAGGCCTATTAGAGCCGCAAGCGGTGTCGGCGGCGGAAGGTTGTCGGGCTGCTTCAGCGCAAGACAGCTATACGGACGGAACCGCACCCTCAGAACGCCCGCCCCGGATCGACTCCGGACGCGCCCGCCCGTCAGCAACAGTGCCGTCCCCCTACTGCGTGCGCCGCTCGGACTTCGGCGCGCGCACCTCGTCGAGCGTGCGTAGCCACTTCAGGTCGAACATGCGCACGATGAAGAAGAGGATTATCAGCACTGCCGCCGCCAGAAAGCTGTAATGCTCCCGCACGATGTCGGGAATCATCTCCATGAGCCGGAAGGCGAAAAAACCGGCCCCCACCAAACTCACAAGAATGCCAAGCGGATAGAGGAGCCGCCCCACCTCGAGCGTCAGCTCTCCGTCGAAGTGGCGGATGGACAGGAAAAGAACAAAGACTCCGCACCCGAAACCGGCTGCCACCAGCAGGTAGGCGATGCTCAGCGCGGGCTCCTGCCGCAGATAAAAGGTGCCCGCCATGATGACGAGATAGACGGCGCAGATCGCCAGAACCATCTGGGAGAAACGAAGTAAAAATGACCGGAAAAACATACGATACCAATAGTTGATTTCACGCAGCGTGGCGGTCGCCCCGCCGCGCCGCAATGAATTTTCCGCGTGCCGGATTCCCTTGCCGCAAAGGGACGCGCGCGGTTGAGTCGGCCCATGGACTGGAAACCCGCCCTCGAAGAACGCCTCAAGCGCCACCTCCACGCCCGCCCGAACATCCACCCGACCGCCTACGTCGCCGATACGGCCTGGGTTGACGGCGATGTCACCCTCGGTCCCGAAAGCTCCGTATGGCCGCAGACCGTCCTGCGCGGAGACATCGAGCGCATCGTCGTCGGCGAAGGTTCTAATATCCAGGACGGCAGCGTCGTCCACCTTGCGGACGACCTGCCCGCCCTCATTGGCGACTACGTCACCGTCGGCCACGGTGCCATCATCCACGCCTGCACGGTTGAAAACGAGTGCCTCATCGGCATGCGCGCCACTGTCCTCGACGGCGCCGTCATCGGCGCGCAGTCCATTGTCGGCGCCGGCGCCGTCGTCACCAAGGGCACCGTCGTCCCTCCCGGCTCCCTCGCCATGGGCATGCCCGCCAAAATCATCCGCCCCCTCACCGACGAAGAACGCGCCGGCCTTCGCCCATGGGCCGAAAAATACGTCGTCGTCTCCCGTGCCCACCGCGCCAAGCGCGACGGCTGAGCGCCCCGCACGCCCCAAGGGAAAGCGGATGTGATCTTTCGATATGTCGTCGCTGCGCTCCCCGGATCTTGTTCGTGGCGAAATTGGCACGGGTAAGAAAACCTGTGCTCCGTTCGCCAAGCGTGCATGGTCTCCCAACGGAGCACGGACTTTCCTGTCCGTGGCAAAACGGGCACGGGTAAGAAATCCTGTGCTCCGTTCGCCAAACGTGCATGGTCTCCCAACGGAGCACGGACTTTCCTGTCCGTGGCAAAACGGGCACGGGATGCACCGCAGAGTTCACCCGAAACGAGGGAAGAACTTGAGGAATTACGCGCCATAGGTTCTCTTGACCTCTTTCCGCCGCCATGAACCGCACACTTTTCTTTCTCGGGTTGATCTTCGCCGTCCTCTTTCCGGTCTCTCCGGTCCACGCGCAGCAGACTGTCGAACTCGACCTCGCCGGAGCCCTCGCCCGCGCGCGTGACGCCAATTTCGCCATCCTCATCGAGCGCGAAAACGTCGAGAGCCTCCGCCAGAGCGCCCGCCGCGCGCGCGCGGAGTTGCTCCCGCAGGTTACGGCCACCGCCGCGCAATCCCGCGCCATGCAGCCCAACGTCGGCGGATTCACCGAAGGCATCGAGGGCATCCCCGACCGCAGATTCACCAACCGCTTCGACGCCCTCCTGCGCGCGCGCCTCTCCACCCTCGACGCCACCCGCATCGCCGAATACCGGGTCGCGCAATACGACGCCGAGCTTTCCACCTTCGACCTCGAGTCCACCGTGCAGGACATCCTCGAAGCCATTGCCGACGCCTTTTTCACGCACGTGCGCAACCTCGCCCGCCTGGACGTCATCGCGGCCAACATTGAGCGCGACCGTGCCCTCCTCGAACTCTCCGAAAACCAGTTCGAAGCCGGCGTCGCGACTCCCATCGACGTCACGCGCGCCGAGGTCCAGCTCTCCCAAAACGAACTCGCCCTCCTCCAGCAGGAGACCCTCGTCTTTGAAAGCGAACTGCGCATCAAGCGCATCCTCAACATCAACCTCGGCGCCGACCTGCGCGTCGTTCCGCCCCCGCTTAGCGAAGCCGCCATCGACAGCGCGCAGGCCATCGGCCTCCAAGCCGTTCTGCGCGACAACTCCGATTACCAACGCGCCACCCGCACCCTCGAGCGCAACGAATACGCCCGCCGCGCCACCAACTGGGAACGCCTTCCCAGCCTCGAACTCACCGGCGAATGGGGCTACGCCGCGCGCAGCCTCACCAGCGACATGCGCGAGCAATGGCGCATCCAGGCAGGCATTTCGGTCCCCATCTTCGAGGGCTTTCGCATCCAGACCAACCAGCTTCGGGCCGACGCCGCCATACGCCGGCAGGAGTTCGTCATCGCCGACCTCGAAAACGAACTCGACGCCGACCTGCGCCTCGCCCGCCAGGACCTGCGCTCCCGCTTCAGCCAGATAGCCATCGCGCGCAAACAACTCGAACTCAGCGAACGCGAGCTCGAACTCGCCCGCACCCGCTTCGAAGAAGGCGTCGCCGACAACCGCGACGTCGTCAGCGCCCAAGCCAACGTTGCCGCCGCCGAAGACGGTGTCGTGGAAGCCGAATACTTCTACAACCGGGCCCGCCTGCGCCTCGCGCGGGTCAGCGGCGATGTTTCGCGCCTCGCCGGGAACAACTGACCGTGCCCGCCTCCGACGCCCCGTCCCCCGCCTTCGACGGCCTCCTCCTCGCATCCGCCTCCCCGCGCCGCCGCGAACTCCTCGCCGAGGCAGGCTACTCCTTTGCCGTGCATTCGCCCCACGTCGACGAACTCGACGACCCGCACGGCGACCCCGTCGCCCTCGTCTTCGAAAACGCCCGCCGCAAAGCCGCCGCCGCAGCGACCGCGTTTCCGCGTGCCCGCATTCTCGCCGCCGACACCACCGTTGCCCTCGGCAGCCGCATCCTCAACAAGCCCGCCGGGCGCGAAGACGCCCTCCGCATGCTTCTCTCCCTCCGCGGCAAAACACACCGTGTCCACACCGCCGTCGCCACCGCCGCGCCCGGCGCCCCGCCAAGCCTCTTCGTCGAAACCAGCGAAGTCACCTTTCACGACCTCCCGGAAGCCGAAATCGCCGCCTACGTCGACACCGCCCGGCCCTTCGACAAAGCCGGAGCCTACGGCATCCAGGATGCCAACAATCCGCTCGTCCGCGCTTACACCGGCCTTCTTTCCAACATCATCGGCCTGCCCGTCGAGCGCCTCGCCGCGCCCCTCGCCGCCCTCGGCATACGCCCGCAGAAGTAAAACGCGCATCGCCCGCGAGTGCGGTGATCCTTCACCGCCTTGGAGGGCCGGAAGTTCAGCCGGAGACCTCACGGTCGAGGCTGCGGTATTGGATGGCCTCGAGGAGGTGGGAGGTCTCGATTTCGGCGGCGGTGTCCAAGTCGGCAATCGTGCGGGCAACCTTGAGGATGCGGTCGTAGGCGCGGGCGCTGAGGCGTAGGCGCTCCATGGCGCTCTCCAGAAGGTCGCCCTGCTGGCGCGAGACGGCGCAGTAGCTGCGGATCTCGCGCGGGCCCATGTGCGCATTGGTCTTCAATCCGGTGCCGGCAAAGCGTTCCGACTGGATATCGCGCGCGGTCTGCACACGCTCGCGGATTGGCGCGGAGGCCTCGCCGAGACGCTTGTCGCGCAGTTCTGCGACGGAAAGCGCGGGGGCTTCGACATGGAGATCGATACGGTCGAGGAGCGGTCCGCTCACCCGCGCACGGTAGCGCCGGATCTGGCTGCCGGAGGAAAGGCTCTCAGCCCGCCCGTAACCGTCCGGGCTCGGATTCATGGCGGCGACGAGCATGAAGCGCGCCGGGAGAGTGACGCGTCCGGCGCTGCGCGAAATCGTCACGTCGCCGTCCTCCATGGGCTGGCGCAGCACCTCCAGCGTGCTCCGGCGGAACTCCGGCAATTCGTCGAGAAAGAGGACTCCGTTGTGCGCGAGAGAAATCTCCCCCGGTCCCGGAACGGCACCGCCGCCGATGAGGCCGACATCGGAGATGGTGTGGTGCGGGCTGCGGAACGGCCGCCCGAGAGAAAGCGAGCCGCTCTGCACCGTCTGGCCGCTTGCCGAGTAGACGCTGAGGATCTCCAGATACTCGTCCGGACGCAAGCGAGGCATGATCGAAGGTATGCGCTTCGCAATCATGCTCTTGCCGGATCCCGGCGGTCCGATAAGCAGCAGATTATGGCCGCCGGCGACCGCGACTTCGACGGCCCGCCGCACGGCGTGCTGCCCCTTCACTTCGGCGAAATCCGCCACCGTGTCGACCACCTCCTCGAGGAGCGCTTCCGGCAATCCGCTGCGCAGGGGCTCGATGAACCACTCCCCTTTGAGGAAACGTACGGCCTCGTCGAGCGAGGCGACGCGGAAGACGTCGACGTCTTCGACCAGCGCGGCCTCCTCGGCGGTCTGCGGCGGCACGATAATGCCCCGCTTCCCTTGGTCGCGCGCGAGGCGCGCCAGCGCCAGTCCGCCGCGAACCGGACGCGTCTCACCCCCGAGGCTCAACTCGCCCGCAACGAGGTAGTCCGGCAATCCAGGCAGGCCGTCCTGCAGGCTCGCGCTGACAAGGGCGAGGGCAATCGGAAGATCGTAGAGCGGACCCTCTTTGCGCAGATGCCCCGGAGCAAGATTGATCGTTGTGCGGTCGTAGGGCGTCTTATACCCCGAGTTGGCGAGCGCGGCGAAGACCCGGTCCTTCGATTCCTTCACTGCCGCAGTGGGAAGACCGACAACGACCGTGTGCGCCTCGCCCGGCTCGCCGGTGTTCACCTCGACTTCCACGGGGACCGCGTCGATCCCCTGCAGAGCACCCGATGAAGCCATCGCCAACATACACACAAACCGTAAAACCCACCGAAGCCAAGTCCAGCGCGAATCACCGTTTGCGGATTACCCTTGTCCCGGCCCGCCATCCCGTTACGACACACCCCTTACGAAACGCTCCATGAAATACCAGACCTTGAATTACCTCTTCGGCGCATGCGCCTTTCTCGCAGCCACCGCCGTGTGCCACGGCCAGCGGCAACTCTTCATCGTGGACGATGAGGAAATCCGTATCGTCCGCTCGGTGACGGAGACGCACTTTGAATACCTCGCCGAGGGCGGCGGCACGGAACGCCAGCCCTTTAATGAAGCGCAGACGATCCTCGCGCCCGCCGCGACTTATGTGCCCGGCTACATCCGCATCGAGGACGGGACCCTGCGCGAGGACGACACGGAGGCGGACAGCGGAATAATCCGCCTCGACTACACCGCCCGCCTCGTCGCCAACCGAGCCGTCCGCAATGTTTTCCTGCTCGTCGTCGTCGCGGGCGACGCGGAGGAGGACGTGCAAGTCTTCGGTCGCCCGGTGGGCGATCTCGAGCGCAACACCCCGCGCGAGGTGGAGTTCGTCATCAAACTGCCCGAGGACATCGGGGATGTCGCGATGGACGCCTTCTTTCTCTCCAACGGCATCGAAATCCGCACAGGCGACGACCGCTTTCCGCGCTCCAGCCCCTACGACCGCTACCTGCGCGATGTCGCCCGCGGCACGCCGGAAGACGGGCCCGTCCGCGTTATGCGCAGCCACCAGCCCGCCACCGTGCGCGACTCCCTCGATATGCGGGTAAATGGAAAGGTGACTCTCCAAGTGCGGGTCGACGCCCAAGGCTACGTGAGCGAGGCCAGTGCCCTCGAATTCGACGACTGGCGCCTCGTCGAAAGCGTCATGCGCGTGATTCCGCTTTGGCAATTCAAGCCGCGCATCGAGGACGGCGAGCCCCTGCCCGGCACCGCCCGCCTGCCCTTCGTTTTTTGACGGGCGCCGTTCCACCCTACCCGCGCGGCTCCGCTTCTTCGTCCGGCTCTTCCTCCGGTTCGGCCCCGACCGTTTTCGCTTCCACCGGCACCGGTTCTTTCTCTCCGGAGACCAAGCGGATGGGAAACGGCTCGGTGGCGGCGCCAGTGTAGAGTGTTCTGTGCGGAAACGGAATCTCAATCCCCTTTTGGTCAAAGGCATCCTTGACCTCCTGCATAATGGAATTGCGCAGGGCGAGAAAGTCCGTCCGCAGCGCCCACACGGCGAAGAGGAACTCCAGCCCGGAATCCCCGTACTTCATGAAAATGATAAGCGGCGCCGGCTCGTCGAGACAGTGGGGATTGCGGTCCGCCACGTCCTTCAACACGTCGCGCACGACCGCGACATCCTCCTTGTAGGCGACCGAGACGTTGATATCGAGCCGCCGGATGGGAAAGCGGGTGTTATTGATAAACTCGCGCTGAATGAGCAGCGAACTCGGGATGCGGACAAAGCGGTTGTCGAAGAGGCGCACCTTTACCGACATAAGGTCGATGGAGAGGACGATACCCGTTGTGTCACCGACGGTAATGACATCGCCGATGGCAAACGGCTTTTCCGTGATCAGAAAAAGACCGCTGATAAAGTTGGAGAGCGTCGTCTGCGCGGCGAATCCGATCGCGATCCCCATGATTCCGGCCGCACCGAGCAGCGGGGTCAGTTTGAACCCGAGATCGGTGAGCACCATGATGAAGATCAGCACCGACCCTCCGTAGGTGATTGCCTTGCGCACCATTTGCCCCAGATGCGCCGTGTAGCGCTTTTCCATGAAGCGACCGGCATAGCGCGCCCCCATCCACAGCAGAGGCAGCACCACAAAGAGAAGAAACACCACGCGGAAAATGGACTCCACCCGCCCCGGTGTGACCCACTCCGGGTCTGTATTGGCAAAAATCGGATACAGTGTGTTGATCATGGCAATTCCTTGAATCCTAGATCTGCGCGAACATGCGGAAGCCGCTCAGCCCCCGGCGCAGGAAGCTCTTCTTGACGGGATCGCGCGGTTCGGAAAGCTGCCGGCTTATCTTCTCAAACGAGGGCGGCTCCTGTGCAAACTGCACGTGCAGTTCCTCCTTTTCCGCGCGGTGGGTCACCTCAACGGCGTTGGCCCACAGGAAAAACTCGCCGCTGTAGCACCCGAGGTGTTTCGACTGCACGCAGATCCGCTGTAAATCGAGGCTCTTCTCGCTGCGGTTCACGACCGTCACCGGACAGATCGCACGCCACTTCCGGCGTGTCACCGTTTCGAGACGATGCTTTGCCGTCGTCTTAAGGGCATAGCAGAGTTCGCCCCCCGTCGTGTCCCCGAACCATGTATTCGACAGCACCGCGGTCATAATCTCGGTCACCTGCAAGGCATCGTCCGCCGCAGCGCCCATAAGCTCCACCCGGATCATGATGGGAATGCTCACAAAAAACTGCGACTTCTGCCCGTTGAGCACCTTCAGTGCGTTTTCCGGGCGCACGACAATCGAGCGGTCCGGCAGCATCGGGACGGCGCGCACCCGCTCAAGGGGCCCGTCGTAAGTGAACCGCTCGCTGGCTTTCACATCGTCCGGCGGCGGCGCAGAGTCGACCAGACAGATAATCTCCTCCGCCGCTTCACGGCGCGTATGAAGAATCAGGTCCGTGTCCGCCCGCCGCAGCCAAAACTCCAGTGGACCGAAGCGGCAATGAAACGTTCCGCCCTCCGGCAGAGGGCGCGGCTCCCACAATTCGTCAGAAATCAGTTCACTCATGGTGGCTCACTCCTTCGAAGCGTGCCCACGTCGTCGGGCCGCGCAACCGGAAAACAGAAAACGCGGAAATTCCGCTTTGCGGTTGCCCGCCTCCGAATGCGCGCCTCTGATCACCGCTTTGCCGTTATGAACTGGATCCTACGCAACGAAGGCATCGTCCCCCGCGCCCAAGCGCGCGTCGACATCGACGACCGCGGCCACCAGTTCGGCGACGGCATCTACGAAGTCATCCGCGTCTACGGCGGCACCGCCTTCCTCATGCAGCCGCACCTCGACCGCCTGCGGCGCAGCGCCCGCGAAATCGGTATGGTCCTGCCGTGGAACGACGACGCCCTCGCCGCCCGCGGCGAAGAACTCATGGCGCGCGAATCCATGAGCGACGGCATTCTCTATTTCCAGGTCACGCGCGGGGTCTGCCCGCGCCTCCAGGTTTTCCCGCCCGAAGACGTCACCCCGCAGATCACCGCTTACGCCCGCCCCATGCCGCGCCCGTGCGGGGAAGCCGACGAGGGACTGCACGCACACCTCGTCCCCGACATCCGCTGGCTCCGCTGCGACATCAAGAGCATCAACCTGCTCCCCAACATGCTCGCCCGCCAGAAGGCGAAAGAACACGGTTGCGCGGAGGCCCTCCAGCACCGCGACGGAATCGTCACTGAAGGTGCGTTTTCCAATGCCTACATCGTCGCGGGCGGCACCGTCCACACCCACCCCGCCGACAACCGTATCCTCGCCGGCATCACACGGGTGCACATCCTCGGTCTCTGCGCCGCCGCCGGCATCCCGGTCAGAGAAGAACCGTTCCGCGTCGAAGACCTGCGCGGGGCCGATGAGATCTTCATCTCCAGCACGGCGAGCGAAGTCGCCCCCGTCATCCGCCTCGACGGTCAGCCCGTCGCCGCCGGCAAACCCGGCCCCCTCACACGCCGCCTCCAGGCCGCCTTCAGAGAAACGCTTCCCGCAGACTGATAAGGCGGGAGTGAAGTCGCGTTGTCTTGTGTATTTCTCCGGAAATGAAACGTATGTAATAATACGTCGGATGCAACGAGACAAGTCCTCGGACAATCGTCAAACGGATCGACCGCAATTGACCCCGTTAAGGTGGCATGATCAATAGCTCAACCGCCGATCTGGCGGAGGAGACGGCGGCGGCGCTCGGAGTCTTCCGCGCTGGCGCGGAGGTTGTCGCGTTCGAGGGCGGTGGCCTCGTAGCCCACGGAGGGACCGTTGGGAAGGGAAACAGCGATGCTTAGGTCGCCCTCGCCGATACGCATGCGGGTGTAGTCCTCGCCGTAGACGCTGATGAGGCGCGGCAGGTAGCGACCGGGACCGACAAGGTCGTCGTAGCGGGTTTCCTCCGCACCGGTATCGACAAAATAGATCTGAGCGGCGACGAAGAGGGACTCGAGGTTGGCTTCGACCGGCCCCATGCGGAAAGTTTGCTCGCGGCCGGTGGATTCGGCGCGCATGACGTGATAGACGCCGTAGCCGAATGCGGCGAGCAGAAGCAGGACAACAATGTACCCGCTGGCTCCTTCTTTCCGGAACTGCTGTGGTATGCGCGAAGGGCGGCCCATGGCGGTCAGTCCTGCAAAACGTGTTCGGCGACGGGGATCTCATGGAAGACGGCCTCCATGATCTCTCCAATAAGATAAATCGAACCTGTGGCCACAATGGTGTCGCCCGGCCCGCCCGCCGCGCACTCCCCGACGGCGGGAAAGATCCCGCGCACGGCCGAGCGTCGCACCGGACCGGCGAAGCCGGGCGGTATCGCAGCCTCCATCTCCTCAAAGGCGGAGGCGCGCGCCTGCCGCGGACGCACGAGAACGATCTCCCGCGCGAACTCCGCCACGACAGGGAAAAGCCCGCGCGCCCGTCGTTCACCGAGTACCCCCGCGGCCACTACCGGGCGGCGGCCCGTCTCCTCGACAAGGCGGCGGAGATTCCGCTCCAGTTGGATCGCACCCTCGGGGTTGTGCGTGGCATCGAGGATGAGCGTGCGGTCATGGAGGGCGTAGCGATCCCAGCGCCCCGCCCAGCGCACCGCGCGCAGGGCCTCCTTTGCGCCTGCCTCGGTGAGCCCGTGGCGGTCGGCGAGAAGCCGGGCCGCGAGCATTGCAACAGCGGCGTTGCGGCGCTGGAACTCGCCGGCGAGCGAGGTCTCCGGATAACGCGCAGGATCGTCGCCGAATGCCTCCCGGATGCTGTGCACGGCGCAGCCACGCTCCGCCGCGATTTCCCGGATGACGGCTTCGGCGGCGGGACACAACTCACCGAGGACCACGGGCTTACCGGGCTTGAGGATACCCGCTTTTTCCCGGGCGATGACTTCCACGGAGTCACCGAGGATCTCAGTGTGGTCAAGGCTGATGGAGGTAATGACGCTCACTTCGGGGTTAACGACGTTCGTCGAGTCAAGACGACCGCCGAGACCCGTCTCGATAATACCGATGTCGACGGCGGACTCGGCGAACTTCAGAAATGCCATTCCCGTCATGAATTCAAAGAAGGTCGGGTGTAGGTCGGGGTCGTGCCTGGCGATCTCCGCCGCCACGGCGCTGAGGCGGCGCGTGTAGCCGACAATCTCGTCATGACCGAGAATCCGCCGGTCGACTTGGATGCGCTCCCCTTGGTGGACGAGATGCGGCGACGTGAATAGACCCGTGCGCCGGCCGTGGTGGCGGAAAATCGCTTCGAGCATCGCGCAGGCGGACCCCTTGCCATTGGTCCCCGCCACGTGGATGAGCGGGAACCGTTGCTCCGGGTGGCCCAGTGCATCCGAGAATACGCGCATTCGTTCGATACCGTATTTCGCGCCGGTATTCTTGAGGCCGTAGAGCCAGTCCTTGACGGCAGCGTATGTCGACAAATCGGGCATGGAAGGGGAGCGTGCGTCTTCCCTCGGCGGCGGACACGGGCAAATCCGTCAGCCCGCGGCCGCGACGGTCCCCTCCCCCGCCTCCGGCAGTCCCCGCCCGGCAAACGCGCGCAGATACAGAATGATCCGCCGCCGCAACTGGCGCCGGTCGACGATCTGGTCGATGAGTCCGCGGTCGAGAAGAAACTCCGCCCGCTGGAAGCCCGGCGGCAGCTCTTGGTTGGTCCCTTCCTTGATGACGCGCGGGCCCGCAAAGCAGATGAGGGCTTCCGGCTCCGCCAGAATAACGTCGCCGAGGGTCGCGAAACTGGCCGTCACGCCGCCCGTCGTCGGGTTCGTAAGCACGGAAATAAAGGGAAGGCCCTTGCGGTCGAGCCGTGCAAGGGCGGCGCTCGTCTTTGCCATTTGCATCAGGCTGTAGATACCTTCCTGCATGCGCGCTCCGCCGGACGCCGACACAATTATGAGCGGAGTGCCCTCCGCCGTCGCCCGTTCCGCCGCGCGGGCGATCTTCTCGCCCACCACGCTGCCCATGGACGCCCCGCCGAAACGGAAGTCCATGACTGCGAGCGAAACCTCCATGCCGTCCATCTTGCCCGCGCCGCTCACGACAGCGTCCTTCAGGCCCGTCTTCGCCTTGTATCCTTCAAGACGCTCGGCATAGGGTTTGATGTCCTTGAACTTGAGGACATCGACCGACTCAAGGCTGGCGTCCATCTCCTCCCACGTCCCTGCGTCGATGAGCGAAGCCACCCGGCGCGGAGCGTCGAGCGGAAAGTGGTAGCCGCTCGTCGGCACCACCATCAGGTTTTTCTCCAGCTCGCGCGTATAGATCAGCTCACCCGTCTTGGGACACTTCGTGTAGAGGTCCTTGGGGATGTCCTTTTTGCGCGGCGCGGTGACCGTCGAGTATCTGGGTTTTGAGAAGAAACGCATCGTATGGTGTTCTGCATGAGCGTGGCCGCACGCCGCCGTCCCTCCGGTTCAACCATGCGCCAGCGCAAGGACGCGCACAGAGCCCGCGCCGCCGTCAAGGAGCGCGCGCGCGCAGGCGTCGAGGGTGGAACCGGTTGTATAGACGTCGTCGATCACAATGAAATTCTTCTTCTCACGGATAGCGTATCCGGGCGCGATGGCAAAGGCATTTTTGACGTTGCCCGCCCGCTCCTCGCGGCGCAGCCGCGTCTGCGAATCCGTGTCGCGCGTGCGCACGAGGGCGTCCTCCACCGCCGCACCCTCCGCGGTCGCCGCGAATAGCTCCGCGAGAACGCGGCTCTGGTTGAATCCACGCTCCCGTTCCTTGCGCGGGTGCAGCGGTACGGGGACAAGTACGGCGTCCCCGATGTACACCTCCAGATCCGCGAACCGGCGGATTAGACGGGCGAGGTCATTGCGCAGAAACAGGCCGCGGCGGTACTTCAACTCGATGATGAGACGCCCGCCCAGTCCGCGGTGCAGCAACAATGCCCGACCCCGCTCGAAGACCGGGCGCAGTTCGCGGCAGTTCGGGCACACCCGGTCCGCCGTTGACATTCCGAGGTATGGGTAGCCGCAGGCCCGGCAATAGGCCCCGTCGATAAAGTAAAGATCCGCCCGGCAGGGTGCGCACATAAAGGCATATACCTCATCCTCCACCGGACCACCGCAACCCACGCAATGCCGCGGGAAGACGAGATCGAGCCCCGCCCGCGCCGCCTCAACCGCCCGCGCTTTCCACGTTTCGACGATAGAACCCATACCAAAGCCCACCAATCAACACGCAAAGAATGAACACCGGCACCACGCCGTCAACCACACCGCGCCCGCCGAGCCAGAAGACCCCCGCTTCGCTCTCCAGCGAAACGCTCTTTGCCCACGTTTGCCGAACCACCACCCAGCCGGCGTGCAGCCCCACACACGCCATCAATCCGCCCGTGCGCACGAAGAGAAGATTCAACGCCACCCCCGCCAAAAACAGATTTACAAACGGAAAGAACTCAAACGTATAAACCACCGCGAGAAACGACTGCCACGCCACCGCAAAACCCGACCACCACTGCAACTCCGCCTCCGGGTCGAACGACACTCCTTTGAAGTGTACCGCCGCGAACACCAGTGCCGAAAGCACGACCGCCGCCGCCGGGCGCACCGCCGTGTAGAACATGCGGAACACCATTCCGCGGAAAATCGCTTCCTCCAGAAATCCAACCGCAAGCGCGGTCGCCAAAGCCCCCGTCACGGTCCGCGCCAACCGGTCCGGTCCCGCACCCGCCGCCCACTCCGGTCCCAGAAAAATCCACTGCAATCCCGTCATCGCCGCGAGCATCGCCGCGCCGACGCCAAACCAGCACATGAACTCCACCGCACCGCGCCGGTCCCACACAAAGCCAAACCGTCCCCAGAGCCGGCAGTACCCGATCAGCCATAGCGTCGCCCCCAGCGCGAACAGCAGTCGCACCCGGTCCACATACACATCCAGCTGCTTCCCCGCCAGATAGTGCAGCAGCGTACCTGCCTCCGCGCCCGCCCCCAGCCAAATCACACCCGCGTACAACGGCGGCGCCACCACCGCCCCGACCGCAAACGCCGCGGCAAACAACAACGCGAACCACCCCACCCCGTGCCAGTCAAACCGGTCCGGAGGTGTCCCGAACAACAAGAACCGCTCGTCTCGCCCCGCCATTGTCTCTCTCGCGAACCATAATCACCCCGCCCTGGCAACGCCGATTCCACGACTCGGAAAAATATCCGCCATCCCGACTGAGACGAACGACCCGCACTCTCCCCGGCAAGCGGTTGCCGTCAGCGAGGAGATGGCTCACGGCATAATGATAATCTGCCGACTTCTCGGGATTCCACCTAAATCGTCTCTTTATTTAAACAAGGGAATCTTTCAAGAATTTGATTTATCTCTGAGATTTAGGATTATTTTGGCCAGGAGGGCCATTGCGGGTGCGGCGGACTACATCCGGAAGCGGTGTGTGTGGACGGCGGAGCGACCGGCTTCGTCGACAACTTCGAGGAGGAGAGTGTGGTTGCCGGCGGGGAGGTCGTCGAGGCGGATGGTGAAATCGTGTTCGCGAGAATCGAAGAGTCCTCCCTCGGGCCGGACGTGGGTGTGGGGTCCGCCGTTGAGGGACCAGCGGGCGTCGCGGAGGACGCTCCATTCGTCGGCGGCACGGAAACGAAAAGTGGCTTCGCCGTCGGATACGGTCTCGTCGCGCAGGGAGATGCGCGGGGGCGAATTGTCGACGATGACGTAGTCGGAGACGCGGGTGCCTTCGAGAGCTTCGGCGGGCTCGTTGTCCGGGCGGTCGGAGGCGCGCACGCGGAAGCGGTAGAAGCCCTCATCAAGACCCTTGACGTTCCATGCGAAGAGGGGCTCCTCCAGCCTGTCGGCGATCTTGATCCATGCGTCGTCATCGGCCCGCTGCATCTCAACGGCAAACTCCATGCGGTCGTTGTTCGGGTCGGCGGGCCGCCAGACGAGGGTGAGGAACCCGTCTTCGGCGAAGCGGCGCAACCGCGCGCGCTGGCGCTGCGCGCCTTCAAGCCGGTCGCGCCCGCCTGCGCTGAAAGCCATATCGAACTCGAAATTGGGGCCGTTGGCAGTCTGGACATCGAGTTCAAAGCCGCCGTGGACGACGGCGAGGTCGGCGATGTGGGGGGCGACATTGGGCAACTGATAGAACCCGCGCACACGGCGCACGGCGCCCTCGCTCTCCGGATCGAGTTCGATGCGATACTGGAGGTAACGGGCGGCAGGCAGATCGGTGGAGACAAGCGCGCGCATCGCCCCGTCGGACCATTCGGTCTCGCGCCAACCGGTCCATGTGGCGTCGGGACGGCGGGTATTTCCGGCACGGACTTCGACTTTGGCGAGGGGCGCGCCCTCCTTGAGGATCTCCATATTGCCCCAACGGGCGACCTGTCCCCCGTCGTGAACGCGGGAGGTGAAGAAGGAGGTTTCGGAGCCCACGCCGCCGAGGCGGTAGAGCGCGGCGGGATTGCTCGTGACGACGAGGAGGCCGTCGTCCTCCGGATCCTCGAGGATGAGGCTGATCTCGCCGCCACGCTCGAACTGTTGAACGAGGCTCCACTGGTTGCGACTTTCAAATCCGTAGATGCGGCCGCGGGTGTTCATGCCGACGAGCCAGTAGTCGTCGCCAAACCCGTGCAGGGAGAACATGCCGGACCGCCGCGCCTGCCAAATCGGCCGCACGAAGCCGTTCTCGTCGATTTCGTAGAGCATGCCTCGCCCCCGCGCGCGTCGCGGACCGCCGTCGGCGTCTCCGTCGGAAGCTCCCTCGCCGGCAACGACGAGCGGCGGCAGAAAGCCGTCGTCGGCGTCGTCGGCATCACGGGAGGAACCGCCCCGCTCCTCGCCGGAAAACGTGGAAAAAACAAGCTGACCGTTGGGGTGGCGGGCAATGGCTTTGATCTCGCGCTCATTCGCGTTGAAGGCGGCGAAGGCCTCGTCCTTTCCGTCGATACGGTAGAGAATCCCGTCGGGGCTGGAGCCAGCCCACCACAGGCCGTCCGCATCGGGATAGAGCGTCGTGAGGTGGTCAGTGCGGGCCGAAAACCAAGTCTCCGCCTCGGGCGGCGAACCATCGTCGAGCGGTATGCGCAGCAGGCGGGCAGGCATGCCGGTGGCCACCCAGAGGGCGCCATCGCGCACATGCATGTCCCACAAATAGGCCGGATCGGGGTCGAAAAAGATCTGCGGCAGCCCCCCGTCGGCGGGAAGCCGGTAGATCGCGCCGCCCGGCGACGTGCCGACATAGGTGTTGCCCTCGCCGTCGACGGCGAGCGCGCGGGCGAGCACTTGATCGGGCCGGAAGATCGTCTCCACCCCGCCCTCGCGGTCAACGCGCAGGACACGCCCGCGGTTGCCCGTGCCGAGAATGAGGCGGCCGTCGGGATCGAAGGCGGCGGCCCAGACAATCGGCTCGTCGATGACAGTGAGAAGAGAAACTCCCGGCGCGCTCTCGAGGCGGCCGTCGTTTCCGAGCGAGATATCCCTCATCTCGCCTTCGTTGAAGCTGGAAAAGCCCTCATCGACAAACTCGCTCGTGCGCACGCCGTGCAGGGAACCAAGCGCGGACACAGCGAGGCCCGCGACAATCAATGGAAGTCGTATCATAAAAAACCGGAACTAGGGTTGGAGGGTAAACGAGAGGCGGAAGTGGCCGGAGAACGGTCCGGTCGTGGGCACCACGCCTTCCCAAACAATGCGCTCGCGCACGCTCTCGCGCGGGAAATGGGTTGTGTCACTTAGCATCTGCGCCGCGACGGAGGGCGGCAGGCTCTCAATACGCTGCCCACCGACCTGAATTCCTTCCGAGGGCCGCAGGAGCAGTACATAAGCGGCGTCCGAGGGACGGCGATTGCGCCATTGCGCGGCGATGTCGGCGGGGGTCTCGGCCATGGCGCTGCGGTAACCGGAGGCGGCGTCGGCGCGGGTGGAGTCGGCCACTAAGACGACAAACCGGTCGCCCGGCGCGGCATCCTCCGGCAGCGGAACCCGAATCCGCTCGGAACGCTGATCGCCCCGGAAACGCTCGAGCATCACGGAAAGTTCGATCCCGCCCTGCCGGGCCGACACATTCTCCTGCAGGAGGCGGACCTCGCGCAGGCGGTTGACGGCAAGGGAATCGACCTTTTCCAGCTCGAGATCGATGCCTTTCACACGTGCCTCCTCCCGTGGATTCTCCATAAGCCGGCGCAACTCCGACCGGAGGGCTACCGCCAGCCCGAAGATGGCCCCCGAGCCGGAGGCAACATCGTCGAAAGTGATCGGATCGAGCCCGTCGACATCGATACGGCCGGAAAGGCGGATGGTCTGCTCATCCCCCGAATCGAGCACGCGCGTGGCCGATTGAAAGGCCGCCATGGCGACGAGCTGCGGGAGGACCTGGCGGTGCCCGAGCATCTCGGCGTTGTAGAGGCGCTCAACCCCGCCCTCGCCCACGGCGTGGATGCGGAAGGGCACCATCTCCGGCAGCGGACCCACCTTGCCCGCTACTCCGGTAAGGCGGTCCTGGAAAATCGTGCCGACGACCGGCCCCAGCTTCGACAGCTTGAAGGAGAGCTGCATATTGCGGATGATCGTCACAATTTCGGCGCCCGCCATGGGCACTTCCACCCCGCCCCACTGCTGAAAGGCGTGGCCGAAGCC
Organism: Opitutales bacterium; assembly: GCA_020831525.1. Lineage (GTDB taxonomy): Bacteria > Verrucomicrobiota > Verrucomicrobiia > Opitutales > Oceanipulchritudinaceae > SLLG01. The sequence goes on from JAFIGH010000008.1 coordinate 26,538, forward strand.
GAGGATGCGTTCGCCGTCGGCCCATGTGATCGTGCCGGTGGAGGCGGCGGAGAAATCGCCGTGCATGAGCACGGCCGCCACCGGAGCACCGGGAACGAGCGGGAAATCCGCCGCCGCTCCGGCGGAAACCCCTCCGGTCCCGCCCTGCAGGAGGTCGAACCCGGCCTCGGTCCAGTCGTCGCGGAAGGCTGCCACGACCTCCGGGGAAAAGCCCGACAAGGCGAGCGGCGTCGGGAGTTGCCGCATCCAGCCATCGCCGAGTTCCGCCGCGCCGGAGAGCCTGCGCGGCTCCCCGGAAGCGGCGGAACGGCCCGTCCGCTCGTCGGCGCCGGCCCACCGCACCCGGGCCGAGCCAAAGTCGCGCTCGGGCGGCGCAAGCGGATAGCGGTCGATGATCTCCAGCATTTGCTCAATCGGTGTAATGCCGATGATCGCCTGCTCCTTGGGCCAGATGTAGCCATAGGAATAGGCTCCGATGAGTTTGCCGTCGATGTAGACCGGGCTGCCGCTCATGCCTGCGACGGGGCCGCTGAGTTTGTTCTCCGAGTCGAGGGCGCGCGCGAGGATGGACGTGCGCCCCGGCCCGAGGCCATTGGGCATCGTGCCGATGATCTCGAGGTCGAAGGTCTCGATCGTCGATCCGGACACAACCGTATGCCACACGCCCTTCATCCCCGGCTCGACGGCGTCGAGGGGTAGGATTTCGGGCGCTGGGGCGGCCCATCCGCGCCCGGCGGCGAGAATGCCGACGATCACGGGGAGAAATATGCGGCGGATTTTCATATAGCGGGATGGATGATGCGGGAAATTGCGCCCTCCCACAGCGGAAAACGTGCCGGACGGAGCCCGAAGACGGGCGTCCACCCCACACGTGCTGAAGGGAACAGGCTAAACATTAGACGAAGGATTGCGGAAACGCTTCAATATAAAATCGGCGACCGGTCCCTGCCAGCGCCGGGGCAGGCGGCAGGCCAACGCCGACGACACTTTATTGAGGACACCCGGCACCACCACGGCACGGTTGCGGGCGACACCCCGCAAGCCGAGGCGCGCGACCGCTCCGGCATCCGCCATGCCGACGCCGGGCGGTGCGTCGCCCATCTGAGCGGCCGAAAAAAAGTCGGTGCGTGTGGGCCCGGGGCACAGCACCGTCACACCGATCCCTGCACCGCGAAGGTCCTCCCGCAAGGCGAGTCCCCACTGGAGAACAAACGCCTTCGAAGCACCGTAGGTGGCCAGCCACGGGGTCGGCTGCCACGCCGCTGTCGACGCCACGAGCAGAACCGCGCCCTCGCGCTCCCGCAGCGGCCCCATGAGGCGGGCGGTGAGATCAACGACAGAGCGGACGTTCACGTCGAGGAGACGCGTCTGTTTTCCGCCGTCAATATCCGGAAACCGACCGTAGGCCCCGAATCCGCTGTTGAGGATGACAAGGAGTTTGCCCGGCGGCGCGGAGGCGACGTCGCGCCGGACAGCTTCGGCGGCGGCGGCCAGCGCACCGGCGTCCGCGAGGTCGCAGGGATGGTGTCGGAGCCGCCCGTCCAAAGAATCGTTCGGTTCGCGCCGCGAAAGGTTGCAAACCACACGGAAAGACTCTACCGTCCCCATCAGTCTTAAAAGAGACTCGCCTATGCCGGAGGAGCCGCCAGTCACCACAGCACACGAAAAGAGTGAGAGGGATTTGCTGAATTCGTCCACGTCCTGCTATCCTCCGGTATATCCATTCGTCACGCAACCCAACCGACGATTACGTGGTTACCCACCTTGTACCATTTTCTGACGGGTCCCTGGGCGCGCGCCGGTTCGCGCGGCAAACCTGTCCAAACGGATGCTCCGGGGGAAAGCGAAGGGCCTCGATGCCCCAGCATGCCCCCGGTCGGCTCCCAAGACAAACACAAGAAACACAGATAGGACAACATCCCATGAAAGATAGAACGAGTGATATCATCATCTCCGGACACAACCTCGAACTCACGGAAGCGATTAAATCCGTCGCCCGCGAAAAAGCGTTGAAACTGTTTGAGCATGAAGGACATATCATTCGATTCCGACTTGAGCTGGAATACACTCCGAACGTCTCGAAGGAGCGCGAGTTCATCGCCAAAGGACACATTGAGATCCGCGGCAAACCACTCATCTCCTCGGCTGAGACCGAAGACCTTTACAAGTCAATCGATCAGTTAATGGTAAAACTCGACCGCATGCTGCGGCGCCGCTCGCGGCTCTTCCGCATCAAGCGCCGCCACCCGCACAACGTTGAGATTCCGGCGGAAATTCCCAAGGTGAAGACAGCCTGACGGGCGGATTCCCCCGGCAAGCCGGCCGCTTCATTCCGGCCTCCCTATTGCATCCCTTTCTCCAGCCCGGCGCCCGCGCCGGGCTTTTTTCTGGCATGGTGCCGTCAGGCTTCATTGCCGCCGCTACGCCAACCACGGGCGGCACGGCACACCACTCCATACCCGTCCCCGCTACCCCCATTTGCGCTTGGACCCGTCCGGTATCGCTGAACTGGCGGAAACGTTTCGCGGGCTGGCCTCTCCGCCGCCGCCGGGCGCCTCACCGCAGCGGCGGCGCACGGGGACAGAAGGAGAGGGAGAAGGAGAAGGAGAAGGAGAGGGAGACGAGACGTTCACCGTAAAACACGCGGGTGCCTGCCCGGACCGGAAAGGTGCTTGGCAGAGCGGTTGACGGCTGCGGGGGCGGGCTGTTGGGATAGGGGGATGGAAGAGACGGAATATCCGGTGGACGGGACGCTGGACCTGCACATGTTCCGGCCGAAGGAGTGCGCGGAGGCGGTGGAGGCGTATCTGGAGGCCTGCGCCGAGGCGGGGATCCTCGACGTGCGGATCATTCACGGGAAGGGCATCGGCACGCTGCGGGAGCAGGTGCGGGCGCAGTTGGAGCGCCATCCCGGGGTGGCGGACTTCACGATCGGCACCGGCGGCAACTGGGGGGCGTCGACGGTCCGCCTACGTCCGCTCCCGTGGGACATCGGACGGCGGGAGTTGAAAGCTCGTTGAAGGCGGCAGAACCACGTCGGCACATCGCGTGGCAACGGTTCCCTTTCGCGGCCGCGCGAAATTTCGTTGCCTTGCGCGGGGGTGTCGCCCATTCGTCCGTGCTTCTGTTTCTTGCGTGGGACCCGCAGCGGGTCCGAACGACAAAACTCTGATATGGCAGACACACTCGACCTACAAAGTCTCACCGAAAAGATCAAAGCCGCCGCGGCATGGATTCCGGAACTCCAGGAGGAGATCGGCAAGGTGGTCATCGGGCAGCGTTATCTCGTCGACCGGCTGATCATCGGCCTGCTGGCGAACGGTCACGTGCTCCTCGAGGGCGTGCCGGGACTGGCGAAAACGCTTTCCGTGCGCACCCTCGCCTCGGCCATCCGGGCGGACTTCGCGCGGCTGCAGTTCACGCCCGACCTCCTGCCGGCCGACATCATCGGCACGCTGATATACAATCCGAAAACAGGCGAATTCACAACCAAGACAGGTCCGGTATTCGCCAACATCGTCCTTGCCGACGAAATCAACCGCGCCCCGGCGAAGGTGCAGAGCGCGCTGCTCGAAGCGATGCAGGAGCGCCAGGTGACGATCGGCGATACGACCTTTCCGCTGCCGCACCCGTTTCTTGTTCTCGCGACAGAGAATCCGATCGACCAAGAGGGCACCTACCCGCTGCCCGAGGCGCAGGTCGACCGCTTCATGATGAAGCTGAAGATCGGCTATCCCTCGCGCGAGGAGGAGCGCGGCATCCTCGACCGCATGGCGGTGACGACGGCGGTCCCCGAGGCGCAACCGGTCGTCGACATCGGCAAAATCACGGAAGCGCGCGCCCTTGTGAACGAGGTCTACGTCGACCCCAAGGTGAAAGACTACATCGTCGAAATCGTCCACACGACGCGGGAACCGGAAGAGCACGGCCTCGACGAACTGCGCGACTTCATCCAGTTCGGGGCGAGCCCGCGCGCGACCATCGCGCTGACGCTGACGGCGAAAGCGTGGGCCTTTATGAACGGCCGCGGCTACGTGACGCCGCAGGACGTCAAAACGATGGGCATGGACGTCCTGCGCCACCGCATCATCCTCACCTACGAAGCGGAGGCCGAGGAAAAGAGCAGCGAGGACATCCTCAAGCGAATCTTCGACACCCTGCCCGTGCCGTAAACCGCGCCCGGCGCGCGAACGGCCCGCAACCCCGGACCGCCTCCGCGCCCCGGCGCCTCTACCTTCCGTGTCCGATCAAGCCGAAAAGACGCGCGCGATTCTGCGCAAGGTCCGCCAAGTCGACATCCGCAGCCGCCGGTTTGTCGACAACGCCATGGTGGGCGCCTACCACTCCGTCTTCAAGGGGGCGGGCATCGATTTTGCGGAGGTGCGCGAGTACCAACACGGCGACGACGTCCGTTCCATCGACTGGAACGTCACGGCAAAGATGGACCGCCCGTTCCTCAAAGTATACGAAGAGGAACGCGAGCTTTCCATCATGCTCGCCGTTGATGTCTCCGGTTCGAACGACTTCGGCTCGGGCACGACGAGCAAGCGCGAACTCGCCGCCGAACTGGCGAGCCTCCTCGCCGTCTCCGCCACGCGCAACAACGACAAAGTGGGGCTTCTCCTCTTCTCCGACCGCGTGGAAAAGTTCATTGCCCCGAAGAAGGGCCGCTCGCACGTGCTGCGCGTCATTCGCGAAATCCTCTTCCACGAACCGGCGGGGCGCGGCACGGAGATTCCCGGGGCCCTCCGCTACATGATGCGCCTCCTGCGCCGCCGTGCCGTCTGCTTCCTCATCAGCGACTTCCTCACCCCCGGCACACCCGTCCGCGCCGCCGTCGGCGCGGAGCGGCGCGATGAATTCCAGCGCGTCCTCACCTTGCTCAACCAACGCCACGACCTCATCGGCATCGAGCTGCACGACCCCCGCGAGGACACCCTGCCCAACGTGGGCATCATCGTCCTCGAAGATGCCGAGACAGGCCAGATCGTCGAAGTGGATACCGCCCGCCGGGAGATCCGCGAAAACTATGCCCGCGAAAACCGGGCGCGGCGCGCGCGTCTGGCGGAGACCTTCCGCCGCGGGGGCATCGACTTTATCCGTGTGACCACGGACAAACCCTACATCAACGCCGTGCGCGCGTTTTTCCGGCGGAGGGAGCGGAGGCGATGAAGACGGCACAGCCCATACCCGGCCCCGCTCTGCCGCGCTGCCTCGCCGTAAAAGCCGCCGCGCTTGTCGGCATGCCCGCCGCCCTCGCCGCGGAGACCCAACTGTTCGACATCCGCGACCCGCTGCGCATCTGGACGCGCCTCGAGTGGTATTTTGTCCTCGGCGGTATCGCCGCTGCCGCACTCCTCGTCCTTCTTTACCTCCGCCTCCGCAAGCGGCGGGAAGCCGCGGCAGTCCAGTCCATCCGCATCCCCACAGCCTTCGACATCGCGCGCGAGGCGCTGGAGCGGCTCGAACGCGAGTCCGCCGCAATGACGGCGGAAGCCTTTTCGGTGAACGCCTCGCGTGTCCTGCGCGTCTTCATCGAAGACACCCTGAACCTCCCCGCAACCGAACGCACGACGGAGGAATTTTTGCGCGAATTTCAAGACGAAGCGACGATGGACGCACCCGCCCGCCATGCGCTTGAGGCCTTCCTCGAGCAATGCGATCTCGCCAAATTCGGACGCCAGGACCTCTCCGCCGAGGCGCGGGCGGGCCTGCTCGCCAACGCCCGCGCGTTTGTCGACGCCGTGGAGCGCGCCCGCCGTCCACAACCCGGCGCCGCCGAAAACGCCGCCGCCCCCGCATGATCTTCCGATTCGACAGTCCGGAGTGGCTCTGGCTTCTCCTTCTCCTTCCTCTTCTTGCCGTCCTGCACGGCAAGGCGGGCAAGACGGCGGCGTTGCGCTTCTCCGCCGTGGCTATCGTGCGGCAAGTATCGGCCTGCGTGCGGGCCAGCGCCGGACGCCTCTCCATCGGCGCACGGCTCCTCACCATCGTGCTTCTCATCCTCGCACTCGCACGGCCGCAGGCGGGCGATGAGATCGCGCGCATCGATGAAAGCGGTATCGACATCATGATTACGGTCGACCTCTCCGGCTCCATGTGGGCGCACGACTTCGAGATGGAGGGCGAGTACCTCGACCGCCTCACCGTTGTAAAAAAGGTGCTACGCGAGTTCGTGGAGAGGCGCGCGGGCGACCGCATGGGTCTCATCGCCTTTGCCGGCGAAGCCTACCTCGCCTCGCCCCTCACTCTCGACCACCGCTGGATCCTTCGCCGCGTCGAACAACTGGAGTTGGGCACCGTCATCGACGGCACCGCCATCGGTACCGCGCTCGCCACAAGCATCCGCCGCCTGCGCGACCGCGACTCGCCCTCGCGCATCATCGTCCTCCTCACCGACGGCGCGAACAACCGCGGCCAGATCGAGCCCCTGCAAGCGGCGGAAGCCGCCGCCGCGCACGGCATCCGGGTGTACACCGTCGGTGTCGGGCGCGAGGGCATCGTGCCCTTCCCCGCCCAGTTCAATGAAAACCGCCAACCCGTGCGCCGACCCGACGGCAGCATTCCGTTCGCCCGAGTACGCTCCGACATCGACCTGCCGACGCTCGAAAAAATCGCCGAAATGACGGGCGGTGCTTATTTCCACGCCACCGACACCGAACAACTCCAGCGCATCTACGCCGAAATCGATGAACTGGAGCGCGACGAAATCGCCCTCGAGGTGCGCCGCCTCTTCCGCGACATTTTCTGGATCCCCCTCGCCGCCGCCCTCGGTATTCTCGCCCTCGAAGTCATCCTCTTCAACACGCGCTACCGGCGCCTCCCCTGAGTTCCGCAATGCAGTTCGCGTATCCGGAAATCCTCTACGCTGTCGTTCCCGCCGTTTTCGTCACCGCCCTCTTTCTCTGGTGGGCGGAGCAGCGCACCCACGCGCGCCTGAGCGCGTTCGCGGCGTCCCCCCTCCTCGCCGACCTCGCCGCCAGCGCGAGCCCGCGCCGCCGGACGGCTAAGGCCGTGCTCACCGTCCTCGCTGTCGCCCTCCTCGGCACCGCCCTCGCCCGTCCGCAATGGGGCGTCGTTTACGAAGAGACGGAAGGCCACGGCGTTGACATCATGATCGCCCTCGACACCTCGCGCAGCATGCTCGCGGAGGACGTCCGCCCCAACCGCCTAGAGCGCGCCAAGCTCTCTATTGTCGACCTCGTCAACAATCTGCGCGGGGACCGCGTGGGGCTCATCGCCTTCGCCGGGCGGGCATTCCTGCAAGTGCCGCTCACACTCGATTACGACGCCTTCCGCAACACCCTTGGAATTATCGACACAGAGATTATCCCCGTTCCGGGCACGGATATCGGCGGTGCCATCCGCGAGGCCCGCGAAGCCATGCGCGATGAGCGCAACCACCGTATCCTCGTCCTCATTACCGACGGCGAAGACCTCGAAGCCCGCGCGCGGCAGGAGACCCGCCGCGCGGCGGCGGAGGGCTTTGTCATCTACACGGTCGGGGTAGGCAGTCCGGAGGGCGCGCGCATCCCCGTCACGCGGCCGGACGGCACCCGTGACTACCACCGCGACATCAACGGCGAGATTGTCGTCACCCGACTCGACGAAGACACCCTCGTCGACATCGCAGCGGAGACCGGAGGCGTCTACATGAACCTTGGTTCCGGCGAAGGACTCGAAGCCGTCTACGCGCGCATCGTTGAGACGATCCCGCCCGAGGATCTGGGCACGCGCCTGCAAGCCATTCCCATCGAACGCTACCAATGGTTCGCCGCCCTCGCGCTCGCCCTTCTCGCCGTCGAGCGTCTCATCTCCACACGGCGGCGGACATCCGCTCCCGTCCCGGCCGCAGCGGTTCTCTTTTTTGCCTGTCTGCTCGCGCTGCCCGCGCCCGCGCAGGGCGACACGCTGGAGGGCCGCCGCCTCTTCGACCGCGGCGAATTTGCCGCTTCCGCCGAAGCCTATGCCCGTGCCCTCGAGCGGCGCCCCGAAGACGCCTCCCTCCACTACAACCACGGTGTGAGCCTGTACCGGTCGGAGGACTACATCGGCGCCCGCCGTGCCTTCGACCGTGCCCTCTCCCTCGGCACACCCGAAGTGCAGGAGCGCGCCTTCTTCAACCTCGGCAACACTCTCTACCGTCTCGGCGAACGCGCGCTTGAGGAGGGCGATGTGGCGGCGGCCCGCGATCTCTGGGCCTCCGCCCTCGACAACTACGGCAACACCCTCGAGCTCAACCCGGAGGCCGCCGACGCCGCCGCCAACGAAGAAGCGGTGCGCCGCGACATCGCCAACATCACCCGCCACCTGCGTGTCGCCGTCCACCCTCCCGAAGGCGGCACCGTGGAGGGCGGCGGCGCCTTTGCGCGCGGCAACGAAGTTCCCGTGCGCGCCCGTGCCAACGACGGGTGGCACTTCCGCGCATGGGCGGGCGACGGCGTCGACGATCCCGAAAGCGAGCAGACAACCGTCACCCTCGACCAAGACCGCGAGATCGCCGCCGTCTTCGTCAAAGTATGGAACCTCACCGTGGAATCGGCCGACCCCGAACTCGGCACGGCGGGGACCTCCGGCGTCTACGAAGAAGGCGCCGACGTTCCCATCGAGGCGGAGGCCTTCGACTACTATGCCTTCACCCACTGGGAAGGCGACGGCCTCGAAATCGCCGATCCGGAAGCCGCGCAGACGACCGTCCGCCTCTCGCAGGACGCCCGCGTGCGCGCCCACTTCGTCGATGCCTACAGGCTCGATGTCTCGGTGGAGCCGGAGATCGGCGGCTTCGTGTGGGAGAGCGGCTTTTTCCGGGTAAACAGCGACCAGCCGGTCCTCGCCCAACCGCGCGGCGGTTTCCGCTTCGAGCATTGGCGCGGCGAGGGTGCGGCTGATCCAGCCGCCCCGGAGACCAACGTCGCCATGACGGAGGACCGCCGTTTGACCGCCGTGATGGAACGCGAATGGTCGCTTATTCTCATTCCTGTGGAAGAGGACAGCGGTTTCGTCGAAGGCGGCGGCGATTTCCCCGTAGGCACCCGCACACCGGTCAACGCCGTCCCCAACGAAGGTTTCACCTTCGAGCGGTGGGAAGGGCCGGGCGTGGACGATCCTATTGCCAAATCCACCCACGTCACCGTGCAGAGCACGGAACACGATCTCTACGCCATCTTCCGCCGCGAAGACAGCGACAACGATTCGGAAGACGAAGATGAGTCCGAAGAAGATTCGCCCGAGAGCGATCCGGACGGCCAACCGGAAGACGACGACGAAGACAGGGACGACGCCGACCAAGACGAGGAAGAGCAAGAACCGGAGGAACCGGAGCCCGAGGAAGAGCAGCCCGAGGAAGAAGAAGAACCCGCCGACGAGGAGGAGCGCGAAGACGAGGCCGAACCTGAACCGGAAGACGCCGAAGAACAACCCGCGCCCGAAGCCCCCGTCGGACTCACCCCCGAGGAAGCCGACCAAATCCTCAACCTCCTCGACCCCACCGACCGCATCCTTCCACTCACCGACGACACCGTCGACCCCGCCGACCGCACCACCGGCCGCGACTGGTGATACCTCCCGCCGCGCGGCTTGCCACAGTTGCTTCCATGTGTAGAGTTTCCGGATCATGCCGACAGTCGTTTCCAGTACAGCCGGTTCGGACACCACGCTATGGACGACCGACGGCGAATACCTCACCGAGTTTGCTTCGGGCGAAGCGGAAGTGCGTAGCCGTGTCTTCAAGGGACTCGTCCTCCGCCGCGAGTGGCTCGACCCCAAGGCCCTCCCCGATGTCGAAGCCTGCCTGCGCGAAGCGGAAGGCAAAGCCTGATTCACCGTCACCGGAGAGGGGACATTCCTGTCCCCGGTCCACCGGAGAGGGGACATTCCTGTCCCCGGTCCGCCGGAGAGGGGACATTGCCTCCGGCCATCGGCGCTTCGCATCCGTCCCCTCCCCGGCGTGGCGGTTGACAAGGCTGACCTTCCGAAACAACAACGGTATTCATGATTGAGTGGTCAAACGGGTATGGTCGTTGATAAGGCAAAGCGTTTGTTCCGGGCGTTCGCGGCGGCGGCGCTCGTCTGTCTCTGCACAGCCTCGTGGGTGCATGCGGAAGGGGTCAGTGTATCCGCCTCGGTCGAGCCGCGGGAGATTTCCGTGGGCCAGTCGGCGGTATATATGATCCGCCTCGTCAATACACGCACCGCGCCGGACCTTGACCCGCCGCAGGTGGAGGGGCTCACCTTCGATTCGCCCGGCCAGCGTTCGATGACGAATATCGTCAACTTCGAGCGCCGCGATGAACTGCAGCTCACTTTCCGCGTCACGGCGGAGGAAGAAGGCGTCTACCGTATTCCGGGCCGCACGCTCAAAATTCGGGGCGAAGAGTACACCGTGGAGGAGGTGGTCCTGCGGGTAACACCCATGGACGCGTCCCTTCGGAATCTTTTCGAACTCGTGCTGGAGCGGCCCGAGCGACCGCTCTACATCGGCGAAGCCGTGCCCGCCACGCTCAAGCTGCGTCTGCGCGAGGACGTGCGGGCAAGTCTCGGCGGGGCACCCGAACGCTCGGGCGATGCTTTTGTCCAAAGCGAGTGGACGCGCGAGCCCCGCCAAGGGACGGAGACCGTCGGCGGGCGGCGGTTCCGCTTCGCGGCGTGGGATGTCGTCCTCAACCCCGTCCGCGCCGGCACGCAGACCCTCCGCTACCGGCTGCCGCTCGTCTACGAAAACCCGGACCGCATGGAGCGGGATTTCTTCGGCCGCCCGCGCCCGCAACAGGATCGCACGACCCTCACCACGGGGACCCTCGAAATCGATGTGCGCCATCCCCCGGCGGAGAACCGTCCCGACGCCTTCCGCGATGCTATCGGACGATTCGAGGTGGATGCCGCCCTGAGCGAACGCACCGTGCGCGCGGGCGAACCCGTCACCCTGACCGTCTCCCTCACCGGGCGGGGCAACTTCGAGCGCATGGGAGCGCCCGAACTCGGCGAAGCACCCGGCTGGCGCGTCTATCCGCCGCGCACACGGTTCGAGGCGGACGACCGCGACCCGCGCGGTCTTTCCGGAACAAAGTTCTTTGAATATCTCATCATCCCGGAAAACGAAGAAGTGAGCCTCGTGCCCGAGTTCACCTTCGCGCACTTCGACCCCGACCGCAGACGCTACTACACCACCATCTTCGATCCCGAGCCGGTGGAAGTGCTCCCCGGTATCCGGACGGGCCTCGCGGCGCGTGATTTCCGCCCGGTCGACGGAACGGGCCGCGAACTCGCACCGCCCGCCGCGCTCCGCCCGATCAAATCTCTCCCCGGCGGGTGGCGGGCCGCCCTCACGCCGCCGGTGGCAACCGTCCGGTTCTGGGCGGGCATGACCGCACCGCTTCTCGCGCTCGGCGTCCTCGCGGTCTGGCTGCGCCGCCGGGAGCGCCTGCGAGCCGACTCCCGGCACATGCGCCTGCGCCACCTCACCCGCGCCGCGCGCGACAACCTCGCCCTCGCCGAAGCGGCCGCCCGCTCCGGCAACGCGCCCGCGTTCTACGCAGCCGCCCAGCGCACCCTGCAGGAAACAGCGGCGCGCTTGGACACGGAGCACCGTCAGCCGCACAGCCTCGTCGAACAGGAGGTGCGCGAACTCTTCCAGACGGCGGGCGGAGACGACGCTTTGGACACCTTTACCGCAACCGTCTTTCAGATCAGCGACGCGGGAAAATACGCCGGTGCGCTCCTCGAAGACCGCGACCTCGCCGAAGACGCCCGTGCGCTTCGCGACCACATCGAGCGCATCTCCCGCAACAACGTACGCTCATGAATCCGCGTCCGAACCTCCTCATCCTGCTTTGCCTTGCCGCCGTTTTCGCCGCGCCCGCATCCGCGCAGGCCGACCGCGGAGAAGCCGAGCGCCTCTTCCAGACAGGCAACGTCTATTACGGCGAGGGCCGCTTTGAAGAAGCGCGCGAGGCCTACGAGCAGGCCCTCGCCTTCGGCCATTCCGCCGCTCTCCACTTCAACCTCGGCAACACCTATTTCCAGGAAGGCGACGCCGGCCGAGCCATTCTCCACTATATGCGCGCGCAGGCGCTGCGCCCGGGCGACCCAGACATCGCCGCCAACCTCCGCTTCGTCCGCGAGGCGGCAGGCGTCGATCCCCCGCCCGCGCAGCCCCTCTCCGCCTTCGCCGCCAGCCTGCCGCGCGCGGTGTGGACAGCGCTCGCCCTCGGCGGCATCTGGACTGCCGCCTTCGCCTTCCTCGTCTTTCCGCGCCTCGCCCGCGCCGGGCTCCTTTCCCGCCTCACCGGCGGCCTCGCGCTCGCCGCCGCCCTCACCGCGCTCGTCGCCCTCGCCGCCGACCGCGCCCACAGCGGTCTCGGCGTCGTCCTTGCGCCCGAGGCGAACCTCCGCGTCGCCCCCACCTCCGGCAGCCCCTCCGAGGCCACCGCACGCGCGGGCGAATCCGCCGCCCTCCGCGAGTCCCGCGAACGCTTCCACAACGTCCGCTTCCCCGACGGCCGCTCCGGCTTCCTCTCCCGCGAGGAGTTCGAGCCGGTGCACACGCGGTAACCCGGCCCGGCAGCCGGTGCAACAGCGCGGATCGAGACCTCCCGCGCCGCGACCCGTTTCCCCGCCCACCCCTCATTCCGCTGTCAACAATTATAACTGAGAGTTGTGTTTGCGCAAATAATTTAATTGTGGGAAATTTTAATCTGTCAATGATATTAATTGTGAGTTTAATAAAACGTCGGCTACGGCGTCCCGAGTCTATTCGGTGACCATCGCGGCGCGCGTGTTCTTTTGGATAGCCGTAGCCGATTTTCGTGATTCCAATCCTTCGCCGTGACCGCACCACGAGCATTGACCGCGCCGTGCCGCCGCCCATGCTCGTCGGGCAATGGGATTCTCCACGTTGGAACTGTGTGCGGGCGCGGGCGGACAAGCCATCGGCTTGGAACGCGCCGGTTTCGAATGCGCCGCCGCCGTTGAGATCGATCCGCACGCCTGCGCCACCCTGCGCGCCAACCGCCCGGCGTGGAACGTCCTTGAGGCCGACCTCCGCTCCTTTGACGCCCGCCCGTACCGTGGCGTCGATCTTGTGGCGGGCGGCGTTCCCTGCCCGCCGTTTTCCGTAGCCGGCAAACAGCTCGGCGACGCCGACGAGCGCGACCTTTTTGCCGAAGCGCTCCGTGTCGTCGAGGAGGCGCTCCCGACAGCCGTGCTTTTGGAGAATGTTCCCGGTTTCGCTTCGGCAAAGTTCCTGGGCTACCGCCGCCGTCTCCTCGCGCGCGTCCATGCCATGGGCTACACGGCGGACTTCCGGGTGCTCAATGCATCCGGCTATGGTGTCCCGCAACTGCGCCCGCGCTTTGTCCTCGTGGCCCTGCGGGAGCGCTTTGCGGAGCGCTTCGAGTGGCCGCAGCCCGCGCCCTGCGAAACGACGGTCGGACGACTCCTCGCCGACCTCATGGGTGCCAACAACTGGCCCGGATGCGCGCGCTGGGTAGCCAAGGCGGACGGCATCGGCCCCACCATTGTGGGCGGATCGAAGAAACACGGCGGCGCCGACCTCGGCCCCACCCGCGCCAAGGCAAAATGGCTCGAACTGGGCGTCGACGGCAAGGGTGTCGCCGACGAAGCGCCCGCCGCCGATTTCCCTGTCGACGCCCTGCCCCGGTTGACCGTGCGGATGGTAGCCCGCTTGCAGGGGTTCCCCAACGATTGGGCGTTCGCGGGACGCAAGACCGCGGCCTACCGCCAAGTCGGCAACGCCTTCCCCGCCCCCGTCCCCGCCGCCGTGGCCGCAATGATCGCACGCGCCCTCGACGGAACGCGCTCCGTCCCCTACCGCTGCGAGGCCGGAGGACAGGTGTACCACTTCCAGCGGGGGCGGAAGTCGCTCACAGGGTGAAGGTTGACGTTACGGAAAGTCATCGACACTCGGCTGCTGGCAGCGGTCGTCACGATGCGGATTGTTCTCCTTGGGTATTCTTCCCGGAGACGGCGGTGAGCGCTGCAAGATAATCCGCGATCTGCGACCAATTCTCGCGAAAGATCTCGCGATCCGTGAGATGCTTTAAATCGACCTTGCTCCATTGCTTGTCGCGAGGCAGATCTCGAATTACACCGACAGGAAACACGTAGTAATCTGGCGACAATACTTGCTTCTTACCATCCTTAGAACCACGGTTCAGGAACGCTGCGACCACAAATTCACAATCAAAGTTACTAATCGGAAAACCTGATGCGCCAGTCCGCCAGCGGCTCTTCACTTGGATTCTTGCGGAGGTGTTGTGCTCGGGATCAGTCGCAATCAAATCGTATCCGGGCATGTTCGTGTAGGTCTTGTAGGCAGCGATCTTGTGCAAGAGTAGCTGTCCGAGAACCAGAAACTCGGCTCCCTCACTTTCGAGGCGTGTATTGAGTCTCTTCATTTTCTGGAGAAAGGTTGATTCGACTCACCGATCGCACCGACCCCACGCTCTACAATCGACCGCGGACGCAGCCCCTCTTTCCCTCACTCCACATACCGGTAGTCCGCCTGGTAGGCGCGGGCGAAGCCGGAGGGGCTGAGGCGGGTTGTTTTGCCGGTGTGGGTGTCGAGGACCATGAGGTAGTTGGCCGTGGAGGTACGCCGGTTGAAGAGGAGGTGGCGGCCGTCGCGCAGCCATGTGGGGTGCACGGCGTCGCCCGCGCCGCGGGTGACGACTTCGCTTCGCCGATCACGGAAGGAGTAGACGCACACCACGAACTGCCCCGCCATGGCGGCGGTGAAGGCGATCTTGTCGTCGTCGACCGGGTTCCATGACGGCTCGGTGCAGTGGCGGCTGATGTCGGTGGGCACCCGTGTAGGGCGGCCGCCCGAAGCGTCCATGGTGAAGATCTGGGGGCGGCCCGGCGCGTCGGAGGCAAAGACAATACGGCGGCCGTCGGGCGACCACGCCGGATCGGCCTCGAGGGCCTCGGTGTGGGTGAGACGGCGGAGGTTGCGCCCGTCCGCATCGCCGACATAGATTTCGGCGTTGCCCGACCCGCTCAGGACCATGGCGACACGGCGGCCGTCGGGACTGAAGGTGGCACCGGTGTTTGTGCCGCGGAAACCCGCGAAGACCGTGCGGCGGTTGTTGCGCAGGTCGATCTTGTAGAGATCGGGAAAGTCGTTGCGGTAGTAGCTGGTGTAGAGGACGGTATCTCCGTCGGGAGAAAGGGTGGGCAGGAGCGCCTGTGCGCGGTCTCGGGTGAGCTGGCGCGCGTTTTGGAAGAGCAGATCGGAAACGTAGATCTCGGAAGCGCCGGTGCGGGTGGAGACAAATGCGATAGTCCCCGCGAAGAAGCCGGGAATATCAAGCGTACGCTGCACGGCGTAGTCGGCCGCGCGCAGGAGCGCATTCGTCGAATCCCGCCCGTCCACCGTGCGGCGGAGCAACTCCTGATCGCCGCTGCGGATGCGCAGCTCGACACGCCGCTCGCCGACCGGCTCGAAATCAAAGTGAAAGTGCACGTCGCCGCCGGAGCGCAGCTCATAGCCGCCGTGCATGCCAAAGGCCGTCTGCGCGAGGCGCTCCGTCGCGCTGTCCGGCGAGGTCACACGGATGCGGTACTCGGCGCGGGCACGGCCCTCGATGACGCCGAGATCACCGTCCTGAGCCTCGACCGGAGGCGGCGCAGCGAAGGCAACAAGGGCCGCCAGAGCAAGGGCACCGTGGAAGACGCTCCTCACGGTGCGGCGTGAAATCATGGATGCAGTGGCAATGCGCGGGAAATACATACCGTGTGTGTAGAGAAAAGTCTGCCCGATGCAAACAGCGAACTGCTCCGCGGCGAGCGATTTATTGCGCACCGCTTCCACAATTGCCCTCGACCGACGCCAGCCGGTCATTTCAAATAGGCCGCCGTGGATAAGGAATCGATTCGTGAAGCCCTTAAGCAGGTGAGATACCCGGGATTCAGCCGGGATATTGTCTCCTTCGGACTTGTGCAGGGCATTGATGTCGACGGTGACGGCGGGGTGGTCGTGCGCGTGGCAGTAACCACCTCCGACGCAAAAGCACCGAAGGCGATCAAGGACGATGCCGAAGCCGTCCTCCGCGCCGTGCCGGGTGTGAAGTCCGCGCAGGTCGAAATCGCAGTCTCCGCACCGAAAGGGTCAGCAGGTGCGGCGGGTGATCCCGGCGGGCGTCCGAAGCGCCTTGAAAAGGTGAAGAAGATCATTGCCGTGGCGAGCGGCAAAGGCGGCGTCGGCAAATCGACCTTTGCCGTAAACCTCGCCTGCGCCCTCGAGCGCCTCCTCGCCGACGAAGGCAAACCCGGCCGTGTCGGGGTGCTCGACTGCGATATCCACGGTCCGTCCGTCCCGCTCATGATCGGCGTGGGGCAGCAACCGACGGTCACGGAAGACACCATTTTCCCGCCCGAGAATTTCGGCGTCAAGGTGATGTCGATGGCCCTCCTGATCGACCGCGACGCCCCCGTCGTCTGGCGTGGTCCCATGATCAACAACGCCATCGGCCAGTTCGCCCAGCACGTCGAATGGGGCGAGCTGGAGGTGCTCGTCGTCGACCTGCCGCCGGGCACGGGCGACGCCCAGCTCTCCCTTGTGCAGACCTTTCCCGTCGACGGCGCCGTGATCGTGACAACGCCGCAGGCCGCCGCCGCAACAGTCACCCAGCGCGGCGCCCGCCTCTTCGAGAAGGTAAACGTCCCGCTGCTCGGCGTGTGCGAAAACATGAGCTACCTCGAACAGGCCGACGGCACGCGATTGGAAGTCTTCGGCTCCGGCGGCGGCGCCGAATCGGCCTCCGTCCTCGGGACCTCGTTGCTCGGCCAAGTGCCGCTCGATCCCGCCATCCGGGAAGGGGGTGACCGGGGCATCCCGGTGGTCGTGGCCCACCCCGATTCAACGGCCGCTAAGGCATTTTGCGACATCGCCGCCGCAGTTCTGCGACGATTGGGTGAATAAACCGTGACGTTAGCGCCTCAGATAGGGTGAAACATTGGCGAATCTCCAACGTTTCAATGATATAAGCTTGTCGCTCAGCAAGCTTGCGGTGCGTAATAAAAAGCAACTTATGCCTCATAGGTAACCAAGAGACTCCACTCCCCGACAACGAAAGGTTAAACGCCTCCTGCAGCTCAGGAGCTTTGGCCTCCCTATTTTAGATGAAACAGCCGGTCAACAACGCACGGACACAAGATGTACTCAAACGCTCCAGCCTGTATCAGGAGTTTCTGGCGGAGCGTGAGGAGATTTTGCGTCACAAGTGGATCGAGTCCGAGAAGGTCGGGCGCGATATCGGCTTTGAGCGCGCGCTACTCGACTGGATCCGCAACCACCGTGACGGGTGGCGCGCGGCGCGGCGGCGCGGTTCGCGTTCGCGGGGCGATTCCGGCTCGGCGGAGGCCCTTGCGCGCGGGTCTTCCGCAGTCCGGTAAAGCGCGAGCCGACGGCGGAAAACCATCGGCTCGGAAAATGGCGGACTTCGCGTGCGGGCGGGTGACCGCCAAGCAGTCCTTCCTTACTTGATCTCGCGGTGAAGCGTATACCGCCGAAGCGACGGATTGAACTTCTTCTTCTCAATGCGGCCCTGCTGCAGCTTCTTGTTGCGCGTGGAGCAGTAGCGCGAGGGGCGCTTGTTCTCGGCACGGGCTTCGGTGCACTCAAGGATGATAAAATCGCGTGGCATAACTGGTTTCCTCCGAAAAAGCGCTCCATACAACCGGAGCACACGGCTCTGGCAAGGGAAAAAAGCGGCTAACTCATTGAGCCGATGGGCCGCTCCAGGAGCGGCAGCATGACTCCCTTGCGGAAAAGTGTGACTTGCCCGGTGCTCGAACTCACGCAAATGGCGAGGCAGTCGGCCGCGCGGGAGATCGCGGCGGCGGCCGAATGGCGCGCCCCGAACCCGCTCGGCAGGTCCTCGTAAAACTCGGACGGCGCGTGGATGAGGCTACCCGCCGATTCGATGACACCGTCGCCGCGGATGACGAAACAACCGTCGATCACCGAAAACTCCTTGATCGTCTCGTCCATGAAGGGATTGAGGACATTGCGTTCTTCCTCGCGGTAGCCGTGGAAGGGATTGAGGACGAGCGACTTGACCATCTGATTCACCTTCCCGGAATCCCCGAGGACAAAGAGGCACCCGACCGGCTTGCCCTCGCGGCCCTCCACCGCCAGCTCCGTTGCGATCCCCAGCATCCGCTCCACCACCTCGATCTTCACCGAACCGGGCAGGATCTCGCTCTCGCGGTCGATTACACTCTGGAACTCCCGCTCCACGTCGACGACAAGTATCGTGTCGAGGAGATTGCTCGATGGAATGCCCCCCACGCAGCAAAGCCGGTCACTGTATTTGAAGAGCCCCCGTGTCAGCCCGATGAGGATGGCGCTGCGCACCTGCGAGAGGCGTTGCCGCGAGAAAGACCGCACCTCGATGCACGTCTCCGCACTCGACCCCTGCGTCGATTGGTCGCCAGCCGCGCGCGTCACGAGGATCGTACGGTAGCGGGGGAAGCCCTCCGTCAGCTCGATACCGCCCGCAAACGTATCACTGAAGATCAGCACGGCGGCGCAGCGGGCGTCGCGCGCCACTTTCTCCGCCTCGCGCAGAAAGAGGCGGTTGAAGCGGTTGCGGCGGCGCTCGGGCTTTGCGAGGAGGCCGCCGAATGCAAGGAAGACCCGCTCTTGGAACGTGCGCGTGTCCGGTGCCCCCACGATGCGCTCCACAAGATCGCGGCTGCGGAAGAGCCGCGCGAGCGAGGCGAGAACGTTGAGGTAGTTCTTCTCCGTCTCGGAGGCAAGAAGGAGGAAGATGAGGCGAACGTCTTTGTAGTCACCGCGCCCGTCGAACTCGATCCCCGACGGCACACGACCCACCGCGAAGATGTAGGGCCGCTTCATCTTCACGCGCAGGTGCGGCATGGCCACGCCGTGCCCGAGGTAGGTTGTCATCGTCTTTTCGCGGTTGAGCAACTGCGCGACGATACGCTTGGGATTCAGCTCGTCACTCGAGCGGTAGACGGAGACGTTGAGCAGTTCGAGGAGAGCCCCCTGCAAATCGTTGCTCTCGATCTCGATAATGCGCGACTTGGCGATGTACCGATCAAGCCGCATGTGCGTTTTTTACGGCCAGGAACGGCCGGTTTTCGGGTATTTCAGATATGCCGGAAAAAAGGCGGGTCATTTGTCCCATTCGAGCGCGCCTTTCTTCAACTCGTAGACCAAGCCCACGACGAGAACAAGTATGAAAAACAGCACCGGCATCAGAATCGGCAGGTTCTGCGCCAGAAAATCCCGGTAGACGAGGACCCACGGGATGAGAAAAACGACCTCGATATCGAACACGATGAAAAGCATCGCCGTGAGGTAGAACTTCACGCTGAAACGGGTCGTTGCTCCCCCGGCGGCCGGCATCCCGCATTCGTAGGCAGAGTCTTTGACCGAATTGCGCGCCGCCCGCTGGCCGAGCAGATGACTCGCACCGAGGATGACGACGGCGAGGAAAAGCGCGATCAGAATCTGGATGAGAACCGGCAGGTAGTCGTGCAAAGTCATGATAAAACTCCGCAAGGCAAACGATGCCCCGTCACCGGCGCAAACGCAAAGATGGAAAAAAGCGCACAATTCACCGTATCCGCTTAACGCGCGCCTGCCGCGCAAGCCCGTGGCCGACACCGAGCTGCACCGCGTAGTCCAGTTGAGGCAGGGCCATCGGCAGGGTGTGGAAACGGTTGGCTTCGCGGTGCTCGTTGATCCGCTCGAGCATAAGCGCGTCGAGCACCGCCGGGTCCGCCGAGAGCAGCACGCGCGGTTCGCTCTTGGAATAGAGCGAGCGGAAGTGCGGCCCGCCAATAAACTGGTAGCGCTCCAGCGTCAGCAACGTCAGCGCCCAGGAGGCTTTCAACTCCGGGATCGCCGCGATCTCCGCCACCGCGATCGGCGCATTCGCCTCGCTGATGAAAAACCGGCTGTTGTTGCTGATATTCCATAGCGTAGCGTTGACGAGCGCACCGTTGACGCCGAGGGCGGGGTGGTCCGTCACCATTGGCAAATTGATCCAGAAATCCACCCCGACGAGTAGATCCTCCGGAAGAAAGCTCTTCCGCGTCACCACCGAAGGCACGTCGATGTCACCGAAAATCCGTTGTGCCAGCGGACTCGAAAACTCGCGCGGGAGCGGGCTCTCGTAATACCAAAGATCGCTGAACAACTCACCGGAATCAAGGTAACGCACCGGCACACCGTCAAAGTAATCCCCCTCCGGACGCCGCGAAAGGGGAGGCAGATAGCCCGCCGCACGCAGTCGCGACTCCTGCGCGTCGAGAAGAAACAGTTCCCCGCGCTCAAATCCGCGGCGGCGCAGCGCCGTGACGACCGCACGCGTCAGCGCCCGCGGCGTCGCCAGCCCCGGCCCCGAATTGGTGTAGATCTTCAGCCCCGCACGCCGGTGCTCGCCCGGCTCCAGTCGCTTCCCCGTCGCCTCCTCGAACTCCCGGAAGAGAGCCTCCACCGCGGATTCGTAGTGCTGTTCCGCGAATCCGTCCACGCCGTACTCCCACACCCTTCCGAGAAATGGAGCGCGCGCCTCGTCCTCGAATCCCCAGAACGCTCCCCCCGACGGAAGCGACAGTAAGAGAATTGCCAAAACGGGAACTCCGATTTTTTCTAAACCCATTGCGATCAAGACTCGTCCAACACAACAATGATAAGCTTTCAAGAGAAGACCTTTTTCCGTCTTTCCCTGTTCATGGCGCTGTTTCTCGCCGCCGCCTGCGGCCGCCGCGAACCCACGGCGGAAGAAACCCTCGCCGAAGCTGAGAGTTTTCTCGCCGCGGGTGAATTCCGCACCGCCATTGAACGCTTGGAAACGTACGACGAATTTGACGACGGCCACCCGCAGATTGTGGAAACCCTTGCCGAAGCCTATGCCGCCGAGGGCGACATGGCTCTGTCCGCCTTTCATTACCTGCGCCTCGCCGACATCACCCGCGGCGATCCCCTCCCCCTCCTCTTCGCCGCCGGCGCCCTGCGTGAAGCCGGCGACGTCTCCGGCGCGGTCCGCGCCTACGAAAGCTACCTCGAAGAGGAACCCGAAGACACCGCTGTCTGGCGCACCCTCGCCCAACTGCACCTCGAGCGCGGCAACCGGCAGGATGCCATCGACGCCTTCCTCCGCTCCAACCGACACAACGCCGACGGCCCCACTCAGGTCGCCATCGGTCGCCTCTTCCTCGAGGGCAATAATCTCGCCCAGGCCCAGTCGTGGTTCGCCTCCGCCGCCGAACACCGCGATGAAGCGCGGCCCGACGCCTTCCTCGGCCTCATCGAAACCGCCCTCGCCGCCAACCGCCCGAGCGACGCCGAGACCGTCCTCCGCCAGATGGACGAGGAGTTTCCACGCCTCTTCGACCGCTCCCGTCTCGCTCCGAAGCGCCGCGAACTCGCCGCATGGCGCGAGCGCCAGGACGAAGCCCGCCGCGCCGCTGAAGCCCTCTCCCGCGCCCGGCGCGAGGCTAGCGAAACCGCCCGGCACGAATCACCGCCGCCCGAGGCACCAGCCGCCGCCGAAACCGCTCCGGCGGAAGAACAGACGCGCATCGCCCGCCGCGAAACTGAGAGCGCCGCCGAACAGCTTCGCGAAGCCGTAGAAGCCGAAACCGCCCGCGCGGAAAGACGCACCACCCCCGCACCGCGCGAAGAAACCGCCGCCCGCGCACCTGCGCCGACCACCGACGCCCTCGACCGCGCCCGACGCCTCCTTGAAGAAGGCGACGCCACTGCCGCCGTCTCCGCCTTTCGCGAAGCTCTCCGCGACGACCGCGACAACCCCGAGGTCTGGATGGGCCTCAGCGAAGCACAGTTGCGCGCCGGCCAGGCCGACTGGGCGCAGGCCTCCGCCAGCGAGGCCGTGCGCCGCAACCCGAGCAACCCGGTCTACACCATGCAGTTCCTCCGCGCCGCGCACCAGTCGCTCCCACCCGAACGGCTCATCCGCGAAATCGAGCGCGCGCGCGACCGCTTTCCCGAGAGCCCCGACATCAACTTCGCCCTTGCCCGCGCCTACGATGAGGTCGGCAACGACCCCCGCAGCGCCCGCGTCTATTACAGGCGATACCTCGACCTCGCCGGCCCCGAGCACCCCCGCCGCAGCCACGCCGAAGCCGCCCTTCGCCGCCTCTGATCCTGATCGCATTCCGGAGATGCGCAAAACAGGTGCCGTCTCCGGCTGGAAGCGCTACGTCGCAACCGTCGCCTATTCCGGCAAGCCGCCTCTGGTATCACCTGTCGCAGCCCGCCCAGCGTCAATAAATTTTTCTCCGGTTTATTACTGTTAATAATTTAAACTGTGAGTTGTTTACCTGCGACGTCAAATGAATCTTATCTGTTATATTTTGTAAAGTATATTAACTGAGGGTTGGATAATGGAACGTGCTGCCGGAGACGGCAGAAGTTCGTCGACGACGCCTGTGGGCGTGTGCACTGTCCGCGCAATGAGAGTGGAAGACAGTCCGGCCTGGCCGCTTGAACCGCCGCGGGAGGCCGCGGCGGACGCCGACGCGATCCTCGACCGCTTCCTTGCGTATGTGAAGGCGAAGGGGCTGGATCTGTATCCGGCGCAGGAACAGGCCATCCTCGAACTGCTCGACGGCAAGCACGTGATCCTCAAGACGCCCACCGGATCGGGGAAGTCGCTCGTCGCGGCGGCGCTCCACTACGAAGGCCTCTGCCGCGGGCTGCGCACCGTCTACACCTCCCCCATCAAAGCGCTCGTCAACGAGAAGTTCCTCGCCCTCTGCCGCGATTTCGGTCCCGACAACGTGGGCATGTCGACAGGCGACGCGTCCGTCAACCAAGACGCTCCCGTCCTCTGCTGCACCGCCGAGGTTCTCGCCAACATCGCCCTGCGCGACGGCGCGGACGCCCCCGTCGACGCCGTCGTCATGGACGAGTTCCACTACTACTCCGACCGCGACCGCGGCGTGGCGTGGCAGGTTCCTCTCCTCACCCTCCCCCGCACGCGCTTTCTTCTCATGTCCGCCACGCTGGGCGAGACGCGTTTCTTCGAGCGCGAACTCGAACGGCTCACGGGCGTGGGAGCCGTCACCGTCGCCTCCGACGAGCGCCCCGTTCCCCTTGCCCTGAGCTACGAGGAAAAGAGTCTCGAAGAACTCCTCCCCACGCTTCAGGATGAACGCAAGCTGCCCGCCTATCTCGTGCATTTCACGCAGCGCGGGGCGACCGAGACAGCGCAGCGCCTCACCAGCCTCAATTTCTGTTCCAAGGCCGAGAAGGAGGCCATCGCCGGTGCACTCGCGGAAATCCGCTTCAACAGCCCGTTCGGCAAAGAATTCCGCAAATACCTTCGCCACGGCATCGGGGTGCACCACGCCGGGCTCCTCCCGAAGTACCGCATCCTCGTCGAAAAGCTCGCCCAAGAGAACAAGCTCAAGGTCATCTGCGGCACCGATACCCTCGGCGTCGGCGTCAACGTCCCCATCCGCACCGTCGTTTTCACCAGCCTCTGCAAATACGACGGCGAAAAGACACGTATTCTCCCCGTGCGCGACTTCCACCAGATCGCGGGCCGGGCGGGACGAAAGGGATTCGACGACGAGGGATTCGTCATCGCGCAGGCCCCGGAGCACGTCATCGAAAACCTCAAGATGGAGCGCAAGGCCGCCGACAACCCGAAGAAGTCCAAAAAACTCGTGCGCCGCAAACCGCCCGAGCGCGGCTATGCCCACTGGGACGAGTCGACCTTCGAACGGCTCGCCGCCTCCCCGCCGGAGCCGCTCACCAGCTCATTCCGGGTGACCCACGGCATGCTCCTCAACGTCCTCGCGCGCGACGGCGACGGCTGCGCCGCCATGCGGCAGATCATCCGCGACTGCCACGAGCCTCCCGCCGCACGTAAAAAACTCTTCCGCCGCGGTTGGAGCCTGTTCCGCTCGCTCGTCGACAAAGACATTGTCGCAGTCCTCCCCGCGCGCGGCGAGAGCGGAGCCAAAGTCCGGGTCCACGCCGACCTGCAGGAAGACTTTTCGCTCAACCACGCCCTCTCCCTCTATCTTGTCGACACCGTCGATCACCTCGACCGCGATGATCCCGCCTACGCCGACCTTGTCCTCGCCCTCGTCGAGGCCGTTCTCGAAAATCCGGAAGCCATCCTCCGCCGCCAGGTCGACCGCCTCAAAGACGAACTCGTGAGGCAGATGAAAGCCGAAGGCATTCCCTACGAGGAGCGCATGGAGCGCCTCGAAAACGTGGAACACCCGAAACCCTACCGCGACTTCATCTACGACAGTTTCAACGCCTTCGCCGACGCCCACCCGTGGGTCGGGCAGGACAATATCCGCCCGAAGTCCATCGCCGGGGAGATGTTCGAACGCTACATGGGCTTCGCCGAATACGTGCGCGAATACGGTCTCCACCGCGCCGAAGGCCTCCTCCTCCGCCACCTCTCCAACACCTACAAAACCCTCACCCAGACCGTTCCCGAAAGCCACTGGGACGACGACATCGAAGACCGTATCGTCTACCTCGAGCAACTCGTGCGCGGCACCGACGCCTCCATCCTCGACGAATGGGAAGCCCTCCGCGACCCCGCCCATGTCCCCGCCGACGCACGCGGCGATGGCGGCGACCCGCCCGCGCAGCCCGTGCGCCCCCTCGACCCCGTCCGAGACCGCCCTGCCTTCGAGCGTCTCATGCGCGACGCCGTCTTCCGCTTCCTCCGGCCCCTCGCCGCACGCAACTACAGAGCCGCCTCCGCCGTCCTCGCCGAACTCGCCGGTCGCCCGCCCGAAGACGCCGCCCCGCCCCCCGTCGTCGCCGTCGACGAATCAACCCTCAACGAAGGGCGCGGCCTCTTCGCATGGCACAGCGAAGCCCTCGCCGTCGCATGGGAACCGTGGTTCGAGGAGCACGAAGCCCTCCGCCTCGATCCCCCCGCCCGCTCACGCGACAAAACCCGCATCACCGAAGACCCCATCGACGGCACATGGACCGTCGCCCAGACCCTCGTCGACCCTGACGAAGCAAACGACACCGCAATCGAATTCACCGCCGACATCTCCGCCATCCAAGCCACCGGCCATGCCCGCCTTCACTTCCTCGGAATCCGGCCATTGGAGTGAAGGGCTATGCCGTAAGGTTGAGGCAGTTTACGATCCCGCGCATGAACTGAGCGCCATTGCCGTCAACCCCACGGCCCTTCCTCTTCATAGAAGTGGCAGGAGCGACCCTTCATCCGCGCCTTCGGCGAGGGCGCAGAGGTGATGGAGGGCGGACCGGGCGAGGCCGCCGGGATCGTAGCCGCCTTCGAGCACGGAGGCGACGGGACAGTCGCCAAGCTCCCGGGCGAGGCGCACGATCCGTCGTGTCAGGGTGTAGTAATCTTTCTCCGACAATTGCATGTCGCTGAGGGGGTCGCGGTGGTGCGCGTCGAATCCGGCGGAGAGCAGGAGGATATCGGGGCGGAAGCGGCGGACCGCCGGCTCGACAAGGGATTCAAAGGCGGCTTCGTAGCGGGCGAGATCGGAGCCTGCGGGCAGAGGAATGTTGAGGTTCGTGCCCTTGCCCGCGCCGCTGCCCGTCTCGGAATCCCATCCGGTGTGCGGATAGAGCAAGTGCTGGTGCAGGCTGACGAAAAGGACGGCAGGCGTGGCGTAAAAGCTTTCCTGGGTGCCGTTGCCGTGGTGGACGTCGAAATCGATGACACATACCCGCTCGCGCTTCATCGCCTCCTGCGCGTAGACCGCGGCGATCGCAACATTGTTAAAGAGGCAAAAGCCCATTGCCTGCTCGGCGCGGGCGTGGTGACCCGGAGGCCGCGCGCAGCTGAAGGCCGCACCGTAGCCGTCCCTGCAGACGGCGTGCACCGCGCGCACCGCGGACCCTGCCGCGAGACGCGCCACACGGTAGGAATCCTCGCAAACAAGTGTTTCGCCGAAGTCCAACGCCCGCTGCCCCTTGAGGCAGGCTTCCTCGACAAAACAACGGTATTCCCGCGTGTGAATACGTTCGACCCAACGCGTACCGACCAATTCCGGCTGGAGAAAGTCCGTCACCGCCGCCAAGCCGGAGCCGCGCACGGCCTCCGCCACCCAACGCGCCCGCATCGCTGTCTCGGGATGGCGGTCGCCCGTGTCGTGCGAGGCAAAGGCATCATCATAAACCACAGCCAACGGCTTCATTGCTTCACCCTGCTTCCCTCCCTAGCCGTGGGCAAGATTTTGACGCCAAGACCTCGCTTTCCCCGTGAGCATTCCACCGCGTCAATATTCTTTGCCATGTTTTTATTTGTTTACGGCGTGCAACCCGTCTGCCGCCTTCCGCGATGCTCGCCTGTGCGGCTGGGCACCAATCGCCTGCGACAGGGCAAATCCCTTCGCGCCACAGTCCCATCGCGGGGCTCTCCGAGTGACCGAGATAAAATGAATAAATCTTCATGCGTGAACAATCTTTTACCCTTGACATCTTTCGACATGCCGAAAACTCTCATGCCAAAAACCGGCATCAACCATGCAGCAGACCATTGGCGAGACACTCAGAGAACTCCGGAAGGCGAAGGGCCTGAGCATGCGCCGGACGGCGGCGGCGGCCGACCTTGACCAAGCCGCCCTCAGCCGGATTGAGAACGGTCGCCGCCTGCCCACGGAAGCGCAGTTGGCCGCATTGGCCGCGATCTACGGGCAGGACCTTCCCAAGTTGCTCGCGATCAACGCTTTTTCCGAAATCAAAGAAAAGCACGGGAGCGCCCCCTACTACGCCGATTGCGTGAGCCTCCTGCACGAAGACGCCGCCGCCTACAACCGCAAACCCCGGAGCACCGCCCCACCCCGCCCCGCGTGTGAATAACCCTGTGAACCGAATGTTCATCAGATTGTATTCCCTTCCCGCCGCGTTTCGCCAGCTTTAGTAGAAATGAACCCGCCCTTTCTCACCACTTCCCACGGTGCCCTTTTCGACACGGACTGCCTCAAGATCCTGCGAGCCATGAAGTCGGGCGTGAATGAGCTGAAATTGGTTGTTCCAGCGGGAGCTATCCTGATTTCCACGGACCCCGGCGATTTGGTCTTCAAACCATTTGGAAGAGGAGTTCAGCCTCTCCGCCGCGAAAGAACCGGGGTTTCCTTTTTCTGACTTGTCCAACCATGAAGATAACGAAGATCAAGTTTTTCGGAGGATCGAAAGACAAAGTGTGTCGGCTCGGACTGGCACACACTTTTCTTGAACTCCAGGAAATCCTCATAGCTACAGATATTCGCATCCTCGACAAAAAGCAGGCGAATAGCGCTGGCGTCGTCCGGGAGATGATGGACGCCCACTTTGGAAAGTATCCGGAATGGGTTCAGTCCAAGAGCGGTGATATCGATTGGGTGAAGCGATTTCGCCACAATCAGACGGTTGTGTCCCGCATTGGTGTGGAAATTCAGGTTTCCGACCAGAGCGACTTTTTCGCCCACGGCATCGTTCAGATTCGGAACAAGCTCCAGGACAGCCATATAGATGTCGGAATCATCGTCGTTCCGTCGGACGATTTCGGGTATCGAATGACGGGGCGGGTGGCAAATTACTCCTATGCCGTTCAATACGTTGAGGAAGAGCTTCGTGAAGCAAAATTGTACCCCATCGTTCTGATCGCCGTGGAAAATGATGGATTTTCGGATACCGCTTTGCCGAAAGAGACGATGAATCTGGGAAAAGCGTCGTAGGATCTTGGTCTCAACTCGCTACCATTAGACCCATTTCCCCATGCCGCATCTCCACTTCAAAGGTAAGACCTTCGTCCAGAACCACCACCTGGCCGTGCCCTTTCACGAGCTGATCCCGGTGACGGAGAAGGGGTTGAGTGCAAAGCCCAGCCTCCACGACAACCTCATCCTGCAAGGGGACAACCTGAAGGCCCTCAAGGCGCTCCTGCCGGCCTACTCCGGGAAGGTGAAGTGCATCTACATCGACCCGCCCTACAACACCGGCAACGAGGGCTGGGCTTACAACGACAACGTCAACTCCCCCATGATGCAGAGCTGGCTCGGCCAGACCGTCGACCGCGAGGACCTCACCCGCCACGACAAATGGTGCTGCATGATGCTCCCCCGCCTCAAGCTCCTGCGCGAACTCCTCACCGAAGACGGGGCCATCTTCGTCTCCATCGATGACAACGAGGTCCACCACCTCCGCTGCCTCATGGATGAGGTCTTCGGGGAAGAGAATTTTGTCGCGAATGTGATTTGGCACAAAATGGATAGCCCAAAGAACACGGCCATTCACTTGAGCGAGGATCACGATCACATCGTCTTGTATGCTCGAAACGCCGAAATTTGGAGACCAAATCTATTGCCGCGGTCAGATGAAATGATTGCCAGATACAAAAATCCAGACAATGACCCACGCGGCCCTTGGCTGCTTAGTGACCTTGCTGCGCGAAACGAATACCGGCAAGGTAGGTACTCGATCAGAACTCCCTCGGGTAAAGTGATTCAGGGACCTCCAGCGGGTAGTTATTGGAGAGTAAGCGAAGAGAAATTCGAGGAACTTGATAAAGATGGTCGAATTTGGTGGGGCGATTCCGGGAGTAACCGCCCCGGAATCAAACGATTTCTTTCCGATGTCAAAGACGGTGTTGTCCCCCAAACTATATGGCATTGGAAAGAAGCGGGAAGTACACGAAACGCCAAACAAGAGCTTAGCAAATTGATGGAATTGGAGTCTTCGCAAGACGTATTCATAACTCCGAAACCGGTCAAACTTCTCGCCCGCATCCTCCAAATCGCCACCGACAAAGACTCCATCATCCTCGATTCCTTTGCCGGGAGTGGAACGACGGCGCATGCGGTGGCGGCGTTGAACGCGGAGGACGGGGGCAACCGCCGGTTTGTATTGGTCGAGTGCGAGGACTACGCGGACAGCGTCACGGCGGAGCGGATACTGCGGGTCATGCGGGGGGTGCCCACAGCGAAGGATGCGAAGCTCAAAGCGGGCTACGGGGGCACTTTCAGTTATTTCCAATTGGGCGAAGCGCTGGAGAAACAGGCCATTCTCGACGGCGAGCATTTGCCCGGCTTCGAGGCCCTCGCGGGATACGTTTACTTCACCGCGACGGGGGAGCAGTTCGACGCCGGGCAGATCGACCGCAAAACGGGCTTCATTGGGGAGAGCCGCAATTTCGATGTTTTTCTCATCTACGTGGACGATCTGGAAACGCTGAAGGATCTAGCCTTGACCCGCACGATGGCAGAGGGCCTGCCGAGCATCAGCGGCAAGCCCAAGCTGGTTTACGCGCCGACGAAGTACCTCGACGACGACCGCCTGCGGGAACTGCGCATCGAGTTCCAGCAACTGCCCTTTGAGATTTACAAGCGCATGGACGGGAGGCGACGCGGATGATCCTCAAGGACTATCAGCAAAAGACGCTTGAAACGGTGAAGGAATTTCTCATGGAGCTTCACCGCCGCCGCGAGAAGATGGAGCGTATCCGCGAAATGGATGCGGATATGGCCGGGGCGGTCGATTGGGTGAAGCCGGCCTTTGACCAAGTTGCGCCGGGGCGCTACACCATCGCGCGAAAAAACGGCATCGGCGAGGAGCTGCCGAACTTCTGCCTGAAGGTTCCCACCGGCGGCGGCAAAACGCTCCTCGCCACGCGGGTGATTGACCTCGTCAACACCCACTACCGGCACAGCCAGCGCGGGCTCGTGCTCTGGATCGTGCCGACCACGCAGATTTACTCGCAGACCCTGCGCACACTGAAGGACCGCAACCACCCCTACCGCCAGCAACTCGACATGGCCTCGGCGGGGCGGACCTTGATCCTGGAAAAGGGCAGCGGCTTTGCTCCGGCGGATGTGGAGGACCACCTCTGCGTTCTCCTCCTCATGCTGCCCTCGGCCAACCGGAAGACAAAAGAGACCCTGCGCATGTTTCGCGACAGCGGCGGCTTCGACCGGTTCTTCCCGCGTGAGGACAACCAACAGGCGCACAAGGCCCTGCTGGAGCGTGTGCCGAATCTCGATACTTTTGAAACGGAGAGCGGCTTCTGGGGGCGGCAGATCAAGACTTCCCTCGGCAATACGCTGCGCCTGCTCCAGCCCCTCATCATCCTCGACGAGGGGCACAAAGCCTACAGCGAAGGAGCCAAGGCCACCCTCGAGGGCTTCAATCCGAACATGATTGTCGAACTCTCGGCGACGCCGCCAAAGACCTCCAACGTGCTCGTTGAGATCAGCGGCAAAGCGCTCAATGACGAGGAGATGATCAAGCTCGACCTCAACATCCAAAACGCCGGTTCCACGAGCTGGAAAGACACCCTCCTGGCCGCCATCGAGCACCGCGCCAAACTGGAGCAAGAGGCCGGGAAGGAACTCGAGGACGGCAAGGATTACATTCGCCCGATTTGCCTCATCCAAGTCGAGCGCACGGGCAGGGACCAGCGCAAGAGCGGCTTCATTCATGCCGAAGAGGTGCGCGAGTATCTCCTCACGCGGGCGGATATTCGGCCGGAACACATTGCCGTGAAGAGCAGCCAGACGGATGAACTCAAAGAGGTCGATGATGTCGGCGGCTTGCTCTCGCCGGACTGCCCGGTCCGCTTCATCATCACCAAGCAGGCCCTGCAGGAGGGCTGGGACTGCCCCTTCGCCTACGTCCTCGCGATTCTGACCAATCCCGGCTCAAAGACGGCGCTGACCCAACTCGTCGGGCGCATCCTCCGTCAGCCCTATGCGCGCAAGACGGGGAACCGCTGCCTCGATGAGAGCTACGTGTATGCCTTCCAGCGCAAGGGGAAAGACTTGCTCAATGAAATCCGCAAAGGCTTCGGCCTCGAAGGCCTGGGCGACCTGCAGGGCCACCTCACCCTGGATGGCGAACGCAAAGACCTCGGCGAAGTCCTCACCAAAGGCGTGCGGGAGGAATTCAAGGAGTCCGCGCGAAAACTGATTTTGCCAGCCTTCATGATCCGCGATGGCGCGAACGGCTGGCGGCCCGTGCATTATGAGACGGACATTCTCTCGCGGGTGCCGTGGGCGCGCCTCGATCCGGCGGCGGCCCACGGGCTCACCCTGCGCAGACAAAGCGGACGCGGGTTGATGCGCTTCGGCCTCGGGGAAAAAATTCTGCAGGACGATGTGGAATACGCCGCCGAGTCGCTGCAGCACGCGTCGGAACAATTGGACTACGCCTTCGCCGCCTGCCACTTGATCGATGTCTGCCCGAATCCGTGGCGGGGCAACGAGCTGGTGCGGGCAGTCTTCGCGCACTATCTGGAAAAGTATCCGCGTGAGGTCGTCTGCGATAATCTTGTCCACATCCTCGAGCATATTCGCGTGCAACTGTCGGAGGCGCGCGATGCCCTCGCGCATGAAGTCTTTGAATCGCTCCTCACTTCCGGCGAGATGCGCTTCATCGTGGTGGCGGAGGACTTCGGCTTCAATCGCATGCCCAGGAAACAGAAGATTCCCGAAAAGGGGCGACGAGCCCTCAAGACGAACGGCAAGCCGTTTCAGCTCAGCCTCTTCGAGGATGTCATGGAGGACGACTTGAACGACCTGGAGAACGCCGTCGCCTCCTACATGGAAGACCAGGCGGAGTTGTTTTTCTGGTACCGCAACGCCCCGCGCAAAGACTACCGGGTGCAGGGCTGGAAACGCGAGCGCATCTATGCGGACTTCATTTTCACGCTGACAGGGCAAGGCAAGGAGCACCCGGAGCCCTACAACCGCGTGTATGTCGTCGAAACCAAAGGCACCCACTTGAAGAACGAGGATACGGACTACAAACGGAGCGTTTTCAACCGCTGCACCGAGCTGGCCCGCGAGAGCGATTGGGCGCACCTCGTCCCCGAAATGAAGAGCAAGCGCATGCGCTTCGAAGTCATAGCCGAACAGGAGTGGCAGACACGCCTGAATCAGTTGCTGACGGCAAAATAGCGAACCCCGTGCATCGGAATTCAAGTCATGCACTGGGGCCTCCGTCCAATGGCGTTCATACAAGGCCAGAGTCGACCAGTCGGTACCAACGGTCGCACGCGGTCTAAAGACCCGCACTCCTACAAGCGAGCCGCTTATCCGAACGCCATCCGGCCTCCAGCGGCTCAAAGGGCGGCGGCGCTCAGCCGATGTCCCGTTTCGGCAGCGGGTCAGTCGCCAGCGACAGGAAACCGCATGCCTCCCATTCCCGTGTCGAAGGAGCGCGCCTTCTCCGGCCAGCCGTCCTCGACGATCCACCTCCAGTACCGGTCGGCCGTGTCGGCATCCTTTGCCCACGTCCATTCTCCGCGGGGGGGCTTCACCGGGTAGCGGCGGATTTCTTGCGCGATTTCCCGCATAGCGAGAAGTCCCCGGCGCGTTTCCCTTGTGACAT
This sequence comes from Opitutales bacterium, assembly GCA_020831525.1. Classification (GTDB taxonomy): domain Bacteria; phylum Verrucomicrobiota; class Verrucomicrobiia; order Opitutales; family Oceanipulchritudinaceae; genus SLLG01. The sequence goes on from JAFIGH010000008.1 coordinate 58,882, forward strand.
ACACGCTGCGGTGGTCCCCTCCCCTCGCCCAGACGCGGAAGCCCCAGTAGGCAGCGGCCGTCGCCCGGTAGAGGCGGACGGTGAGGAGGGTGTGCGTGAAGTGGTGCCGCAGTGCGGTCAAATCCGCCTCCCGCAAATCGGGCGCGGCTTCTTTGATATTCTCCAGCGACTCCTCTGCGAGACGGACGCCGTGGTCCTTTTCGATGAGGATGCAGCGCAGGTATTCCTCCGTCATACACTCACGCGGCGTCAGCCATCCCGCCTCGACAACCCGCGGAATCTCCCGCAGCCTCGCGCCGCCGGCTTTCGCCCATGCGGGAGCGATGTGTTCGATGACGTCCTTCCAGTAGTGAAACTTCCGGTTCACTCCGTGCTCCACGAAAACTTCCGGCGGCTCGATCCACTTGCCCGACACATGCCGCGCATAGCTCGAACTGTAGGGATCGAAATCCATTCTGGAATGATTACACGTGTGGGTCCCGAGCGTGTAGAACACAGAGGATACGATGCCGAAGGCATTGGCAAAGGCTTCGCGCAGGCAAGGCACGGCGGTCTCCCCGTAGCGTTCCGCGATAAACTCGCGGTAGACTTGGCCCGCATCGACGCTACGGTCCTCAAAGAAGCGCCTGAGGGCAAAGAGATTGATTTCCGAGGGCCGGTCGATGATCCGCGTACCGCCATAGCGGTCGGTGCGGGCGGTGTACCCGATGATGTCGCCGCGCCGCAGGTAATCGCTCCAGCGCCGGAGCATGTACTCCGGCCATGTATTGGCGATGATGCCCTGCCCGTTGAACTCCCCCGCCGCGTCGAACTCGATGATTGTGGGCCGCTGGAGAGTTCCCGCAAACCGGTCATTCGGGTGTGTAAGAAAAAAGTCGTGCGGCGCCTCCTTCATCATGAGACGGATCTCGGGCCGCTCAAACATCTCCACGGCGGGAATGATATTGCGGAACTCCGCCTCGTCGTAGGAGAATGTGCGGGCATACAGATTCAGTCCGCGTTCACCGATCACCACGTCCGCCACCGCGTTGACCGCCGCCGCGAGCTTTTCATGGTTGGCGGTCAGGCGCTTCGAGTGCTGCTGCTCAACACGGGCACCTGTTTCGATAAAGGTGAGGACTATTCCCTGAATGCCGGGCACCATGTCAAGCAATGCACGGTAATCTGCCTTCAGCCACTCCCAAAAGCCGGCGTTGTCGAGATCGAGGGTTCCTTCCGGCCCTGTCTTGAAGCGGTCCGGGTAATAATCCAGCGGATACAGGACATGATCCCATAGAACAACCTCACGGATGCCGGCGGCGTGCGCGGCGGAGGTCAGCTCTTTCACCAAAGCCAGTCGACGCTCCTCACGCAGGTGCCGGAGGTCATGCACAATGTGGTGCGACAGTTGGAGGTGGTTGATGGCGTATGCGGGCGCTCGTTTGATGACGCGTAGTCCGTCCGCCGGACGATCCGAGAGAATCGTCCATCCGCGGACAGGTTCATCCAGCGGCAGAGGGCCGGGCACAGTGGTTTTAACTTCGCATACTGTCATTGGAGGCAAATCCTAAGAGGTCCAATCATCTCTTTCCAGCCGCAGGAACCGTCTGCCCGTCACTCCTGCCCTGACTCGACCGAGAAGGTGACACCGCCCAAACCGGTGTCATACCCGCGCGTGCGCTCCGGCCAGCCCTCTTCCGCGATCCACTGCCAGTATTGGTCCGCCATGTCGGCGTCCTCGATCCAATTCCATTGCCCCGCGGGGGGCTTGACGGGGTAGGCGCGAATTTCGCGCGCGACCTCCCGCATGCCGAGAAGACCGTCTCGGGTCTCGCGGATGACGTAGTCCGACCTATGCTCGTCACCACGCGCCCACACGCGGAAGCCCCAGTAGGCGGCGGCACTTTTCCGGTAGAGACGCGCGGTGAGCAGGGTGTGGTTGAAGTGATGATAGAGGAGATCGAAATCCGTCTTGGAAAGGTACGGCTCCGCGTCCCGGATGTGCGCGAGCGACTCCCGCGCCAAACGCACGCCGTAGTCCTTTTGCGTGAGGATATAACGGAGGTACTCCTCGTTCATCTTCTCTTCGGGCGTGAGCCATCCGGCCTCGACCACCCTCGGGATTTCCCACAACTGCGCACCGCCCGCCTTCGCCCAGCGCGGGGCAATGTGTTCGATGACTTCCTTCCAGTAGTGGAACTCGCGGCCCACCCCGTGACCGACCTTGGCAACGGGCGGATCGATCCATTTTCCCGATACGTGGCGGGCATAGCTGGAAGGATACGGATCGTAGTTCAGTTTGGAATGGTCCGCCACATTCGTCCCGAGCGTATACATCGTGGAGGACACGATATCAAAGGCGTTTTCAAAAGCGGCGCGGACGTGCGGGTAGGCTTCCTCCCCATAGTGTTCGGCAATGAACTCCCGGTAGATTGTGTCCACATCGACCGTGCGGTCCTCGAAATAGCGTTTGAGGGCAAGCAGATTGATCTCGGACGGGCGGTCGATCATTCGCGTCGTACCATAGCGGTCGGTGCGGGCGACGTACCCAATGATGTGATCGCGCTCAAGAAATTCGCTCCAGCGGCCGAGCATATATTGCGGCCATGTGTTGGCGATGATGCCCTGCCCGTTGAACTCTCCGGCCGCGTCGAACTCCATCAGCGTGGACCGCGCAATCGTTCCGGCAAAGCGGTCGTTCGGATGCGTGAGAAAAAAGTCGTGCGGCGTCTCCTTCATCATGAGCCGAATTTCCGGTCGTTCGAAAAGATCGACAGCACCAACGATATTTTCATACTCCGCATCGTCGTAGGAAAAGGTGCGGGCGTAGAGATTCAAGCCGCGCTCGCCGATGACCACATCGGCCACGGCGTTAACGGCCGCCGCGAGCTTTTCCTCGTTCGTGAGCATGACCTCGGAATGCTGCCGCTCCACGCGCGCCCCCGTTTCGATGAAGGTGAGGATGATTCCCTGAATGTCGGGCGCGAGGTCGAGCATCTCCCGATAGTCGTCCTTGAACCACTCCCAGAATTCCGGGTTATCGAGGTCGATGGTCCCGTTCGGTCCTGTTCTGAACCGGTCGGGATAGTAACCCATGTAATACAAAACGCGGTCCCAGAGGACGACCTCCTGGATCCCGGCCTCATGGGCCGCCTCCGTGAGGGCATGGGCGATTTCGCGCTTGTCGTCGTCGCGGATGTGGCGCAGGTCGTGGATGACATGGTGCGATATCTGGAGGTGATTGATATCGTAAGCGGGCGCGCGCTCGATGACACGCAGACCGTCGGGAAGGCTGTCGGACAAGATCATCCAACCGCGGACAGGTTCACCGTCCGTGAGGGGAGCGGGACGGGCGTCTTCGGCGTGGACGCCAGCGGACAAAAGCGCGGCCGCAAGCAAACCAAGAAATAGAGGGATCCCGCCGGAGGCACGGGCAACACGGACACAAACGGTGGCAACCGGGGGAAACGGGGAACGGGGAAAAGTGTTTTTCATGCAAATTGAATTTTCAATCACCGAGATGGAAGACTTCAAGTTTGTTCCCGGAAAACTGAAGCGTATGACAGGAGGACGAATCATTTCACCGGGAGCTTGCAGGCACGACCCTTGGTTCAGGGCCTTGCGCGGGCAGAGGTCGGCACAATGGTGTTGCGCGGAGGCAAACCTCGGCGCTTAATGACGGCATGAAAGGGAATGTCTCGCTCGGAGAGATTGCGAAGCTGGCCAACGTCTCGACGATGACGGTTTCCCGCGCGCTGCGCAACAGCCCCAAAGTGTCCGCGGCACGCCGCAAAGAGATCCAGGCCATAGCCAAGAAGCTGGGCTACCAGCCCAATCCGCGCCTCTCGCGGCTCATGCTGGAGATGCGTATGACGCGCCTGCGCGGGCAGTCTCCTGTACTTGCGGCACTGCACACCTTCGAGAGCGACGACATACTGACAAAAGAGCACGGTCCGCACCTCTACGCCTACCTCGAGGGAACGCGCAAGCGCGCCCGCGACCTCGGTTTCCGCGTGGACGTCTTCTCCCTCGGCCGCCCGCCGATGAAGCTATCGCGCATGGAGCAGATTCTGCTCACGCGCAACGTCGAGGGCATCGTCCTCTTTCCCTATCCCTACGACCGCGAGACCCTCGAGATCGACTTTTCGCACTTTCCCGTAGCCGCGCTCGGCCGCAGCCAGTCGCGGGAGAGTTTCCACCGGGCGAGCCCCAACTATTTCCACGCCGTGGAGATGGCCTTTGAGCGGGCGCTGGACCTCGGTCACCGGCGCATCGGTGCGCTCCTCACCGACATCATCGACGTCCGCGCGGGCGGACGCTATTCAGCGGCCTATCTCCAGTTGCAGGAAAGGCACACCAAGCTGCCCGAGATTCCCATCCTCCACCTCAAAGAAGCCTCCAACGAGGCCATCAAATCATGGGTCGAGCGGGAGCGCCCGGACGTCATCTTCGGCATGGGGCCGCGCACCCATGAGCGCCTTCGCGGGATGGGCTATGAGATGCCGCATGACTTTTCGTATGTCGCGCTGGAGTTGCCCTTTCCCGATACCGTGGTGTCCGGAATCAACAGCAACCACGGTCTTGTCGCGGAGGCGGCAGTCGACCTTATCATCAACCAGATCAACGCAAACGAGCGCGGCATACCGGAGTTTCCGAAGACGGTTCTCATCGACGGGTTCTGGGCCAAAGGCACGACATTCGGGAAGGCACCGAAAAACAAAGCTCGATCCGTCCGCAAACGGTCTGCTTAATTCCCCGGCCATGTCATTGCCCGCGCCCAGCCAAGGAGTGGTCGAGCCCCTGCGTGAGCGGCTGGGGCCGTACGCCTGGGCACGCCGCCTGCGCATTGAGTCGGGCGCTCCCCTCAAAGCGGCGGTGACGCTCGGAGAGCGGATCCTCCACGCCACGCCCGTCTACCCCGCGCTCGTCGCCGCCTTGACCGCGTCGGGCCTGATGCCGCGCGCGCGCCGCGAGTTCGCCGCTATGCGCATCGAGCGCACGACGGTGTTCCTGCCGAACCTTCCGCCGTCTTTCGATGGATTCCGCATCCTGCAGATATCGGACCTGCACCTCGATGTCGACTGGACGGTCGCCGCGCGGGTGACGGGGCTACTGCCTTCGCTCGATTACGATATCGCGGTGTTCACCGGAGATATCATCGACCGACCGACGAACTACTGCCCGCGCGTCGTCGGAACCATGGAAGAGATCCTCTCGAACATTGCTGCCCCCGCCTACGGCATCCTCGGCAACCACGACCGCCTCAACCTTGTGCCGCCGCTGGAGAACCTCGGACTTCGTTTTCTCCTCAACGAAGGCACCGCCCTGCGCCGTGACGGCGACGTCCTTTGGCTCGCGGGCGTGGACGATCCAGCGGTCTTCCGCTGCGACGACGCCGCCCGCGCGCGCGCGCAAGCGCCCGGCGGGACATGCACCGTACTACTCGCCCACGCACCGAATATCGCCCGCCGCGCAGCGGCGCGCGGAGCGGACCTCACGCTCAGCGGCCATACCCACGGCGGTCAAATCTGCCTGCCCGGGGGCTGGGGCCGCACCGGCGGGAGGGAGATCAGCGGCGACCAGCGCGCGGGCTTCTGGTTCCGCCACGGTACCCCCGGCTACACCTGCCGCGGAGCGGGCGGCTCACACCTGCCCGTGCGCCTGAACTGCCCGCCACAACTGTCGCTCCATACCCTGTTTCGCGGCACCGGCGCACCTTTCATTGAACAGCCGGTCCCCGTGTCCGCCGTAACGCCTCCCGCCCCGCCGTGCCCGTGACCAACAAACAACGCCGCGACCGCATTGAGCGGTTCATCCGCGAGAACCGCTACGCGGATCTACACACCCTCTCCTCGACTTTCGACATCAGTCTTTCCACCGTTCGGCGCGTCCTCAACGACCTCGAAGCAGAGGGCATTGTGCGGCGGCACCACGGCGGCGCCAGTCTCGTCGAGGAAGACGCCCCCGGCGGATACGATTTCATTCTCAACGACGACAACCGGGCCGACGAAAAACACACCCTCGCCGAAGAGATCGCGGGCCGCATCGAGCCTGGAATGACCGTCATGCTTGACGGCGGCACCACGACCTACGCCGTTGCCCGCCTCCTGACCAACAAGCGCATCATCGTCGTAACGAATTCACTGCCGATCGCGGCGCTCTTCAACGAAGTCTCCGCCTGCGAGACGGTCGTCACCGGCGGTACCCTCTACAACCGCCTCGGCGTCCTCTACGGCCCGACCTGCGAGAATTCTCTCGCCGAACTGCACGCCGATCTCGCCGTCCTCGGCTGCGCCGGCGTGACCGCCGAGGGCATCTGGAACAGCAACGCCATGATCGCCAGTTACCAGCGGCGGATGATCGCCGCCTGCTCGCGCACCTGCTTCGCGGCGGACGCTTCCAAACTGGGAAAGCGCGCCCTCACCCTCGCCACATCCTTCAAAGCGGGAATGACCCTGATCACCACCGCCTCGCCGGAAAAACCAGTCGAACGCGCCCTCACGAGCGCGGGCGGCGAACTGCGCGTCGTTTCCCTGAAAGCCCGCCGCCACCGCGGCACGGCCTCACACGCCGGATAATTCCACACTTTCCGCGTGCGTGCGGTTCGGCTTGGAGGGCACAACCGCGTTCGCCCCCCACGGCGGCGATGCTCAGCCCGCGCGTTCGTCACGTCCGCCTCCATCGATCCGGCGGCGCAGGTAGCCCGTGGCAAGAAAACACAGCGTGATGAGAAACAAACCGAGAATCGCGTAGCGCATGCCCCCGGTGGCGAATGATTCCCCCACGAGCATGAAGCCAAGGCCGATAAGTCCCTGCGTCGGCCAGGAAATCAAAAGGTAGACGGGGAACCGGCAACCCGAGAGCCCGAGCGAATAGTTCTGTACAAGGTACGGCAACGGCGAGAGCCGCACGGCGAGAATCACTTTCCACTCGTTTTCGCGCCGGACCGCAGGCACCGCGTATCCCCGCTTCTCCATCCAGTCGGCGAGATAAGGCCGCAGGATACCGCCGGAAAGCCAGTAGGCAAGGCTCATCCCGGCACCGATGCCCGCCCACGCGCCGACGATCCCGTAGAGACCGCCCGGCCCGCCGAGCACCGGTATCGCCGTGAAAAAGAATAGAGAAACCGGCACCCCGACGAGCGGAAGCACCACGATCATGAGCAGATAGAGCCACGCCGGGACGAGGCGTATCACCTCAAGGGCATACACCCGTCCAGCCTCCAGCGAACCCCCGATATCAAAGGTCGCCGCCGCCACGACGGCGGCAAGGACAAGGCACCCGCTGAACACCGCCCCGAGAATAATCCACAGCCGGAATCTGAGGAAAAAGCGACGTAGCGGGGCTTTCTCAACCATACGGGCTTGGATCCGGTCGACCGGAACGGACGCTGCGGCCGCCCCTACTCCGTCATAGTCTCCGCCTCCATGAGACGGTCTCGGCGTTCGCGCTCGGGCAGCGGCATGAACTCCGCCTCGCGCAGACCGCGCTCAAAGCGGTCACTGAATACGGTGCGTTTGACGGCACGGACCTTTGCTGTTTCGAGATCCTCGCGGTGGACTAGAAAAAACGGCAGCCGCAGCGGATAGTCGCCGAACATCACGTTGTCCGGCGTGGGCGAATACGCCTGGCTCTCCGTGTCGACGGAGACAGAGAGCGTGCGCCCGCGCGCGTCGGGCCGGACCGCCGGAAGGACGGCGATCGCCGTGTTATCATCCGACACCTCGGCGAGAGCCGCCCGGATCGATGAGCGGTAACGCGTAGCGCTGCGCATGGGGGCGTCCTGCAGCACATGAAAGCGGAAGACTTCAAGGCCCACATTTTCCGGCTTGCGGACCGCATTCGGCGTGATTCGGCGGGCGCTCCATGTCCCCGTGCCGCCGAGGCGGCCCCACTCGTCGATGGCACCGCCCTCCGCGTAAATCATGCGAAGCTGGTCGAGTGAAACCTGCTGCACCGGGTTGCTCTCATGCACGAGGACCGTTATCACTTGATACGCGCACGCTTGGGCAGAAAACGGGCCGTCGGGAAAATTTTCGTCGGGCAGGGCAATGATGGCGGCGTCGATTTCGCCCGCGCGAAGCGCGTCCATGGTCAGCATGCTGCCGCCGCGGTTGACGCGCGCCTCGACCTCGAGAGCCGCGAACTCAGCGAACAGTGCCTCGGCCAGGGAAGCCGGAAAGAGGTCGCTGATTGTCATGCGCACACTTCCGCCAAGCGCTCCGGCGGCCAATACAAAGACGATAATAATCGGTGGGATTCTCATGTGTGGAGGTGAAATCGGCTGTCTGGGTGGAAATCGCAAGAATAAGGCCAGCGCGCCCCTGCCGGGTCAAGACATTGTGAGAGTGCGCCGAACCGGTCCATCCGAGACGGCCGGGGAGCCGAATCGCGCCGGGTTGACCGCCGCCGCGTGCCCGGCACGTCAACTTCAGCCGCACACGTCGAGTTCAGGCCACTGGTGCAGTTTGCGGTGGAGGGTGCGGCGGCTCATGCCGAGGAGTTTGGCAGCCTGGGTGCGGTTGCCGCCGGTTTTGACGAGGGCGTTGCGCAGGAGACGTTTCTCGTTCTCCTCCATGGAGAGCGGATTGCCCGAGAGGGACGCCTCCTGACCACGCCCGCCCGACGCTCGTCCTCCGCCGCCGTGGTCGAAGAATTTGGCGTCGAGATCGTATTCGGTGAGCTTTCCGCCGCGCTTCATGACGACGGCGTTCTCCGCGAAATTGCGCAGTTCGCGAATATTGCCCGGCCAGCGGTAGCGCTTGAGGACGGTCATGACCGATGGATCGATCTCGATCGGTTCGATACCGTTTTCCTTTGCGAACCGTGCAATGAAATGGTGCAGGAGCACAGGGAGGTCGTCGGTGCGCTCCCGCAGCGGGGGCATGCGCAGTTTAACGACATTGAGCCGGTAGAGGAGATCCTCGCGGAAGCCGCCTTCCCGCACCATTACATCAAGGTCGCGGTTCGTAGCGGCAACAAGGCGCACATCGACCTGCACCGGTTTCACGCTGCCGAGGCGCTCGAAGCTGCGAGTCTCTAGAAAACGCAGGAGTTTGACCTGCGTGGAGGCGTCGATCTCCCCGATTTCATCGAGAAACAGCGTGCCCCCGTCGGCCGCCTCGAAGCGCCCGAGACGTCGCTCCATGGCCCCGGTGAAGGCACCCTTTTCGTGCCCGAACAGCTCGCTTTCGAGAAGGTTGGCCGCAAGCGCCGCGCAATGCACCGCGACAAAGGGCCGTCGCGCGCGGTTGCTGTTCTGGTGGATGGCCTGCGCCACAAGCTCCTTGCCCGTGCCCGTCTCGCCCTCGACGAGGACCGTCGTACGCGTTGGCGCGACGAGGCGCACTTTGTCGATGACGTCGCGCAGCGACTCGGAGTTACCGACGATGCCCTCGAAGCTGAACTTCGCGTCCAGGCGCTCGTGCAGTTCCTTGACGGTATCCTCCGTCTGGCGGCTTTTAAGCGCACGGCGAATGAGGATCTCCAACTTCTCGATGTTCACGGGTTTCGTGAGAAAATCGAAGGCCCCCCGCTTCATCGCCTCCACCGCCGTCTCTACATTGCCGTAGGCCGTCATCATGATGACGATGGGCGGGTTGGGCAGTGAAATGGCGCGGTCGATCACACGCATACCGCTCTTGCCCGCCATGCGCAGGTCCGTCAGGACGACGTCAAAGGGCTCGCTTTCCATAAGCCGGAACGCCTCTTCCGCGTCCGCCGCACAATAGACATCATACGTCTCCTCCAGCGCAAGCATGAGGCCTTCGCGCGTATGCTTTTCATCGTCCACGATGAGGATCGTTTCAGGCATACACCGGAACAAAGAAGAGCCGGGTCACCTATGGCCAGACTAATTGGGTAATTTTGGCACAGCGGCGGCACTGGCCGTAGTCGGGGTAGCTACACAACGACCGCCGATACATCCATAGGGCCGTTTGAAGGGATTGACCGGATAGAAAGACATCTGTTTGCTCGCCATTTGAATAGGCACGATGATCGATCCCAGCAACCACGCCGGTCTCACGCGGCTGCGCGTCGAGAATTACAAGAGTATCGCACAGGCGGCTTTTCCGGTCGGTGATCTCACAATTCTGGTCGGACCCAACGGCGCCGGAAAAAGTAACGCGGTCAACGCACTCGCGTTTGTCGCCGATGCATTGTCGGTCTCGCTTCCTGCGGCGGTGGAAAGCCGGGGAAATGTCCTTGGCCTTGCCGGTTCGTCCCCGGCGCACCCAAACGGATTCGCCCTGCGCTACGATGTCGCATTGCCCGGAAACCTGTCGGGCTACTATGCCTTTTCGCTGGAAGCAGGCATCGACCAGCCGTTCCGCGTGTCACGGGAAGAATGCCGCATTTTCAGTCCCGACGGAAAGATTGCCGATGAATTCGGAGTGAATGCCAATGGGCTTGCGCGAGTGCCCGGACTCCTGCGGCCAGCCCGTTCCAATGACAGTCTCTACCTTACGAGATTGAGCGACGAAGAGCCGTTCCGCACCGTCTTCGACCACCTGCGCGGACTGAAATGCTACAATTTCTCGCCAAAGAACGTTCGTCCATTTTGGCCGTACGCGCCGGGCGAAGTTCTGCACAACAACGGACAGAACCTTGTCGGTGCATTCAATGCTCTGGACGAGGAATCAGCCGCCCGCGTCAACGAATACATGGCCGTATTGGTTCCGGGACTGCAGTGCATCTCTTGGGCGAACAGAGGTGACCAAGGTTGGCTTGAGTTTCACATGGAAGCGCATGCGGACAAGACCCGCAGGTTCTTTCTTGAGCAGATGTCTGACGGCACCATCCGCGCACTTGCGATACTAGTGGCGCTCTTCGAGCACCGGGGGCACGGAAACCGGAGGATTCCGCTCGTGGCAATTGAAGAGCCCGAACTCGGGCTGCATCCCGGCGCAATCCCGGTTCTCTTTGACGCCATTTCCGAGGTGATGGATGAGCGCCAAGTCGTTGTGACCACGCACAGTCCGGAACTATTAGATGCTGCCGAGTCTTCGATTATCCAAAGCGTGATCCCGCGGGTCCACGCCTTGTCGGTTGAACTCTTAAACGGGCAAACCGTAATCGGATCGTGGGACGAGAAAAGTCTTGAACTTTTGCGTGGAAAACTGACGACACCCGGTGAACTGCTTCGCATGAACCAGTTCGACATTGTCCAGTATCCACCGGCAAATTACGGAGATAAACCGATCTTCGAGCTATAATACCGGATTCCACAATTGTTCCGATTGTTGAAGGAGCGGGCGAGGTTCTCTCGATTCGGATACTCCTCGAACGCATTCTTACCAAAGTCGCACCGTACGACTACGTAGCGATAAAGAAACCCATTCGTGTAAAGCGCAGCCAGTTTGTGGGCGACGAACAAGAACGCGAAAGAAAGCTCCGGATGGCTTCCGCCCGTGCGGATTCGGCGGCGAAGCGTCTGATCCTTGTCATTCTTGACAGTGATGACGACTGTCCCGCCGAACTCGGCCCGCGCCTCGCCGCGTATATATGATCCGTTTGCCCGGACTCGCCGACCTTGTTGGTTTTGGCACATCGAGAGTTCGAATCGTGGTTTTTGGCGGCTGCGCTATCCTTGCGTGGAGAATGCGGGATGCCAAAGACCTTGGAGCCCCCGTCCAGCCCTTAAGAGATTCGGGACGCCAAAGGATGGATATCCCGCCAACGCGGAAGACCCTATAAGCCAACGGTGGACCAACCTTCGTTCACAAGGGTCTTCGCAATCGACGAAGCGACCCGGAATTCGTCGTCCTTCGCAAAGCTCCATCGCGAGTTGCAGCGATGGATTTGCGAGTCCGGCGAATAGACAGTCCACGCGTGGCTCCCCTGCGGGATTTCCGTGAAGCTGAGCCGACAACATTCATTAAAATTACTAATACTCATTCGACTCAGGATGATTTTCTTTGATAAGCGTTCTGTTTTCCGTACCAAACGCGGACTTATGGCAAAAACCGCTTCCTATCCGAATGCATCAGACAAAGGCACGCCGTGTGACTCACGCGGCGCCTCCGCGTGGCACGGGTTCGCTCCCGGCACGTGGCAGGCGCGAATCGACGTGCGGGATTTCATCCAGCAAAACTACACGCCCTACGCGGGCGACGCTTCCTTCCTGCGGGGCCCGACGACGCGCACGGACGCTCTCTGGAACATCGTCAAGGACCTGCTCAAGAAGGAAATTGAGGCGGGCGGCGTGCTCGACGCGGACACGAAGACCGTGAGCAAAGTGGACTCCCACGGCCCGGGCTACATCCGCAAAGAGCTGGAGAGCGTCGTCGGCTTGCAGACCGACGCCCCCCTCAAGCGGGGTATGCTGCCCTACGGCGGCGCGCGCATCGCGCAAAAAGCGCTCGAGGCGCACGGACGCGAGATGGACGCAGGCACGGCGGAGATCTTCGACAAGCACCGCAAGACGCACAACGACGGTGTCTTCGACGCCTACACGGCGGAAATCCGCGCGGCACGTAGCGCGGGCATTGTCACCGGCCTTCCCGACGGATACGGGCGCGGGCGCATCATCGGCGACTACCGCCGCGTCGCGCTCTACGGCGTCGACCGCCTCATCGCCGAGCGGAAAGAGGAACACACTGCGGACGACAACGGAACTTTCAGTGAAGAATGGGTGCGCGCGCGTGAAGAAAGGCAGGAGCAAATCCGCGCGCTCGAAGCGCTCAAGCGCATGGCGGCGGGCTACGGATTCGATATTGCCAGCCCTGCGCGCAACGCCCGCGAAGCGGTGCAGTGGACCTACTTCGGTTACCTCGGCGCGGTGAAGGACCAGAACGGCGCGGCCATGTCGTTCGGGCGCACCTCGACGTTCTTCGACATCTACATCGAGCGTGACCTCGCGGATGGCACCCTCACCGAGGAGTCCGCGCAGGAACTCATCGACCACCTCGTCATGAAGATGCGCATCGTGCGCTTCATCCGCACGCCGGACTACGACGCGCTCTTCTCCGGCGATCCGACGTGGGTCACGGAGAGCATCGGCGGCATGGGCGAGGACGGACGCCCCCTCGTCACCCGCAACAGTTTCCGCTTCCTCCACACGCTCTACAACCTCGGCCCCGCGCCGGAGCCCAACCTCACCGTCCTCTGGTCGCAGGATCTCCCGCAGGGCTTCAAAGACTTCTGTGCGAAGGTCTCCATCGAGACCAGCGCCATCCAATACGAGAACGACGACCTCATGCGCGGGTATTGGGGCGACGACTACGGCATCGCCTGCTGTGTCTCCGCCATGCGCATCGGCAAGCAGATGCAGTTCTTCGGAGCGCGTGCCAACCTCGCCAAGGCCCTCCTTTACGCCATCAACGGCGGACGCGACGAGATTTCCGGCAAGCAGGTGGCCGCGCCTTGCGAACCCTACGCGGGAGCGTATCTGGAATACGACGACCTCGTGCGGCGCTTCGACAAGATGCAGGACTGGCTCGCCGCCACCTACGTCAAGGCGCTCAACATCATCCACTACATGCACGACCGGTATTGCCCGGAGCACATCATGATGGCTCTGCACGACCGGAGGATCCTCCGCACCCTCGCCTGCGGCATCGCCGGGCTTTCCGTCGCCGCCGACGCGCTCTCCGCCGTGAAGCACGCCCGCGTGCGCGTCATACGCAACGACGCCGGTCTCGCCGTGGACTACGAGGTGGAGGGTGACTACCCCGCCTACGGTAACAACGACGACCGCGTCGACTCCATCGCACAAGGCCTCGTGAAAGGGTTCATGGACAAACTGCGCGCGCAGCCGACCTACCGTGGTGCGGTGGCCACGCAATCCGTCCTCACCATCACGTCCAACGTCGTCTACGGGCAGAAGACGGGCCCCACGCCGGACGGACGCAAGGCGGGCGAACCCTTCGCCCCGGGCGCCAACCCGATGCACGGGCGCGACCGTCACGGCGCGGTGGCATCGATGGCCTCTGTCGCCAAACTCCCGTATGGAGAAAGCCAAGACGGCATTTCCTACACGTTCTCCATCGTCCCCAAGGCGCTCGGCCGCCGCGATGAGGACCGCGTCGAAAACCTGCGCGGCCTGCTCGACGGCTACTTCGCGGAAGGCGGCCACCACATCAATGTCAACGTCTTCGACCGCGAAACGCTTATCGACGCCATGGACCATCCCGAGCGATACCCGCAGCTCACCCTGCGTGTCTCGGGTTACGCCGTGAACTTCGTCAAGCTCACGCGCGAGCAGCAGAAGGACGTCATCGAACGCACCTTCCACGAGCTTTGCTAAGGGCACCCCTCCACACAAACGAGCGATGTCCCTTTGCGCACTAGCGTCCGCCGGCGTATGCCCGGCCGTAGCCGTGTCCCCTGCGCCGCCCGCCTCGCTTCCGGCGGGGGGGGTCGCGGGGCACGTGCACTCCGTGGAGACCTGCGGTTCCGTCGACGGGCCGGGACTGCGGTTTGTCGTCTTTCTCGCGGGATGCCCCATGCGGTGCGTCTACTGCCACAATCCGGATACGCAGAGCCGGGCCAACGCCACCGTGCGCACCGCCTCGGATGTCGTGCGCGACGCCCTGCGCTACCGCAATTTCATCCGCAACGGTGGTATTACCGTGAGCGGCGGCGAACCCCTCATGCAGCCTGCCTTTGTCCGCGCCATCTTCGAGGAAGCCAAAGCCGCCGGGCTCCACACCACGCTCGACACCTCAGGCTGCCTCGGCGACCTCGCCGACGACGCCCTCCTCGAAGCGACCGACCTCGTCCTCCTCGACATCAAGAGCTGGGAGCCCGATCTCTACCGCTCCGTCACCGGCGTTTCCCTCGAGCCCACCCTGCGCTTCGCCCGCCGCCTCGAAGCCAAAGGCGTGCCGGCATGGATTCGTTTCGTCCTCGTGCCCGGCATCACCGACGGCGAGGAAAACATCCGCGGGCTCGCCCGCTATGTCGCGGACCTCGGCAACATCGAGCGCGTCGAAATCCTGCCCTTCCACAAAATGGGCGAAACGAAATACCAGGCACTCGGCCTGCCGTGCAAACTCACCGACATCCCCGCCGCCACGGAAGCGGATGTCTTCCGCGCCCGCCGCCTCTTCGCCGCCGAAGGCGTCACCGCCGAATAAGAAAACCCGTTTCACGCTCTCCTCCTTCCGCCATGCCGAAAACACACAATCGCTGGAAGATCGCCGCCGCCGCCGTCGGCGTGCACATCTCCATCGGGTCCATCTACGCCTACAGCGTCTTCAACCGCCCGCTGCAGGACGCCCTCGGCTGGGATCCGACGGATACGGCGTGGGCCTTCAGCATCGCGATCCTGTTTCTCGGACTCTCCGCCTCGTTTCTCGGCCCCACAGTGGAGCGCATCGGCCCGCGCCGCAGCGCGCTTCTCTCCGCCGCGCTCTTCACCCTCGGTCTTGTCGTCAGCGGCGTCGCCGTGCGCCTCGGGTGGCTGCCGCTCTTCTACCTCGGATACGGTGTCATCGCGGGCACCGGCATCGGCGTGGGCTACATTTGCCCGGTGTCCACCCTCGTGAAATGGTTTCCCGACCGCCGCGGACTCGCCACGGGCCTCGCCATCATGGGCTTCGGTTTTGGTTCGCTCATCGCGGGCAGCCTCATTCAGTGGCTCATCTCGCACACCGGCCTCGCACTGACGTTCTTCATCCTCGCCGGGCTATACGGCGCCGTAATGGTCTTCTCCGCACGCACCCTCGCGCCGCCCCCGCCGGGCTGGATGCAGGACGGCACTGCCGCCGCCAACGGAACGAGAGTCCGCCGAGACCTCGCCGACCTCGATTCCATGGAGGCGCTGCGCACCGCACGGTTCTATTTCCTCTGGGTGATGCTCTTCATCAACGTCACCTGCGGCATCGCGGTGATTTCCGTGGCCTCCCCCATGGCGCAGGAGACCGCCGGACTCACCGCCGCCGCAGCCGCCGCCATGGTGGGGCTCATGGGCCTCTTCAACGGCATCGGGCGCCTTGGCTGGGCCTCGCTCTCCGACATCCTCGGGCGCCCTAACACCTACACCGCCTTTTTCGTCATTCAGATCGGTGCCTTCCTTGCGCTCCCAGCCGTCACCCATCCGGTTCTCTTCCAGGCACTCATCTTCCTCATTCTCACGTGCTACGGGGGCGGATTCGCCTCCATCCCCGCTTACATCGGCGATCTCTTCGGCACCCGCCGCCTCGCCTCCATCCACGGCAACATCCTCACCGCGTGGGCCGCCGCCGGACTCGCCGGGCCGCTCATCGCCGCCCGCGTGCGCGAGACCACCGGCAGCTACAGCGGGATGCTCACGGTCTTTGTCGCACTCCTCGCTATCGCCTTGGTCTGCGCCATCCTCATCCAGTTCGATATCCGCCGGATTCGCCGCAGCAGCGTCCCCGCCATGGCGCGGGGTTAGCAACCGGCTGCTCCCGCGGGGATCACCACTCCCCAAAACGAACAGCAAACGGGCACTTTGCGCCCGCGTAAATCGCCCGCCTAAACTACGGTAGGGGATTCCACCCGATTTTTCATTGACGAAGAGGGCGAAATCCATTCCTTTCCGAATTGTTAGAGAAACCTGCGCTGGGCTTTACAATTAGTCCGGAGGTCATGAGCGTTTACCGGTCTTCGATGCCAATTTCCCCGCTAACAGTTCAAACCACCCTCGTTCGCGATCAGCGGAACGAACCAGTGCCGCGTGATGTACCATGAACTGCTGATCGATTTTGTTCACCACATCGCACTCCTCCTTGCGATTGCGCTGGTGTTTGATTTATGCATCAACGCCCGTCGATGGACCGGCGTCACCGTCGGGCGCATGTTGACGGGTTTTCTCCTCGGCCTCATCGGGATTGCGCTCATGCTCGTCCCGCTGCAATTCGCCGAGGGCATCCAGTTTGACGCGCGGTCGGTCGTACTCGCGCTGTCGGGCCTATTTTTTGGTTTCGTCCCCACCGTGATTCTCGCGGTCATGACGATTCTGTTCCGCATCGTCCAAGGGGGCATGGGTGCCACAGTCGGAGTTCTGGTCATACTCGCCTCCGGCATTCTCGGCCTTCTCTGGAGGCACTACTTTAAGCGCAAGGGCACCGACCTTTCGAACACTCCGGCGGGAAGTATCCTTTCTCTCGGGATCACCGTGCATGTGGTCATGCTCGCACTCATGTTCACCATGCCGCGCGAAGTCGCGGTCGAAGTCGTGCAGGTTGTCGGACCCTTCGTGCTGGTGCTGTACCCATTCGCGACCGTCGCCGTGGGTGTGCTCCTAAGGGGACGGCTCCGGCGGCAAAAGGCGATGGATGACTTGCGCGAAAACCGCGACCACTACCGCAAACTCACCCGCGCGGTGGAGCAGAGCCCGGCCTCTGTCGTCATCACCGACACAGCAGGCGGGATCGAATATGTGAATCCCAAGTTCACCGAGGTGACGGGCTATTCGCGCGACGAGGTTATCGGCGAGAATCCGCGCATCCTCAAATCGGGAGATATTTCCGGCGATTACTACAAAGAAATGTGGCGGACCATCAAGGCGGGAAACGAATGGCAGGGCGAGTTCCTCAACCGGCGCAAGGACGGCAGCACGTTTTGGGAAATCGCCTCCATCTCCCCCATCGTCGGCGACAACGGGCAGATCACCGCATACCTCGCGGTCAAAGAAGACGTCACGGAAAAGAAGCGCCAAGCCGAACGGCTTCTCGAAGCAAAGGAAGAAGCCGAGCGCGCCAACCGCGCCAAATCCTCTTTTCTCGCAGTTGTCAGCCACGAACTCCGCACTCCGCTCAACGGCATCATCGGGCCGTGCCAACTGGCCTTGGAGACCGCCCGCGATCCTGAAGAACGCGAAATGCTCGAAACCGCGCTCAACTCATCCAAACAACTCCTGCACCTCATTGAACGCATCCTCAGTTTCGCCGAGATCGAATCGGGGAGCATCGGGGTGGCTCCGGAAGAAATCGACCTCCGCGAACTGGTCGCCTCCACCGTCCTCGACCATTCCGCAGCCGCTGAGGAGAAAGGGATCGGCATCGGGCTTTCACAGGACTCTTCCTACCCGCCCAGCTTCATTTCGGACCCCGCCGTATTGCGCCAAGTCCTTCTCAACCTTGTCGAGAACGCGGTGAAATTTACGGACAAGGGGTATGTCTCCGTAACCGTCCGCGAAGAGGGAAAGGAAGTGTCGATCACGGTGGCTGACACCGGGTGCGGCATCGCACCCGAAACGCTCGACGCCGTGTTCGGGCTTTTCAACCAAGGCGACATGAGCGTGCGCCGGGTGCATGAAGGAATCGGCCTCGGTCTCTCCATCGCCAAAGTTCTCACCGAACGGCTCGGCGGGCGCCTGCAAGTGGAGAGTGAGCCCGGCAAAGGAAGCGTCTTCACCCTGCGTGTGCCCCGCAAGCTACGGAAACGCGAAAACGGCTTCACAAAGAAGACCGCTCCGCCCGCCCGCCCCGGAAACCCCAAGCCGGCGCAAAAACCAGCGTAGGCGACCAAGATTCGCTGAGAGCCTCAGCTGCGCCCCGCACACCATCAACGGCTCCGGCCCCGCTCAAATCAGGTTCACGGCATCGACATCCACCACCTCGATGACCTCGCGGTCCCACGCGAACTTCGCGCGCAGGGCGTTGAGCCGGGGCATCAGCCGCGATGCACTCGGCGTAAAATACCACAACTGGTAGCGGTAGTGGTCCTTGATCCGCTCGATCGGACACGGCGCCGGGCCGCGCAGTTCGAGAGGCACCGCCGGCACCAGTTCCTTCTCCACCGTCTTCGTCCATTGCTCCGCGTAAAACTTCACCTTCTCCAGACTCTTCGAGCGGAAAAGGTGGTGCACGAGGTGACGGAAGGGCGGATAACCGTAATCCTTGCGCTGCGCCAGCTCACCTTCCGCGAAACCGTCGAAATCACCCCGGCGGGCCGCCTGCAAAGCGTCGCTGTAGGGGATGAAGGTCTGCACCACAACCTCGCCCGCCTCGTCGCCCCGCCCCGAGCGCCCCGAGACCTGCACAAGGATCTGGAAGGTGCGCTCCGCCGCGCGGAAATCCGGCAGGTGCAGCGAAAGGTCCGCGTCCATCAAACCCACGAGCGTCACATTCGGAAAGTCGAGTCCCTTGCCGATGATCTGGGTGCCCACGAGAATATCGATCTTCCCGCGCCGGAAATCCCCGAGCACCGCGCGGAAGAGGTTTTTCTTGCGCATCGTGTCGGCATCGAGCCGCACGATCTTCGCCTTGGGAAAGAGCTTCTGCGCAATATCCTCCACCTTCTGCGTGCCGGATCCGCGGTAGACGATCTTGGGCGAGCCGCACTGCGGGCACTTGCGCGGCACATACTCTTCGTGCCCGCACATGTGACACCGCAGAATGTGCTCCGCGCGGTGGTGCGTGAGCGAGAGGTCGCAGTGGTCGCACATGGCCACGTATCCGCAGTCCGGGCACTTCAGCGAGGCATCATAGCCCCGCCGGTTGATAAAAAGAATACATTGCTCCCCCTTGTCCAGGCGGGCGTGGATCTTTTCGATGAGCGTCCGCGAGAAAATCGTGGGGGCGCGGTTGTGGGCCAGTTCCCGCTTCATATCGACGATGTGCATCATCGGCAGCGGCCGGTCGTCAACCCGTTTGGTCAAGCGGTGAATGGTGTATTTGCCCGTCTGCGCGTTGCGCACCGTCTCCAGCGAGGGCGTTGCCGACCCCAGCACGCAAAGTGCCTTGGCGAGATGCGCACGGTAGACGGCGACATCCCGCCCGTGGTAGCGCGGTGTCTCCTCCTGCTTGTAGGCCGGTTCATGCTCCTCGTCCACCACGATGAGCCGAAGGTCCGGCACCGGTGCAAAAACCGCCGAGCGCGCGCCCACGACAATCCGCGCCTCGCCCGTGGCCAGCGCATGCCAGGCGTCAAAGCGCTCGCCGTCGGAGAGGTGGCTGTGCCAGACCACCGTCCGCCCTCCGCTCGCTGCCTCGAGGCGTGCACGCAGGCGCCCCACCGTCTGCGGGGCGAGCGCCACCTCAGGCACAAGAAATACCGCCCCCCCGCCTGCCTTCATCACCTCTTCGAGCACGGCGAGGTAGACTTCCGTCTTTCCTGAGCCGGTTACACCGTGGACGAGGTGCGTCGCGAAGGTCCGCGGCCCCAGCGCTGCCAGCAACCCGTCCGCCGCCGCGCGCTGTTCGTCTGTGAGGATATGCGCTGTCTCGCTGCCCTCCACCCGCTCGGCATCGCCCCACTCATCGTCATAGGCAAGGCGGCGTTCGGCGTGCCGGGCGTCGTCGATCAGCCCCTTCTCCACCATGCTGTCGAGAACCGCCGCGCTCACTTTCATGCGCTTCAGCAGCGTCTCCCGCGGCACCTCCTTCACCAGCGCCTGTGCCGCAAGAAAGCGGTAGACCTCCGCCTGCCGCGGCGCGCGGCGTTCCAGCGCGGCGAGTCCATCATCGTCCAACGCCGCGACGAGCCGCACGAAGCGCTTTTCCTTCGGCTTCATTCCCTTGCGGACCGCCGCCGGGATCATCGCCTCGAGCACCGCCTCAAAGCCCACACTGTAGTAGACCGCCATCCACTCCGCGAGGCGGATCAGGTCCGGCGTAAGCACCGGGAAGGGCTGCGCCACCTGATGCAGAAACTTCAGGCGGTCGAAGGGAAAATCGCCGGGTGCCTCCAACGCAGTGACGATGCCCAGCTCCGAGCGCCGCTGGATCGGGATGCGGACGAGACTGCCGACCGCCACCCGGTCCGCCATCTCCGGCGGCACGCGGTAGCCGAGGGGCTTCTTCACACCCGCCAGCGGGATCACCGCAACACTCTCCGGCACACCGTCCATACGACCGCTATCCCCGCCCATGGCGTCCGTTCGCGCAAGCGTGCATTTTACGGTCAGGCGCTCCCTTCTGCTGGCGCGGATCGTGTTCCTCGTGGCGCAATTCTGCGTAGCCAAGCCACTGGTTCTCGATTATCTTCCTCACGAGGCGTGGAAAACAATCCGCCTCAAGACTCCAAACACCAGCTACTATGAAAAAAATCCTCCTATACACTCTCGGCGTCTCACTCGGCGGCACTCTCGCCTTCGGGCAGACGACCGTCCGCGAATACATGCACTTCGACCTCGTGCGCGACTGGGACGTGAACAACCAAGTCACCCAAGTCGGCGGCGGCAACGAAGTCGTCGGCTCCGGGGCCACCGCCCTCTTCGAATCGAACTTTGGCCAGATCACCGGTAACACTATCGGTCTCGCGCAGTTCCGCACCGCCGTTGGCAACGCCTTCGACGCCGGTCTCGGCGGCGTCATCGACTTCGAGGACGCCAACAGGACCCTCGGCTCCGAACCATTCAACCACCCGACGGCGGGCACGCTCGAGCGGCCCAATCCCGCAGCCGACCAGCTCCGCGCCGGCAACATCATCATCCGCCGCGGCGAACGCTGGTGGTTCGAGGGCAGTCATGCCGCACCCTACCGCGGGAAAAACACCGGTGCCTTCGACGGGACCGGCCCGTCCGGACCCGACCGCGAAGAGTACAGTGAGGTTTTCTTCTTTGAGCCTCAGGGCGGGGATCAGGTTCTGGGCGAAAGGCGCCTCGGCCTCACAACGAGCTTTGACCTCGTGTTCGACCCTGCCGACATGATCACGACCGTCGGTTTCGCCGTTCTCAACTGGGACAACTTCCAGTCCTTCCAAGACCAAAATTCGGACTACCCGAACATCCACGCCATCGCCTCCTTCACGGACGGCAACACGACCGTGGACCAGATGTCGGTCGGATTCACCGAGCAAGTCGCCAGCGGCAACGACTACTTTTTCGGCTTCCAAGGACCGGACGGCTTCTACCTCGACAGCCTCCTCGTCTACGCCATCGGCAATACCACCCGTGTTTTCATCGGTGTCGACGATCTCGGCTACGTGCAGATCCCCGAGCCCGCCACGGCCGCGACGCTCGCCGCCCTGCTCGCCGCCGGGCTCGCCGTCTACATCCGCCGCAGGCGCGCCTGAGGTCCGCCACACGGCAAGCACAGCTTTCGCGAAGCGTCCGGACCATCGTCCGGGCGCTTTTTTCTTGGGACGGCTTCGTTCTCCGCCATAGTTCTCCGGCATGGTCGAAGCCGAAGGCATCACGGTCGCCCTCTTCCGCTGGATTTACCAGAAACGCAAGCCGCGCCCGATGGACGAGAAAAAGCCATGGCTGAAATGGTTTCCGAAATACACAGTCACCGTGAAAATTCCGCCGGGCATCCTGCAAAACGATAATCCGGACGAACGGCTGGAGGAACGCCTCGCGCCCATGGGATTTCGGCACGAGGCATGGACGAAAGAAGCCGTCCACTTCACCCGGGGAAAGAGCTGGGGCGACTTTCATGCCAAGCTGGTTAAAATGCGCCTCTCGTTCACACACCCGCTTCAGGCCAACTGCGAAATGCGGGCCGAAGTCGCCAGCGTTTGCCTCTTCGACACCGGCGATCTATGGAAGGTCGCATCGGAGGCACAACACCGCGTGGAGACCTTCGAAAACGGTGACCCGCCATCCGCGCCCGCGACGCCGTCGTCCGACGGCTGAGGCGAAGCCTTGTCGTAACCTGCGCCACCCGTTTCCGTCCTTCCATGCGCCGAAAAAAATACCGTCTTCCTCTCATCACCGTCGTCCTGACCGTCATCGCCACGCTCGGGGCGTCTATCTTCTACTTCAACGCGCGCCCCGTCTCCAAACGGGTCACCGTCCATATCGAGAGCGTCCCGCCGGTGAGCGATCCCGGCTTCCGCCGCACCCTCGAAGCACTCATGGGCGGCCCGGTCGTGAGCGGAAACCGCATCGATTGGCTCAAGGACGGCAAGGCCATCTACGAAGCCAAACTCGACGCCATCGCATCGGCGACCGAATCCGTCACTTTCGAGGTCTACGAATACTGGGGCGACATTGCGGGCCGCTTCGCCGAAGCCTTTGCCGAACGGGCGGAAGCCGGGGTGCCCGTGCACGTCATCCTCGACTACGTCGGCTCCATCGGCGCTGATTCCGCGTTTTTTGAAAAGATGGAGGACGCCGGCGTGGAGCTTGTGCGGTGGCGCGAACCGTCTTGGTACCGCAGTTCGCGCTTCAACCACCGCACCCACCGCAAACTGCTCATCGTCGACGGCCGGGTCGGCTTCACCGGCGGAGCCAATGTCGCCGACGCATGGCTCGGCGAAGAAGCCGGCCAGTACTACCGCGAAAACCACTACCGCTTCGAGGGACCCATTGTGAACCAACTACAGGCCGCTTTCATGGACAACTGGCTCTTCGCAACCGGCAAACTACTCCTCGGCGACCGCTATTTCCCTGCACTCGAAGACGCGGGAGATCTCGACTTGCAAGTGGTCATCAGCTCCCCCCGCGAAGGGCACAAGCGCATCCGCACTCTCCTCTTCCTTGCCTTTGCCGCCGCGCAGGAGAACATCCGCATCCAAACCGCGTTCTTTTATCCGGACTATATGCTTGAGGACGCCCTCCTCAAGGCAGCCGAAAGGGGCGTCTCCGTCGACATTCTCGCCCCCGGGCCCGACATTGCCGAACCATGGGTGCGCTTCGCTTCGCGAAACCGCTGGGGCAACCTCCTGCGCGGTCACATCCGTATCCACGAATACACAAAATCGCCGCTCCACGCGAAGACATTCATCATCGACGACCAATGGGTCTCCATCGGTTCCGCCAACTTCCACAACCGATCCTTCCGTCTCAACGACGAGGCCAATGTCAATATCTTCGACCCCGACTTCGCCCGCAAGATGATCGACATGTTCGACGACGACCTCGACGACGCCACCGCCTACGATCTCGCCCGCTGGAAGGAACGACCGTGGACCGAATGGCTTCGCGGTGTCATCGGCAACCTCATCGGCCCGCACCTATAGCCCAACTTCCCGCGCTTTTTTGGCGTGAACCGCAGTTTTCTGCGGTTTTGCC
>JAFIGH010000181.1 GCA_020831525.1 Opitutales bacterium
GTCGGACCGTCGGACTGTCGGACCGTCGGACTGTCGGACTGTCGGACCGTCGGACTGTCGGACTGTCGGACCGTCGGACCGTCGGACTGTCGGACCGTCGGACCGTCGGACCGTCCTAGCGGAACATCCGCCCGACCGTTTTCAGGATCATCCCGATATCCGACCAGAGCGTTTGCCGTCGTGCGTAGGCGACGTCGGCGGCGAGCTTGCGCGGGAGGACTTCCTCGAAATAGGCGGTCTCCAGATCCTTCCCCGCGAGGACGGATTCCTCGTCGCGGTAGGCGAGTGAACCCGCCCCGGTGATGCCCGGTTTGAGTTCGAGGGCTCCGGCGTAGAGTTCCGGTCGCTTCGCGACGTAGCGCGGATCCTCCGGACGCGGCCCCACGAAGGTCATCTCCCCGCACAGGACGTTGATGAGCTGCGGCAGCTCGTCCATCTTCGTCTTGCGCAGAAACGCCCCCGCCCGCGTCACGCGCGGATCGCCTCCCGCCGTGATACCGGGCCCCCGGCTGGCAGCATCGGCCGCCATGGAACGGAACTTCCACAGCTTGAACGGCTTTCCGCCCCGGCCCACCCGCGGCGCGCGGTAAAACACCGGACCGCGCGAGTCCAGCTTCACCCACACAGCAAGCCCCGCGAAGAGCGGCAGCAGAGCAAGCAGGCCAAGGAAGGAGGCAAGGATGTCAAAGGCTCGGCGAAGCATTGTTTCGGTATTCGGTGTTCGGTGCCCGGTGTTCGTAGGCTGAAGCTTTAGCGAGGCACGGCTGCGGTTGGGCGGTTGGGCGGTTGGGCGGTTGGGCGGGAAAAGCAGAAAGGCTGAAAAACGGAAAACCTGAAATGCTCCTTGGATCCAACAGTAGCCCACGATCCGGCAACATACAAAATCTCAGCGTTTCAGCGTTTTGAATCACTGGCGCCTCCACCGCAGTCTTCCGAACCACTGATCCCGTTGCACGGAACTGATTCACACGGATACTCTTTCCGCCAGCCGCAGTTTTTTTTACCACAGAGGACCCAGACCCTTCGGCGTGCTCAGGGCAGGTGGGCACAGAGGGAAAACTTCTGCCGTTCAGAGGCTTGGGGATGGTTCCGGGATCTTGGCTCTGTGGTCCTCAGTGTTCTCTGTGGTTCAAAAAATCCCGCTGGAAGGCCGGTTGGTGAGCCTCCGCTATTTGTAGTTCCTGAATCCGATGCTTTTCCACCACGGATGACACCCGCCTTCGCAAACAAAAAGTTTTCCCGAAGCACTTTCCTCCTGTCAACCGTCCAACCGTCCCACCGTCCCTTCCAATACAGAAAGATGTCCTCCGCCGACGGCTCGAGGCGCGCCGCAAGGGCGGTTCGGTAGTGATGTTCGGGAGTCATCATCGGTAGCAAAGTCGGAAAGTGGGAAGGTGGACCGTCGGACTGCCAGACCGTCGGACAGAGGATTTCAGCCCTCGCCAACCTCTTGAAAGACCCGGGCTTCCAGACTCCCACTTATCCACACCCCGGCTTCCCGCATCCTTTGCAGGCAAGCCGGAACGTCTTGAATGCGGCCCATCCGGAATCCTTTTAAAAGAATCCCTATCGACCCCGTCACCTTGAGCTGGTGAAGCCGCGCAATCCTCCGCCCCTGCTTTTCATCAATTGCGACCAAAGGAACCATACGGATGATCGCCGAATGGATCACGCTCGCCTCACCGGGATCGAGTTCCGCCGCAAGAAATGCCGGAACCGGAGTGGCTTCTGCAACGAATTTGACCGAATTGAGACTGCGAAGAAGCTCGATCTCCACGCTCTGCGCACCACCTGCTTCAAGCTCGTTGAAAACTTCCCTCGGGATGATAATCCGCTATAAAGAGCATCCAGAACAGACAGGTCACCCAGTGCGGCGGTGAGCGCAATCAAGGGTCCGGTATTGATCACGAGTTCAGGCATTCTCTAACTCATCGGCAAACTCCCCGGAGTCCCAGTTGATCGCGGCGACCTGGTAGCGGGAAAGTTCTTTGAGAAAACGGTAGCGCGGCATGGGCACGAGAGCGGCAGCTTGCCCGGAGGACAACCGCCCCAGTTCGAAGAGCTTCACTGCCAGCGCCATCCGCGCTTCGGCCTCAAATTCCTCGGGCGACGCACGCAAGGCATCCGGAAGATGATCCGGGTATTGAATCTGGAAAGTTTTCACGCCTCCTATCCTCGCCCTGCTCAGAGTCGACGTCAACTCTACCGTTCCCTGTCAGACCGTCCACCCGTTCCCCGCCACCGCGCTTCGCAAGCTACGGAGGACACGGTGGCGTGGCAGGCTGACCAACACGGATACACCTCTCCGCCGCCCGCTGCGCTCGCGGCTACAGCGGGCACGGCGGAGGACGCACAGCAAGGCAAACAGAGGGGGCTTCAGAGTTCGTCCTCACTGATATCGGCGATCTTCATTTGCGCCTTCAGCAGTCCAATCTTCAATGGCTTATTCCCGTGAATCGGAATCACAATTCTCTCCCGGTGTTCAGCCTTTAGGTAAACATGGTGGCTTCCCTTGATCCGAGAGAGGGACCAGCCTTTTCTTTCCAAGGCTTTCGCAAGATCTTTCCCAGTGACCTGCTTTACACGGCAACCTCGATAATCCGATCCTTGTCGGAAGCTGAATCCTCCGGCTCGCCTGCCTCCAGCCAGAGGGCGATCGCCTCCCTCAAATTCTCTTCAATCTCCTCCATTGTTTCGCCCTGGGTGCAGCACCCCGGTAACGCTGGAATCTCTGCCCAGAAGCCGCCTTCTTCGGCACTGTGAATGACTGCCTTGATCTTCATACCTCTGCCATAGCCTCCGCACGAGCCAAGGCAAGATCAAAGCCAACCGATTATCCCGTTCAACGACGCGGCGGTAGAAACGCTCCACTTCGTCATCGGCTGGGTCCTTCTCCCGGAACTCCGGGTTCTCCACCGCGGCCATACCCAACCTTTGGTAATGGCACGTGCTTTCATGACGTGCCTCGCGTGCTCCGTAAAAACTACGTTCATTCCTCGCGATTCCCGTGATGCATTTACCGACTTCCGTCTCACCGTTGTACTGTCGGACCGTTGTACTGTCGGACCGTCGGACCGTCGGACTGTCGGACCGTCGGACTGTCGGACTGTCGGACCGTCGGACCGTCGGACTGTCGGACCGTCGGACTGTCGGACTGTCG
>JAFIGH010000171.1 GCA_020831525.1 Opitutales bacterium
ACTGCAATGTACAACTACTACGAGTGCCTCCCCTCCGACGGCGGTGGTGCTGATACTCCAAATCCCGGCGACGGTCCGGGCGACGGCTCCGGCGGCGGCGGAGGAGGCGATGATCCGGGTGAGGTCGATCCCCGGACGCGCGAGATGATGCGTGAGCGCTGTCAGCGGTATGCGGATAATATCGAGAGGGATTTGGGCTATATCTCAAGCGCCTCGGGCGAGCATGCGCTTTTCTCGCTGATGCGGGGGTATCTTGTGGATAACGAAGGGTTCTCTTTGAGCCGTGACGGCGCAAACCTTGTTCAAAAGTCTGTTTCGACGACCTTGGGCCTTCTTGGACTGAGCGGAATCGACGGCGTATCCGCCGCATCCTACGGATGGAACGCGGGGGATATCCTCCTGCAGTTTGAAAGGGAGAATTACCGTGAAGGATTGGAGAAGCTATACAACACCGGATTGAAGACCTATCTTGGCGCGGTGCAAAAGCGGATATTCCGTTCGATAGGCAGCCGCCCTATTCCCGGTGTGAATCTTGTCGGCGGCGCAGTGGATTTGCATGGTTTGACGATGGATATACATGAGATCAAGAATGCGAAACGGCATACCGACATAGCCCTTGCGTCAAAGCTCGATCATATTGAAGGGGGAATTCGGGATGCACATGCTTCGGCGGAGACGTGGAAGCACAGGTATTCCCAGGAGAACTGCGACAAATGGTTGCGGGACGAGTAAGCGGAGACGGGGATTTTATGGAGAAAAGGATACCGGAAATACAACGATCTGATCGCGGACACGGCGGACGGAGCCAGCGCCTCTGTTTGCGGCTCGCTGTGCCGCTGCTGTGGGACGGAAGGCTTGGGGTCGCAGACATCTTACGGCCTGCGCTTCTCGGAATGATGTGTCTGCTCCCGTGTGTGCCGGCTACGACGGTTGCTCGGAGCCCTTTGGATCCGGAATACCGGATTATGGCTGAGACATCGGCTGATCTACGTAAGGAGATAACGGAAATCTATATTTATCGAGCGTTGGAGTCAGAGGCTAAGGCGCGTTGTTTTAATAGGATATGGGCGACTATGGACCAAGCGTATAGACAAGTCCATGATGTCCGCCTTCCGCCACGTACGTACTCTGACGAGTTGGTTCAAAAGGTGCATGGATTAACGTTCTTGGAGGTAGTTGATTTTTCACGGAAAATGGTCATGAAAGAGAAGGATTTATTGATTTCCGATATGCAGGAATCGTTTAAAATTTGGGATTCGATGAGCCGACACGAAAGCGATCCGGAAGAGCGCGAGGATATGGTCCGCCGAAGAGATGCGATTCTGGAACGAATGGAGTTCGAGCGGAATCGATTCCGCGAGAAGCTAAGACGCTTCGATTGCTTCGATGGCGTCGAGAATGCCTGAACGGCACGATTAGAATGATCCGCTACCGGTACCAAACTGCGTGGAAACGCTTCTTTGCGTCGTGGATCGACGCGTTTGTGCTCATTCCCTTCATCTGGGGCATAGATCTTCTGGTGCTGCTTCTGGACCAAGAGGGCTTCCGGCTGGTCTGGGCGTTTGTCTCATACCAGATCTACTGGATCTACACGACCGTGATGCACGCCCGCGGGGGCCGGACGGTCGGGAAAATGGTCATGAAGGTGAAGGTGATCGACGCCCGGGAGCGCCATGGGATCGGATGGGCTCAGGCCTTCCGGCGCGAGTCGGTCTTCGCGGTCTTCGCCTTGGTCCTCGCCACGGCCTACACCCTGTCTCTTGCCGACAGCGGGGAAGATGCGCGCATGCAAACGGCATACGTCCTGCTCGACCTCAGCTACATGCTCTGGATCGTCCTCGAGTGGATCACCATGCTGCTCAACAACCGCCGCCGTGCCATCCACGATTTCATCGGCGGCACCGTGGTGATCCGCACGGAGTAGCGTGTAAGCACTTTTTGCGGCGCAGTTTCGCTCGAATTGGCGTCCCCGCAGGGCGGGACAGGCGTAGGGTTTCGGGGTTGTTTTGTTCGCCGGCCCGCCCGGAGGGCACCCGGTCCGGCTCACCCCTCCGGGGCTTGCGCTCCCGATTCGCTTTGCGATTTCCCTCCGGCGGGACAGGCATCTCCGCGCTCCGCGCTACGTCATCTTAGAGGCCCTCGCCGTGCCATGCGAACCCGTCCTGGA
Organism: Opitutales bacterium; assembly: GCA_020831525.1. GTDB lineage: Bacteria > Verrucomicrobiota > Verrucomicrobiia > Opitutales > Oceanipulchritudinaceae > SLLG01. The sequence continues at coordinate 2,168 of JAFIGH010000171.1, forward strand.
GGGCTTTGAGGAGGTAGCGGGGGAAATAGGGCTGGTAGCGTGCGGGATCGCCGTGGCGGGCGATGGTGGAACACTACAAACGACGTGGAACACTACAAACGACGTAAATAACAATTGACGGGTGTGCGCGGGTTTGGTGGAGTCCCCGAAGGACTACCGTTTCAGCGGCTACGGTGAGGCGGTGGGTCCGGGGAAACCGGAGGGGCATGTGCTGCTGCGGCGGTTGGTGTTGTTGGGGGCGCGGGGATCCTGCGGCACCGGGAATGCGTGCTCGGTCGGTGGCGGTGAAGCGGGGCGGCCCGGGCGGCGTCGGGAACGTCGGGTGTTCCCGCCTGTGGCGCGGCGGACGGCGGCGGGGGAGCGGCCGCGGACGTAGCCGGGGGCCATCCTGGCCCCCGGAGCGGTGGGAAGGGAACGGGTGAGGATGAACCGGGGTCCGGGCGGGATCGTGCGGGGCGGGACCCGGCCCCTGGAAGGGACCGGGCTACGGCGGACGGAGCGGGCCGGGGACAGGAATGTCCCCTCTCCGAAGAGGATCTTCGGGCGGAGGCGCGGGGGTACCGGAAGTTGTTGTATGGGGAGGCTGCGCGGACGCGGCGCGGGGCGGGCGCGGCGGTGGAACTGGAGGAAGCGTGGGCGGTGGAGCGCGAGGGCGGGAAGCTGTCGCTGGCGGAGCTGCTGCGCTGCCGGGTGCGTTATTTGACGGACGGAGCGGTGATCGGAGGCAAGGCGTGGATGGAGGCCTGGCTGCGGGCGAACGCGGAGACCTACGGGAAGCGCAAGACGCCGCCGAAGCGGATGCGTTTCGCGGACTGGGGCGGGCTGTGCAGTCTGCGCGACTTGAAGAAGGATGTGATCGGGTGACGGCGCGGCGACGGGCCGCGGGCAGTGGGGACCTTGCCGGATTTCGTTAGCCTGACTTCCCCGACATTGAGGCTGTAGGCCCCGTGTTTACCGGGGGCGGC
>JAFIGH010000081.1 GCA_020831525.1 Opitutales bacterium
TATGGGGCGCGAGTTGCCGGCTTTCGTGCCGGTGTTAGGGGGTGGGGGGGGCGGGGCCCGGGGGCCGGGTCGGCGGTCCCTAGGCAGTGAACACCCTGGGGGCGGCCGTCGGTGCGGCCACGGCGGGTTTTCTCCTCCTGCCGCACCTCGGGTTGGCCCGGTCCCTGCAGATCGCGGCGGGCTTGAGCGTGCTCTTTGGGGGCCTTGTGCTTGTCATTCCGTTTGCGCGCCGGGCAATGGCCCCTGTTCGCAAGTCGCCGGAGGGTGGAGGTGATGGCGCGACGTCGCCCCGCGCACTGGTTTTGATCTTGTACTTTGCCGTCGGGTTTACCGGCCTTGGGTTGCAGGTGGTTTGGTTTCGATTTCTCTCTCTTGTCATCAGGAACACGGTCTACACCTATACGCTGGTTCTGACGGTTGTGTTGCTGGGGATCGTTTTGGGGAGTTGGCTGGCGGCTTGGCTGATGGTGCGGGAGGCCCGCATCGCCCGTGTCTTCGGCGGCCTTCAGGTATTGTCCGCCCTGAGCGTGGCCGGGCTCATGGCCTTGCCCGCGTCCCTGTGGTGGTCGCTCGGGAGCGATCTGCGGGTCTGCGCGTTGCTGTTGCTCATCCCTTCGGTGCTCGGGGGAGCGTCTTTTCCGGTGGCGGTGCGTTTGGTCATGGGCGGACGGTCGTCAGCCGCCGGGGGCGCGGGATATGCCGCCGCCGCCAATACGCTCGGCGGCGTCCTCGGTGCACTGACCCTCGGTTTTGCGGTCCTGCCCCATGCAGGTCTGCAAACCGCCATTTGGCTGACCACCTTTCCCGGCCTCCTTGTCGGGACCATCGCATGGTGGGGACTGGATCCTCGGGGTGGGGCGGTGCGCAAGCAGGACTCCCTCCTCTTAGCGGGGGCGCTGGCCCTTTGGTTCGCCTTCGTGTGGCCGGGCCAAACGCGGTTGCCGGTGGATTTCCTCACTGAACCAGGGGGCGGCGAGCTGGTCGATTACCGTGAAGGCTACGGGGCCAACTTGGCCGTTGTCCGGCGCGGCGCGGTCCAATCGCTCGAAATCGACCGCTGGTGGCAGGGGGAGGACCAGAAGAATCACCAGGCGCTCTCCGCGCACATTCCCGCCCTCCTGCACGCAGGGCCGGAGGACGTGCTCCTCGTGGGCGTCGGCACCGGGCAGACCGCGTCGCGCTTTCTCATGCACGGTATCCGGCGCTTGGATTGCATCGACATTGAACCGGCTATTTTCGAATTTGTCCGCCGTCACTTTGACTCGGCGTGGGCGGAGGATCCGCGCACACGCTTGATTGTGGAGGACGGCCGCCTCTACCTGCGCCACGCGCGCGGTCAATACGACATCATTTCCCTTGAGCTGGGGCAGATCTTCCGCCCCGGCGTGGCCTATTTTTATACGGCGGAAGCCTATGCGCAGGCCCGCGAACAACTCAAACCGGGCGGCTTGCTCGTGCAATTTCTGCCGCTGCCGTTCTTTTCCCCGGATGAGTTCCGCGCAGCGGTCGCGACCTTTCTTGAAGTGTTTCCGCAGAGTGTCCTCTGGTATAACACCGCGGAGGTGCTCCTCATCGGTGCGAATGCGGACACCTTTCCCTGGCGGCCGGACTTCCCCTTGGCTGCCGCCCGCCTGCCGGACGTGTTTGCCGATCTCGATTTTGCCTATTGGGGCGGGGCGGTGGAGGCGCTGCGGCATCCGGCGGTTTTCGCAGGCGGCTTTTTGGCCGGACCGGAGGATCTTGCCCGCATCGCCGCTGGTGGCGGGCCGCTCCGCGACGACCGACCATGGCTGGATTACGCCACCGCCGGCATGCACGCCTTGGAGGGCCGGGAAATCGTGCTCGCCCGGCACCTCCGTGATCATCTTTCCCCTTTGCCTGCGGGTATCCTCCTCGGAGAGGGGGAAGACCTGCGTCTGGAAGCGCTCCGCATTCAGCAACAGAACCTCGGGGACATCGCCGCCAGCGCCCTGCTACGCCAGGCGGCCGCGCGGGAAGAGGCAGGCGAGCCGACGTCCGCCCAGGCTGCGCTGGAAGCGGCAATGGAGTGGAATCCAGGCAACGCCGAGGTGCGCATTCGCTTGGGCGAAGCGCTCCTGCGGCAAAACCGGCTGCGCTCTGCCCGCGATCATTTCCGGGAGGCGGTGCGCATCCTTCCGGAGGAACTGCGTGCTCTGCGCGGACTCGCTTTCAGCTTCCACCGGGACCGCGCATTCGGCGAAGCCATTGCCGTCTACCGCCTCGCGCTGGAGCGGCATCCGGAAAACAGCGAGTTGCACAACAACTTTGGAGCCGCTCTTGCCGAAAGCGGCCAACTCGCAGAGGCAAGACAGCATTTTGCCGAGGCTGTCCGCTTGCAACCCGGTTATCATGAGGCCGAGCGGAACCTCGCCCGCATCGAATCCCTCTTCAACGCCCCGGCACCCGTCGACACCGATCCACGGCCGTGATTCCATGCAGGGGCGAAACCATTCGCGTCCCTGCGGAGCAAGCCCTTGTGTCGTGAAGCGGTCAGCGGCGTTCCAGTTCGCGGAGGCGGGCTTGGTAGTAGACGGCGGGGTAGATGATGAGTTCGAGGAGGAAGCTGGTGACGAGGCCGCCGATCATGGGGGCGGCGAGGCGGCTCATGGTGTCGGCGCCGGCGCCGCTGGCGAACATGAGCGGCATGAGACCGGCGATGGTGGTGAGAACGGTCATGGTCTTCGGGCGGATGCGCTGCACGGCGCCGTGGTGGACGGCCCGCCAGAGCGCGTCGCGGTCGACAATTTTTCCTTCCTTCTTGAACCGTTTGTAGCTGGTATCCAGGTACAGAAGCATGATGAGGCTGGTCTCCGCGTCGAGCCCGAGGAGGGCGATGATGCCCACGACGACGGCGACGGACATGTTGTAGTCGAGGAGCCAGAGGAACCAAATCGCCCCGATGACGCTGAAACTGAGGGTGGTGAAGATGAGGAAGACGCGCGCCCAGCTCCGCGTCGCGAGATAGAGAAGAAGGACAATCCCGACGAGGGTGAGCGGTATGGCCACCATGAACTGCTGGCGGGCGGCCTGGATGTATTCAAACTGTCCCGACCAGACGAGGGAGTAGCCCGGCGGCAAGTCCACCTCGCGCGCGACGACGCGCCGCGCTTCTTCGACGTAGGTGCCGACGTCAATGCCGGTAATATCGATGTAGACCCACGCGGAGGGCCGGGCGTTTTCACTGCGGATCATGGGCGGACCCTCGCGCAGGCGCAGCTCCGCCAATTCGCCGAGAGGGACCTGCGGCCCGGCGGGTGTCGCGACAAGAACCTGCCGCAGCATCGGCAGGTTGTCGCGCCATTCGCGCGGGTAGCGGAGGTTGACCGTGTAGCGCTCCAGCCCTTCGACTGTTTCGGTCACGGGCATGCCCCCTATGGCGCCTGAGACCGTCTCCTGAAAGGCGGCGACGGACAGGTTGTAGCGGGCGAGAGCCGCGCGGTCGGGGGTGATGTCGAGATACTTGCCCCCCTCCGTGCGTTCGGCGTAGGCGCTTGAGGTGTGTCCGCTGAGAAAGGGGTCGGTGGAGATGGCTTGCTCCGCCTCGTTGGCGAGGCGCGCCAGTATGCCGAGGTCGGGTCCCATGAGTTTGATGCCGACGGGCGTGCGGAACCCTGTCGAGAGCATGTCGATACGCGTGCGGATGGGCATCGTCCATGAGTTGGCGAGTCCCGGTATCTGCGCGGCGGAGTCGAGGCCCGGCACGCGTCCGCCGCCGGGCAGGTCGAAGCCGTAGATCAGCTCGTCGACAGTGATGGGGCGTGATTCGGTGAAGACCTTGGCGGGGAGCCAGCGCGCCCACCCCGGCCAGTTGCTGAAGAAGCGGGGCTGCGGCACATGCCGCCACTTCTTCGGGTCGCGGTGCAGGGTGATCGTCGTCTCGATCATGTTGAGCGGGGCGGGGTCGGTCGCGCTCTCGGCTCGGCCGATCTTGCCTTTCACGGCCTTCACTTCGGGGAAGGCGGCGATGATTTTGTCCGTCTGCTGCAAGAGTTCGAGGGCTTTGGTCATGCTCAGGCCCGGCTCGACCGTGGTGGGCATGTAGAGGAGGTCGCCTTCTTCGAGGGGCGGCATGAATTCCGTGCCCAGTTGCCGCAGGGGCCACAGCGCGGTGATGACGACGGCGGCGACGGCGGCGAGCAGGAGGGGGATGCGGAACCGTATGGAAAGCGCCAATACCGGAGTGTAGATCCATTCGAGAAAGCGTGTCACCGGATTGCGGTCTTCCTGCGGGATGGACTGCGGAAGGAGAAGGATGAGGATCAGCGCGATCCAGCCGACCACGATCCATGTGCGCCACGGCTCGAAGTCCCCGAGGGGTGCGAGGGCGAGCGCGGCGGCGGGCACGCCCGCCGCGAGGAGCGGCACTCCCCAGCGCCACGCGGCCGACCATGTGCCGGGCAGGACGCGCTCCTTCACGAAGTAGACCATAAGCACGGGCGTGAGGGTGACGGCGAGAAGGGAGGCCGCCGCCATGGCGAAGGTCTTTGTGTAGGCGAGCGGTTTGAAGAGGCGGCCCGACTGTTCGCCAAGGATGAAAATCGGCAGAAAGCTGATCGTGATGACGAGGAGACTGAAGAACAGCGTGGGGCCGACCTCCCGCGCGGCCTCGGAGATGACCAATGCCGGAGGCCGCGGCTTCGCGCCCGCCGCGACAGCGGATTTCTCCGCCTCCATGTGCTTGTGGGCGTTCTCCACCATGATGATCGAGCAATCGACCATTACGCCGATGGCGATGGCGATGCCGCCGAGGCTCATGATGTTGGCGTTGATTCCAAGGAAGTACATGGCCGTGAGGCTGACCATGACGGCGGTGGGCAGAACGAGTCCGGCCACCAGCGCGGAACGCACGTGCAGGAGGAAGAAGACCATGACGAGCCCGACCGCCAGCATCTCCTTGAGGAGGGTGGTGCGCAGGGTGCCGATGGAGCGGTCGATGAGGTCGGAGCGGTCGTAGCCCACTTCGACAGCCACGCCCGGCGGCAGGCCGGTCTCGAGATCGGCGAGGCGCTCTTTCACGCGGGCGATAGTGTCGCGCGCGTTCTCGCCGAAGCGCATGACAACGATGCCGCCGACGGCTTCGCCCTCGCCGTTCCAGTCGACAATGCCTTGGCGGATTTCCGGCCCGAGGCGGATCGTCGCGACTTCGCCGAGAAGGACGGGTACGCCGCCGTCGCCCACGCCCAGCGGCACGGCTTCGAGGTCGGCGCGCACCTGTGCGGAGCGCAGGCGCATCGTGGCGACGGCATCTTCGGAGACACCGGCGAGAACATCCTCGTCCAGTGTGCCGAGGTATCCGCGGCCCCGCACCATGTATTGGGTTTCGCTGATCTCAAGGGAACGCCCGCCCGTCTCGACATTGGACAGCCGGATGGCTTGCGCCACCTCGCCGAAAGTCAGTCCGTAGGCAAGGAGGGCCGCCGGATCGACGGTCACTTGGTATTGCTTTTCGTACCCGCCGACGGTGGCGATCTCGCTCACACCGGAGACGGCCGTGAGTTCGTAGCGCAGAAACCAGTCCTGGAGGGCGCGCAACTCGCTGATGTCGATATCGGCGTCGCGCAGGGCCACTCCGGAGACCGGGCACTCCCGTCTTTCTCCGTTGGCGGGAAAAGCGCGCACCCGCGTGAGCCGTGCGCGCTCGGCGGAGGAGAGACCGTCGACATCCGTGTGCCATGTGTCTGTCTCCGGATCGTGCCAGAAGCCGTTCGGGTATTCCGGTGAATACAGGCCCGAGGTGAGGACGTATTGAAAAACCCATCCCACGCCGGTGGCGTCCGGGCCGAGTTGCGGACGGGCGTCGGAGGGCAGGCGGGGGGCGATTGTGCTCAGTTGCTCAAGGACGCGGGCACGGGCCCAGTAGAGGTCGGTGCCGTCTTCGAAGAGGATGTAGACAAAGCTCACCCCGAACATGCTGTAGCCGCGCACATCGCGCGCGTCGGGCACGGCCATGAGGGAGCGGGCAAGGGGATTGGTCACCTGGTCCTCGACGACCTGCGGGGCCTGCCCCGGATACTCCGTGACGACGACCACCTGCACGTCGGAGAGGTCGGGAATGGCGTCGACCGTGATGTTGCGCATCGACCACACGCCGAGGGCGGTGAGCGCCCCCGCGAGGAGCAGCACAAGCGCGCGGTTGCGGATGGAGCCGTCGATGATGCGCTCAATCATGGCTGTGCCCCCCGTGGCCGTTGTTGTCTTGGCCGGGACGTCCCCCGTTGTCTGCCCTTGCGAGCGGGCGCGTGAGGTCGGCGCAGCGCAGCATGGCGGGTCCCCAGAGCGGATTTTCGAGGTCGCCGTCCTTCTGGATCCACCAGCCGTTGTCACCGAATTCCGGATACATGTGGCACCGTGCGGCGATAAGATCCGCCTCGATCTCCGGTGGAACCCCCGCCGCTTCGAGGAGGCCGACCAACTCTTCGCCAAGAATGGCGAAGGCCATGCGCGCGTCTTCGAGGCTGTCCGTTTCGATGAGGAAGGCGGCGGCTCGGCGCGACCGCTCGAGAACGTCGTCCTTGTGGAAGGCGTGGGCGTCTTCTTCCGTGCCTGCGTCGGTCACGTCGCGGAGGCCGTCGCGGAGGGTCTCCGCTTCGGCGGCGACGCCCCCGATGCTGTCGCCGACGAGGGTTGTGCCGATGGCGAGGTAGGCGCGCAGGGCGCGGGCGAGGGCGCTCCGGCCCTCTTCGGGCAGCGACATTTCCGGAAAATCCGTGACTTCGCCGCGGGCGACTTCGCGGTCCTCCTCATCCGCTTCCGGCGCGGGGTCGTCGGGTTCGTCGCGGTCACCTAGGCGTTCTCCGGCGCGGGGCAGGGCGAAACGGGCGTCGTGGCATGTGAGCATGGACTGGCCCATGTAGGGATTGGCGACGGTCGTGTCCGTCTGGAACCACCATGCGTTCTCCCCCATTTCGGGGAACATGGGGCACCGCACTTCATGGATCTCCTGAGCGTAGTCCGGCGGCAGACCGGTGGCCCGCACGACCGCGCGCAGGGCATCGCTGAGATCGCGCAGGGCAATGCGCGCGCGGCGGGGTGAACCGGCCTCGGCCAAACCCTCCGCCGATGCGGCGATGCGTCCGGCTTCCGCCCCGAGAACGGAAGCGACGTCGTCCGGGAGTCCGTCGAGATCACCGAGTTGCCGCGCGGCGTCGCGCATCTTGCGGGCGGCGTCGCGCACGCCGTCGATGTGGTCGTCGACGAGCGGTGCGGCGGCGGCGAGGTAACCGTCGAGCATTTCGCCGAGGGCTTGCGCGAGATCGGCGGGCATTTCCCCGAGGGCGGGTTCGGCGTCGACCGGCGCTTCGACGCGCTGCTCCGCAGCGGTTTCGCCCATGACGAGTTTGAGAAGTGATTCGCGAAGTCGACTCTCGCTGTCGAGGAGGAACTGACCGCTGACGACCACCGGCTCGCCCGCCGCGAGACCTTCAAAAATTTCCAGCATACCGGCTTCGCTCTCACGGCCCGCGCGCACCTCGCGCGGTTCGAAGCGGCCGCCGCCGCGGCTGACATAGGCGATTTGGCGCGTGCCGGTGTCGAGCACGGCCTCGCGCGGCACTTGGAGAACATCGTCCTCGCCGGAATCGTCCAGCTCGAGGCGGACAAACATGCCGGGCTTGAGCCGCCCGTCCTCGTTGGCAAATTCGAGGCGCACGCGCCCCTGGCGGGTGCGCGGGTCGAGCGTCGGGTAGAGGTAAGCCACCTCGCCTTCGAGCCGGTCGGCGGGACGGTGGGCGATGCGCGCGACCCCGCGCATCCCTTCGCGCACGCGCTCCAGATGACTCTCGAACACGGTGGCGAGAACCCACACGCGGGTGAGGTCGGCGATCTCCGCAAGGCGTCCTCCCTCCGGCACCCACTGGCCTTCAAAGGCATCCAGATTCATCACGACGCCGTCCACCGGGCTCTTGAGCGTGACGGTCCACGGCACCTCGCCGGAGGCCTCGATTTCCGCGACCTGTTCGCGCGTCAGGCCGAGCACGCGCAGCCGCTCCCGTGTCGCGCGCGCCTCGGCGCCGTCGGGATTTGACCGGGCGAAGGCGCGCAGCTCGCTCAGGGCGGAGAGGATGTCGGGGCTGTGGATTTCGGCGAGGGGAGCGCCGCGTTTTACCGGTTGGCCGACGTAGCGGATGTGTGCGGTCTCGATGTATCCAGGGGCGCGCAGCACGATTTCGCGACGGGTGCGCTCATCGGCTTCGACGGTCCCCACCGTATGCAGGGTGGTGCGGAACGGCCCGCGCGTCACTTCCGCGAGGCGCACACCGATGTTCTGCACAATCTGCGGATCAATGGAGAGGTCGCCGGTGAGCATGTCCGGACTCAGGGGCGTAAGCTCCATACCGCAGACCGGGCAGTGCCCCGGCTCAGGGCGGATGATCCACGGGTGCATGCCGCTGATATACCACTGGCCGTCGTCGGCGTCGGGACCGTCCTCGGCCGTCACGCGGTCGGTCATCCATCCCCACAGGCCCTTGACGGGGTCGGCGAGGAGGATGCCGAGGACAAGGAAGATGAATGCCGAGACGAGAACGACAACCAAGGTCGCGGTGCGGGGTCCCGCCGCCTGCGGCGAATGCGGTGTGGCAGAGGCAGGCGCGCGCCCGGCGGAAGCCGAGGGATGCGGTTCCGGCTGCCGGGATTGTCCGTCGTTGCCGGGAGGGTTGTCCTTATTGTTCATGGGAAATGAGATTCGTTTGAGGGTTCAGGAGTCGCCGAGGAGGCGGATCAGGGTCGCGCGGGAGCGCAGGATGTCGGCGAGGGCGGCGTCGTGCGCCTGTTGGAGTTCGAGAAGGACGCGCTGCGCGTCGAGAACGTCGAGGAGGTCGCCCCGTCCGCCCGCGTAGGCCGCCTCCTCCGCCTCCAGCGCCTGCCGCCCGCGCGGGAGGAGGCGGTCGCCGTAGAGGGCGGCGCGGCGGAGGGCGTCTTCATGCAGATCCGCCGCTTCCCGGAACTCCGCTTCGAGGCGGTAGCGGCGGTCGCGCCGCTCCGCTTCGAGGGCGCGGCGTTCGGCGCGGGCCTCGCGTTCGCCCGCGCGGTAGCGTTCCCGCCAAAGCGGCAGGCTGATCCCGAGGGTGACCATCACCTCCTCGCGTTTGCCCGACACGGTGTCCATCCACTCGGCCCCGAGGGCGAATCCGGGGCGTCCCTCGCGGCGTGCCAGTTCAACCGCCTCGCGGCGTCCCTCGATGGCCCGTTCGAGGCCTTCGAGATCGGGATGGGCGGCGAGTCCGCCGGGGCCGTCGTTCCGGGCGGAAGTTTCCGCGACCGCTGCTTCGAGCGGTTTCAAGGAAGGCAGGCCCTCGTGCGGCGCCCGGCCGAGGAAACGGTTCATGCGTGCCCGCAGCGGCGGAATGCGGGCTTCAAGCGCGGCGCGTTCGTCTTCGAGGCGCGCACGGGCGATCTCCGCGCGGATGAGGGCCGCGCCGCTTCCGTCACCGGCTTCAATGCGCGCCTCGACCGACTGCTCGATGCGTTCGAGGATACTGATGTTGTCGCCGAGGATGCGGAGGGTCGCGTCGATGTAGGCGAGATTGGCGTAGGTGCGGATGATTTCGTCGGCAAGAACGCGGCGCAGCGACGCGGCGTCCATGGCGCGCACCTCCGCTTCCCTTTCCGCCACGGAGGCCCGCCGCGCGAGTGTGCCCGGATAGGGGAAGGCCTGCCGCACGCCGATGGACTGGCGCACGTCCATGCGCTGGATGTAGTGGCTGTACATGAGTTCGGGATTGGGCAGGGCGCGCGCCTGCGGCACCCGCTCGCGCCCGGCCTCGGTCCGCGCACCGGCGGCGGCAAGGGACGCGTTGTGCTCCAGCGCGTAGGCGACAAGATCCTCCGGTCCGGCGGTGGACGGCAGCGAGGCAGCCGTCGCCGCGAAAGCAGAGTATAGAAAACTGAGTGCAATAGGTGAAAATCGTTTGTTCATCAGGAATGGTGGGACGGGTAAACGGGCGGGAGGGATGGAGGAGCAAACAGCAGGCGGGACGCCTGCTCCACTTTCGGATTACCTGCCTCTCTGAGCAGCGGTTCCGGTCGGACGGCGGAAAGTCATGGGCAGGGAGCCGCATCGGATCGGCGCGGCACCTTCCATGGCACCGCGCCGCGAGCGCGCTTCTTTAGACCGCGTGGAAACAACGGAAAGACCGACGGTTGCGGTAGTCGGTCAGATCAAGTAGACACAGTGCACGTGCCGTTTGGGCACGGGATCCGCCTGTAGGGATGTGAAGCCGGGGGCCGACGTCCGCGACGCCGGGCGCGGCAAATCCGCGGAAAGCAAGGGTGCGCGGACGGGCAGGGCGGAAGATGCGGCGAAAACGCCTTTGCCGGGGACCGCCGCTTCCGGGGGCTGGTTGCAGCCTTCAAGAGCGCAGCCGCCGCCGGACGGGCAGGGCGCTTGTTCCGCGGGCGCGGGCTCACCGCAGCATCCAGCGGGTGCGGGCGAAGGACCGGACGCAGTCCGCACGGCATCGCAGCAGCAGCGCGGGAAAACCATTCCCGCGAAGAGCACGACGACCGCCAGCCACACTTTCATAAGCGGGAAATGTGGAGGGATTCGTTCCCGGTGTCAATTTCCGCTGGTTTTGCTCGAAAACGGACGAATAGGTGTCGCAGGATCGGTTGAGCGTAGGTTCCCGTCGCCGTGAGCGTAGTGGACCCGTGCCGATTCCCAAACCTGAACAACCACAGATATGAGTGAACTATCCCTGGAAATGCGCGCGCGTGCGGCGCGCCTTTCTTCACTGCCGGTCGTCATCGGCTTCGACGGATTTGTCGATGAGATGATAACGGTCGTCAAAGAGCGCAAGGACCTTGAGAACTTCACGCCCGTCCCCGACATCAAAACCTTCGGCGGTCTCATTTCCGCCGCGGCGGGGCACAGCAGCCTGCGCGAGATCACGGTGAACAACGTCGACCCCGGCGGATGTGCCGTGAATATGGGCGACGGCCTCCTTGGCTATGGGATTCCCGTCGACCTCTTCGCCACCCTCGGCGATCCCGTGCATCCCGCCTTTGCGGCTATGACGGAGCGGTGTCGCAGTGTGTACTCGTGGGGCGACGAACCGGGCCGCACGCTGGCTTTTGAGTTCACCGACGGAAAGCTCATGTTCAGTGCGGTGCGCCAGCTCGGGGATTTTGACGCCGCCCACGTGCGCGGTTGCCTGAAGGACGGTGCCTACGCCGCCGCCTGCAAGGAGGCGGGCTTGATCGCCATGACCAACTGGTCCCTCTATCCGCGCATGACGGAAGTCTGGCGTGTGCTCGCCGACGAGGTGTTTGGCGCGCTGCCGTCGGGAAAACGGATTTTTATCGATCTGGTCGATCCCTCGTCGCGCTCCGGCGACGATATCCGCGCTATGCTGGAGACCCTCCCGCTCTTGGCGAAAGGCGGGGCGAAACTCACTCTCGGGGTCAACGGTAACGAGGCCAATCTCCTCTGCGGTCTGCTCGGTCTGGAAAAGGCGGAAAACGCGGAAGCCTCCGTCGCCGAACAGGCCAAACGGCTGCGCGCCTCCCTCGGTATCGACGAAGTCGTGGTCCACTGGATCCGCTACGCGGCTGTCAGCGGACCGGAGGGCGATGCCTCGGCGGAGGGACCGTTCTGCGCAATGCCGCGCAAGAGTACCGGCGCGGGCGACCGCTTCAATGCCGGTTACGCTCTCGGATTGCTGTTGGATTTTCCGCCCCGCGAGCGGCTGCGCCTCGCTGCGGCCTCCTCGGGTTTCTTTGTGCGCGAGGCGCGCAGCGCGTCGGTGGAAGAACTCGCCGCCTTCCTGGAGCGCTGGGAGCGCGGCGGCGTCAAGGCCTAGAGCAAGGGGCGTGGCTTCTTCGCTGTAGCGAAACTCCCCTTGCGTCGCGGCTTGGCGGAGATGGATCAACACCGCTTTCCGGGTTGCCGCGCTTGGCCTGTTCGGCCACGGATGGGGGTGTGAATGAGTCCACCGAAGAGAGTCCGCGGACGCCCCCGGAGCGCGAACCGCTTGGGCGCTACCCGTCGGCGCGGAAGGCGCACGAGTATGGACTCGTGGCGCTGAGTCAGGGTGCGGCGTATTGGGTAGAGCGCGAGACGGATGGTGGCTACGCGCTCTTTGTCTCGCCGCAGCATGCGGACCGCGTACGGCGGCACATGGACCTCTACCGCAGGGAGCAGCGCTTCTGGCCGCCGGTTCCGCTGACCCTGCCCGACCACCCCACGCCGTATGCGGCGGCGGTCGCGTGGGCGGGGGTGCTTGCCGCCTTCCACATGGTTTCGCTTTCCGTCGCGGGCTGGACCGAAGCCGGGCGGCTTTCGGCCATGGAGGTCCTTGGCGAAGGCGCGTGGTGGCAGGTTTTCACCGCGCTTACGTTGCACGCCGGGGGCGCGCATCTCGCCTCCAACGCCGTGCTCGGAGGTGCCTTGTACTATGTCCTCAGCCGGGCAACGGGCGCGGGCATTGCGGCCCTCATCGCCGTGGGGGGCGGCGCGGCGGGCAACGCCCTCAACGCATGGTTTCACTATCCCGGCGAGCACCTTTCCGTCGGGGCCTCGACGGCTGTGTTCGCAGTTGTCGGGGCACTCGCGGCGATGCCGCTGGGCAACCGCGCGGGACGCCGGCGGCGCACGGAGAAACGCGCGTGGATCGCGCCCCTCCTCGCCGGGGCGGTCCTTCTCGGCTGGTTCGGTGCGGGCGGCGACGGGCGCACCGACGTCACCGCCCACCTCTTCGGATTCGCGGCGGGGATACCGCTTGGGTTTTGCGTCGGAGCCCTCGCCCGTGACACGCCTTTTCGTCGGGTCACGCAGTGGCGCTCGCTCGCCCTCGCTGCAGGGTTCGTCGCCCTCGCGTGGTGGGCGGCGATGAGGTGAGGGAATTTTCTTTCAAAGACGTTGGAAATATGCATCCTTTTCTTGTTGATACGGTCTCGGCGAAGGGCTGTGCCGCCGGTGAAACGCCGCGGTTTGTGAAAATGAACATTCTATTGATTGAAGACGAAGAGGCGTTGAGCGAGGTCGCGGCCATCCAGCTGCGGAACCTCGGCAACACTGTGAAAACCGTCTGCAATCTGGAGGAAGCGGCCCGCTTTCTGGAGAATCCGGAGGCGCGGCTGGACTTGATTATCGCGGACCACCGTCTGCCGGACGGCGAGGGGATTGATTTCATCATTGAGCGCGTTCGGGCGGGATGCACCATTCCCACCGTGGTGGTTTCGGGCTGCCTGACGGTGGCGGATGTCGCCGTGCTGGAACGCGAGGATATTCCGTATTTCCGCAAGCCGGTGATCTATTCTGAGGTTGTTCGCCGCTTTGCGAGTCCGCCGCCGAGAAAAGGCGAAGTTCTGGAGATCCGCCTTGATGAAAAGGAACGGCGGGGCGGATTTTTCAGTGGACTGTTCCGCCGCCGGTGAGGGCAGCGGCGGGCGCTCATTCCTTTTCCGCCGCGCGGGCGACGGCTGCGTAGAACTTGTCGAAGAGCGGGTCGCTGTCGTGCGGTCCGGGGGAGGCCTCCGGGTGGTATTGCACGCTGAAGACCGGGAGCGTCTTGTGGCGCAGACCGGCGACCGTCTTGTCGTTGAGATTGATTTCGGTGACGACGGCACCGCACCGCTCGATCTCCTCCTTGGTGGAGGCAAAGCCGTGGTTTTGCGCGGTGATGGCGACGAACCCGTCTTCGATGTTTTTGACCGGCTGGTTGCCGCCGCGGTGACCGAACTTGAGTTTCACGGTGTCCGCGCCGAGGGCGTGGGAAATGATCTGATGGCCCATGCAAATGCCGAACGTCGGCAGTTTGGGCAGAAGCCCTGCGACACTTTTGTGCGCGTAGGTGACGGCTGCCGGATCGCCGGGGCCATTGGAGATGAAGAGGCCCTTCGGGTTGTGCGCGAGGATTTCTTCCGGCGTGGCGGTGGCGGGTACAACTGTGATATCAAACCCGACGTTGTGGAGCATGCGCAGAATATTTCGTTTGAGCCCCATGTCGATGGCGACGATGGGATAGCGCTTCCTCTTGCGGTCGTCGTCGCTGTTTCTGCGGCTCAATGTGGTGCCGGGAATGGAGAAGGTGGCGTCGCGCGGTTCGGGTTCGAATTTATAGGGCTCGCGGCAGGTGACTTCCTTCACATAGTCGATGCCCACGAGGCCGGGCCATTCGCGGGCCCGCTTGACGGCTTCTTCGTCGCTGATGCCCTCGGTGCTGAGGCATGCTTTCATGGCGCCGTGCACGCGGATGCGCTTGGTCAGCGCACGGGTGTCGACGCCTTCGAGGCCCGGGATTCCGTGACGGTCGAGGTAGTCGGGCAGCGGCTCGGCGGAGCGCCAGTTGCTCACGACCGGACTGCACTCGCGCACGACAAAACCGGCGACTTTGGGGCCGTCCGACTCCTCGTCTTCGCTGTTGACTCCGTAATTGCCGATCTGGGGGGTGGTCATGGCCACGATCTGGCCGAAGTAGGAGGGATCCGTGAGGATCTCCTGATAGCCCGTCATCGACGTGTTGAATACGGCTTCGCCGACAACGGTTGTCCGTGCCCCGAATCCCGTGCCGCGGAAGACGCTGCCGTCTTCGAGCGCGAGCACTCCCTGTTGTGCGGTATCGGTCATTGGGGCGCGAATAGAAGTGCCGGGAGCGTGAAGGCACAACCCAAAATTCATGCGATCACCGAAGAACGCGGCGCGCGGCGGTTCGTCAAATTTTCACCGTATCCGGCAAGTTTGTGAAAGGCGAACCGGCGGCGGTGGAAACGCGCCTTTACCGATGGAATGAGTTGACTCCGCGGCAGCGGAGGGGCGTAGACTCTGTGCAAGATCGAGTGATGTTTCACACGTTTTCTATTTCATTGAGGAGGTTGCAAATATTCATCGCCGCGTTTGGCACCGGCATACTTCTTTCGACCGGTCTCGGGGCTGCGGCGGAAACGTACGGCGGGCCGGCCGGTTTCCGCACCCTTCAGGTGTTCGAAGGGGAACGCGGGACACTGCCGCTGTCCGGCCTTACCGCGTCCGGCGGCGTACTCTTCGGCTCCGCAAGCCACGGGGGCCGGGAAGGCGCGGGGGTGTTGTTTACGCTCACTCCGGAGAGCGGCGCGCTGCAGGTGCTCCATCACTTCAACGGGATTGACGGACGCACGCCGATGGAGGGATTGCTCGTTGAGGCCCGCGCGGTCTACGGGGCGACAAAGAACGGCGGTCCGCGCGGGCAGGGTGTGCTCTACCGGCTCGACCGCATCACCGGCTCGTACGAGGTGCTCCATACCTTTGCGGCGGAGGCGGGCAACGGATTCTACCCACACGCCTCGCCGGTGCGCGTGGGTGAGACGCTCTACGGCACTTCGTTTCATGGAGGCGAGAGCCGGTGGGGCGGGGCGCTCTATGCGTTTGATCTGCGCGCCATGGAGTTCCGCCTGCTCTACAGCCTCACGGCGGAGACAGGGCGGCACCCGCTCGGGCAGCTCTTCCGCGACGGCGACTGGCTGTACGGCCTTGCCTCGGACTACGGACACCATGCGGACGGACACTACGGCACCTTGTTCCGCGCGCGGTTGGACGGTTCGGCGCTGGAGGTGTTGCACCGCTTCGAGGGCGGGCGGCGCGGG
The DNA here is from genome assembly GCA_020831525.1 of Opitutales bacterium. Taxonomy (GTDB): domain Bacteria; phylum Verrucomicrobiota; class Verrucomicrobiia; order Opitutales; family Oceanipulchritudinaceae; genus SLLG01. The sequence goes on from JAFIGH010000081.1 coordinate 15,580, forward strand.
TCGACGCCTTTCGGCAATCTTTCACACGACGGCGGCGATCTTCTCTTTGGCGCAACCTTCGGCAACGTGGGCGATGCCTCGGACCTCGGCGTGGTTTTCTCCTACAACCTCTCGAGCGGTGAATACAGGGTGCTGCACGCCTTTGCCGAAGCGGAGGCCACGGGCGGCAAACCGGACAGTCCGCCGTTCTTCGATCCCGCGCGGGAGCGGCTTTTCGGCGTCGCGCAGGGGACGGACAACAACGGATCGGGGATTTCCGGGGTCCTTTACTCCCTCCGTACGGACGGAAGCGATTTTGGGGTGCTGCACACTTTTTCGGGCGGAATCGCCGGCGGCACACCGGTGGGGACGCCCGCGCTCTTCGGGGACACCCTCTACGGCGTCGCCGTGCACGGGGGCATTGAGGCTTTCGGGCGGTCGCGGGATGCCACGGGGCGCGGTATTCTCTACCGCTTCGGTCTCGAAGCGGCGGCTTCGTCCAACGGGCGGACGGCGAATCAAGCGGACTGACCGCTCACCCGGTCAGTTCGAATGACGCCGCCGGATGCGGTTTTCCGTTGAGGAGGATGTCGATCCGGTGGACGCCGGGATAGTGTCGCCGGGTGCTCATCTCCTTTAGGGAAACGCTTTTCTGGAGGGAGACGGACCCGCCCGGCGCCAGTTCCACTTCGCGGAGTTTGAAGACCTTCGGGCGCGTTGTACCGTTGGCTTTGACGTAGTGGACACGGAAGTCGGCGAGGACCTGCTGGGGGTGGTTGGCGGAGGAGACCACCTCAAAGGCAAGTGTCACCGATCCGCCCTTGCGGACGCGGGCCGGGGTCACGGAGAGGTTGCGAACCGAGACTTGCGCACCGCTCCCGTATCCGAGCACTGCGAGCGCCGCCGGATCACCGCGCTTGACGGCGGAGCGCAGGGCGTGGCGGACCAAGCGGCGGCGGTCGGGGGAAGCTCCCTCCATCCAGTGCCGAGCGGTTTCCACCAGCAGGTCCGGATGGTCCTTGCCGATGTCGTTCAGGTTATTTGAAACGGACCGCCGCACGTAGAGTTCCGGATCGTCCTTCAGCAATTCCAGCAGGGCGATCACCGGCCGCGGGTTCATCTGGAAGCGGCGCAGGCGCGCTGCCCACGGAAGCCGGGGACGCGTACCCTCCGAGACGAGGCGGCGCACGTGTTGGTCCGGGTCGCGCGCCCACGCCCGCAAGCGCTCCAGCGTGGCATCCGGGAACTTTTCGAGGAAGGGACGGATGCTGAACTCGGCGGTGAAGCGTTGCGTCAGTTCGTACTGCGCGGCCATGGACTCTTCGAAGTGACCAAGGCCGTAGGTGCCCACGAACAAGGTGTGCGGCAAAAAGAGAAAACCGGACATGGGGCCGTCATCCCGAGCCACCGGCACCGCCGCAGAAGCGACGATGATGCGGACTGCCTCGCCGTAACCGGAGGGGAGGTGCGTGCGCAGCGCCTCGGCGATGCGGCGGCCGCGGTCCATCAGCTCCAGTGCCTCATAGCCGCCAAGAGCGTCGCGCAGAAAGGCCGCGTGGTCGAACGGCGGATGGACTGCGGCGACCATTTCCGCAATCCGGCGGGGGATTTCGGGTCCGTACTGATTCTTCCACGGTTCAGCCATTTGCTCTACCACATGGAGTGGCGGAGGTTCGGGCGCAACACCGGACCTCGCCGCAGCTATGCACGTTTCAAATGCGCCCCGGTTCCTGTCCGCCCTCGTGGGCGAGGAGGAACCGCTTGCGCCAGAGACCGCCGCCGTAGCCGGTGAGCCGCCCGTCGGCGCCGACGATGCGGTGGCAGGGCAGAACGATGGCGAGGCGGTTCTCGCCCACGGCGCGCGCAACGGCCCGGACGGCGGAGGGGCGTCCGATCTGTTGTGCCAGCTCGCCGTAGGTGCGCGTTTTGCCGTAGGGCACCTCCGTCAGGGCCTTCCAGACCTGCTCTTGGTGCGCGCTGCCGGGATACCGCAGCGGTGTGGTGAACTGCCGCAGGTCGCCGGCGAAGTAGGCGGTGAGTTCATCGCGGATCCGCCGTACGGGGTCGGGTTCGCCGGGAAAGAAGACGGCGTCCAGCCGCTTCTCAAGAGTGGCAAACTGCTGCTCCAGCATGCGCCGGTCCCAAAACTCGACCAGATAGACGGCGTCCTCGTCCCCGGCGACCATGACCGGGCCGAGCGGGGAGGGCACCTGCGCCACCCGCAGGGCGTGGCGGCCGCGGGCTTCGCGCGGTGAATGTCCCGTGGCGCGCCGCATTGCCTCGCAGAAACCGCTCACCGAGTCGAAGTCAGCCTCCATGGCCGAGTCGGTGACCGCCGCTCCCCCGCGGATGCGGGAAAAGGCGTGCCCGAGCCGCCGCGCCCGGAGAAAGGCAAGGAAGGTCATCCCGTGGCGGGACTGGAACCACCGCCGCGCCCGCGCCGGATCGACGCCGAAGGCGCGCGTTTCCTCAGTCGTCCATCGTTTCGCGGGATCTTTGTCGACCGCTTCCAGGAGGGGACGCAGCCACTCTGGCGCGGCGTCCTCTGTGTCGAGGGGCCGACACCGTCGGCACGGGCGGTAGCCGGCGGCAAGGGCGTCGCCAGCGCGGGAAAAGAACTCGACGTTTGGGCGCAGCGGTTTCCGCGCCGGACAGGCGGGTCGGCAGAAGACGCCGGTCGTCCGCACGCCCGTCACGAAGATACCCTCGAAGGTAGCGTCGCGGCTGACAAAGGCGCGGTACATCGTCTCTTCATCGGGAAGCAGGGCGGTTGTTTGCATGGTGGAAGAGAGTAGCACGGAGGCGAGCCCGCCCGCCACCGAATTTACGCCATCGAATTTCTTTGCCGGTATGTCCGTGTTTTTGCTTGCGCCGGGGTGCGCGGCAGCCTTTTTTTGTCGGTTTTTCCCATGATCAAAACGCGCAAATCCATTGCGAAGAAGTTCAAGGTAACCGGTTCGGGCAAGGTGATGCACCGTGCTCCGGGGAAGCGTCACTTCCTTCGGAACAAGACGGTCAAGCAAAAGCGCCGGATGAGCCAGGACAAGTCCTGCTCACCCGGAGTCACCAAGTTCGTCAAGATCGGCTGCCCGAACCTCTTCTGAACCTTGCGACCAAAACGCGCCTTGGCGGGTGACTTCACTCAGGCGACCCGCCGGGCCTCAAAACACACCCATAGAACATGCCTAAAGCACAAAACATAGCCGCCTCGCGCAAGCGCCGCAAGCGGGTCCTTGGCCAGGCCAAGGGCTACTTCGGCAACGCCAGCCGGCTCTACCGCTACGCCAAGCAGGCCGTGGACCGCGCGGGGGTGTATGCCTACCGCGACCGCCGTAACCGCAAGCGCGAATTCCGCCGCCTGTGGATCGCCCGCATTAACGCCGCATGCCGCAACGAAGGCATCGCCTACAGCCGTTTTATCAACGGCCTCAAGCGCGCCGGGATCGAGATGGACCGCAAACAGCTCTCCGAGTTGGCGATCCACGACCCCGCTGCCTTCAAGGCGGTGATCGCGAAAGCGCGGGCGGCGTCCGAAGCCCTCTGATCCGGCGGCCCCGCTCCGCGGGTGAACCGCGATTTTGCAAGAGCTTTCGTTGCCCCGGCGCGGAGGCTCTTTTTGTTTTTCGCCCCGTTTGTTCCGGCGCGTCCGCCGGATTCGCATTTTCCCCGATGATTTCCGTTGCCCGCTGCGCGCGCGGGCGGTAGGGTGACCCGTTTTATGGAATCCGATTTAAAGCAGATCCTCGCCGATGTGGAAGAGGCCTTGCCCGGTCTCGGGAGCAAGGCGCAGTTCGAGCAGTACAAGGCCACTGTTCTCGGCCCCAACGGCAAGTTCACCGCCGTCACCAAGACGATCGGCAAACTGCCCCCTGCCGAACGCCCCGGTGCGGGCAAACTCATCAATGAGTACAAGAACCGCCTGCAGGCGCGCTTCGACGAGGCGCTGCGTCGACTCGATTCAGCGGAACTCGCGGCCAAGGTCGGTCCGTCCGTCGATGTCACGCTGCCGTCTCCGGATTATGGCCCCGGCGGCGCGCACCTCGTCAGCGAGGTCCGCGAGGAGATCTGCTCCATCCTGCGCAAGATCGGGTTTGTCGTCGCCGACGGTCCCGAGGCGGAGACGGAGTATTACTGCTTCGACGCCCTCAACACGCCCAAAGACCACCCCGCGCGCGACCTGCACGACACCTACTACATCCACCCGGAGACGCGGTTTGGCAATGTGAGCCGCAAGGGCGACGAGCGCTTCCTCCTGCGCACACACACTTCCAGCGTGCAGATCCGCACGATGCTGGAGCAGCCGCCGCCCCTGCGTATCATCGCGCCGGGCCGCTGCTTCCGCCGCGACACCGCCGATGCCACGCACTCCGCCAACTTTCACCAGATCGAGGCGCTCTACGTCGACAAGGGTGTGACTGTGCGCGACCTCAAGGCGGACCTTGACTACCTCTTCCGCAGCCTCCTCGGGCCGGAAGCGGAGACGCGTTTTCGCCCGCACTACTTCAGTTACACGGAGCCGAGCTTCGAGGTCGACTTCCGCGCCGGGCACCTCGGCAAGGTCGGCTCGGAGTGGATGGAGATCATGGGCTGCGGCATGGTCGATCCCGCCGTCTTCGCGGAAGTGGGCTACGATCCCGAGGTCTGGACGGGCTACGCCTTCGGTCTCGGTATCGAGCGCATCGCCATGACGCTCTACGGAATCGATGACATCCGCTACCTCTACCAGAACGACTTTCGCTTCCTGCGCCAGTTTGCCTGAGCGCACCGCCCCCGCCAAATCCCGGAAAAAGTTATCTCAGCATGATTGTATCACGCAACTGGATCGAGCGCTATGTAGGCCTTGACGGCATTGACGACTCCGCCGTCGAGCGCGCCCTCACTATGGTCGGCTTCGAGGTCGAGGGCGTCACCCGCAAAGGGCTGCCGCCGCTCGAAAACATTGTCGTCGGCGAGGTCGTTTCGCACGGCAAGCACCCCAACGCCGACCGACTGTCTGTCTGTCAGGTCCGGGTGGACGGCGGCGACCCGCGCACCATCGTTTGCGGCGCGAAAAACTTCGCCGACGGCGACCGCGTTATCGTGGCCCTGCCCGGCGCCGTCCTGCCGGGCGATTTCGAGATCAAGGTGAGCAAGCTGCGCGGCGTCGAGTCGCAAGGCATGATGTGCTCCGAGCGCGAGCTGGGTCTGGGCGAGGACCATGCGGGCATCGCCGTGCTCACCGATCGCCCGGAGATCGGCACCTCCGTCAACGAGGTCTTCGACGCCGGCGACACGCTTTTCGACATCGAGATCACACCCAACCGGCCCGACGCCCTCAGCCATATCGGCATCGCGCGCGAGCTGGCGGCGTGGTTCAAGCGTGACCTTGTCTACCCGGATATCCGCGTCAACCTCCTCGCCGGTCCGGGCGGTCACCTCGTCGAGTCTGTCGTCTCCGAAACGGAGGAAAACTGCCCGCACTACCGCGGCTACTCCATCCGCGGCGTCAAGATCGGCCCGAGCCCCCACTGGCTCAAGACGGCTCTTGAGTCCATCGGCCTGCGCCCGGTCAACAACGTCGTCGATGCGACAAATTTTGTCCTACACGAGCTGGGGCAGCCGCTGCATGCCTTCGACGTGAAGAAAATCCGTGGTGATCGTATTGTCGTGCGGCAGGCGCGCAAGGGCGAGCGGATCACCACCCTCGACGACAAAAACCGGACGCTCGATTCCGGCATGATGGTCATCGCCGACGCCGAACGCGCGCTTGTCGTGGCCGGCGTCATGGGCTCGGTCGATGCCGAGGTGGACGACACCACAGTCGATATCTTCCTTGAGTCCGCCTACTTCAACCCGTCTTCCGTGCGCCGCACCGCGCGCACCCTCGGGCTCTCCACCGACAGCTCTTACCGCTTTGAACGCGGCGTCGATCCGAAGGGCGCGGAGTACGCCGCCCTGCGCTGTATCGACCTCATCGTCGAACTTGCCGGAGGCGAGGTCCTCGGGCCGCCCCTCGTCGCCGGGGAGCCGCCCTTCATTGAGCGTGAGATCGAACTCTCGCCCGCGTGGGTACGCGGCCGCCTCGGCTTCGACATCTCCGATGAAGGCATGGCCGCCCACCTCGGATCGCTCGAACTCGATGTGCGCGAAACCACCGACGGCGACGACCGCCCGCTCCTGCTTGTGGGCGTCCCGAGTTTCCGTCTCGACCTCTACCGCCCCATCGATCTTGTCGAGGAGATTCTCCGGCTCCACGGCACGGACAAGGTCCCGCCCGCCGAGGTGCGTACCCACGGCCTCCTTGCCGACGACGATCCGCTTGTCGTCTTTACCCGCCGTGCCGCCTCGCTTCTCATCGGCCGCGGATACCAGGAGGTCGCTCACTACAGCCTGCGCGATGGCGCCGAAGTGAAAAAATGGTACGGGCACTGCGCGGAAGACAGCCTCGCCCTCACCAACCCGCTTGCCAGCGACGCCTCGCATCTGCGGCCCTCCCTTATTCCCGGGCTGCTCGACTGTTTCGCATTCAACCAGGCGCGGCTCAATCCGCTCGCTCCGGTTTTCGAGACCGGGCGCGTCTTCCGGGAATACGACGGCAAAGTATTCGAGATGCTCAGCATCGCTTTCGCCCTGCCGCGCGAGGGCACCGAAGGCTGGCTTCGCCGCGAACCGGTCGACTTCCACGCCGTCGCCCGCGTCGTCCGGGATATCTTTCTGCTGGCCGGCGTTTCCGTCGATCCCGCCCGCTTCGAGCCCGTTTCGGGCGACAACGCATGGCAGGCGGGCCACGCTGCCCGGTTCGGAGGCTTCAAGATGGGCTTCGAGGCCGCCTTCGGAGTTCTCGGGCTCACTATGACGAGCCAGTGGGACCTTCGCACACCCGTGTGCGCGGGGGCCTTGTATTTCACGCCCGAATACCTGAAGCGCGAGCCGCGCCGCCGCCGCTACCAGGCCTTCAGCGCCTTCCCGCCCGCCACCCGCGACCTCGCCCTCGTCGTGCCCGTGGGCACCGCCGCCGGCCATGTGCGCACCGAGTTGCAGCGCGTCGCCCGGCAGGCCGCCAAGGGAACCGGCATTGAAGTCGAGTCTGTCGACGTCTTCGACGTCTACCGCGGCAAAGGTATCCCCGCCGACGCCAAGTCGCTCGCCTTCTCCATCGTCTTTCGCTCCCCCGAACGCACCCTCACCGACAAAGAGGTCAATCCCGTCTTCGACGCCATCCAGGAAAAGATCGTTGAAGGCTCGGGCTACTCGGTCCGGAAGTAGGGCGTTCGTCTCAGGCGGGGATCTCCGGCTCGCTCGGTCCGGTCCACTGGCGCACGCGGTCGACGAGTTCGGGCGGGCTGTTTCCGTGCGTGCCGTCAATAACGCGCGTGATGCCCTCCGTCATGAAGTGGTAGTGGGCGGGGCAGCACAGGCGGGTACGCAGGCGCGCGATCCCCAGCGGTTCGCCCGCCTGCATCTGGAGGAATGTGAACTCCATCCCCGTGGCGTCGCGCAGCCATTCGTCGCGGGAGAAGGTGTCCATGGCAGCGCGCCAGTAGGCCCGCACGGAATCGGGCTGGAGGGCCTCGCCGGAGACCGCGGCTAACTGTGCAAAGAGCCATTGCCGCTCCCGCCCTTCGAGGAGGACAAGACCGTCGGGGCGGATGCGGTAGGGGAGGAGGCGGAATCCGGCGACGCCGTCGGTGCCGACATAGAGGCGCACCATGTAGCCGAGACGGCGGAAGAGGCCCGGTTGGCCCGACCAAAACAAGAAATTGCCTTGGGAGTAGATGATTGGAGCGTCGCGGTAGATTTCGATCCCGCGCGGGACGTGCGGGTGGTGGCCGATGACGGCGTCCGCCCCGGCGTCGATCAAACTGCGGTAGGCCGCGTGTCCGTAGGGGGCGGGCACGGGGAAGAACTCGCGGTCGGCGTGAGGCACGGCGATGACGAGGCGGCCCGCCGTCTTTTGTTTGGCGACCTCCGCCCGTACGCGTTCGAGGTCCCAGCCCGCGAGAGCGGGATTGCGTCCGGTATGCGCACCTTCTTCGCCTTCGTGGAAGTTCACAATCGCCACCGAGCGCCCGCCGACTGTGACGACGAGGGCCTCGTAGGCGTCGTCCTGATCCGTGCCCGTGCCGGTCGTGCGCAGACCCGCCTCCTCGAGGAGGGCACGGGTTTCCACGATGCCCTCCGGGCCGAAATCGCCTGTGTGGTTGTTGGCGAGCAGGCCGACGTCAAACCCGGCGGAAAGGAGGTCTTCCACGGCGCGCGCGGGAGAGCCGAAGGGAGGCCCCTCTTTGACGACCGGCCGGAGAACCCCGGGATTGCGCTGCAAGGTGGTCTCGACGTTCACGATACGGAGGACGGAGCGTTCCAACTCCGCGCGCACGGCCTTGCCGTATAGGCTGCCGGGCCGCTCTACGATGGGTTTCTCCAGCGCTCGCGTGGGTGCCCAGTCGGCGCAGAAAAGAATGGAGGGGGCATCTTCGTCCCGCCCGTTTTGGCTCCATGCGCCGTCGCTCCAGTCGATGAGCGGAGAAGTCATAGGGCGGGGGTATGGAAGTGAATGAGGGCTTCCGCCGCGCGCGGCCCGAGTGAGGCGTAGTAATCCGTGGATACGGGCATCGGGTTGCGGGCGGCGTCGTACGCGCGGAAGCGCGAGATTTCGACCGTCTGCCCGATACAGCCGAAGGTGCGCGCAGCCCAGGCGGCGCAGTTCGGGCGGTCCATCTCGCTGTGTTCCCACGCGAAGTCTTCGATCGGCACGTGCTTGAAAAACACTTTGGCGAAGGCGCGCTCGCGCCGGGCTTCCGCAGGAGGGAGTTCACCCGCTTTGAAGACGGTCAGGCCGCCGCCGCTGTGCTCCGGCGTGGACCAGCCCATGTGAAAGTCGAGGGCGTGCAGGACCGGCGGATTCTCCTTTGCGGCCTCATGAAGGAACGCCGCCGCGGCGCGTGTTTCCGGGCGCGAAAGCACTGTCCAGTTGCGGTTCAGGTTGCCTCCGCCCACGGGATCGGCGGCGGTGCCATTGTGCATGCGGTCGCCGCGCCATCCGCGGGCGAGGGCATCGCGGTTGAGACAAGGGACGACGGCCCATGCGAAGCGCTCAGCGCCGGGCACGCGGTGGACCCCGCGCACGAGCGCGTCGACGGCCTGCAACCCCGCCCACTCGCTGTAGTGCTGGTAGGCTTGGATGAAGAAGCAACCGTGGCATACGCCGGGATTCGCAGGTTCGCGGAGGAAGGCGGGGATGGTCCGGCCCTCGCCGCTCTCACCGATTTTCCGCACCGTCCAGTCCGGGGCGGCTTCGGCGAAGGCCGCGAGATCCGTTAGGTGCCGATCAAAGTAAGGGATGCCCGCGCTCACCCAAACGGCCCGCGGCGAGGGTGGCAGGGTGATCTCCGCCCCTGCCTCGACGGCACGCGCCGCCTCCATGCGCCTCCATTCGTCGCCGTCTTCACTCGTGAAGATAATCTCGGGCAGGACACGGGCGAAGTTGGCGTTTTCCGGATAATCAAAACCCGGCGGCGGCTTCACATCGCTGCCCGGCCATTCGATGCGGAGCCGCAGCGCGTTGTCGCGCGCGGGAATCCGCTTCAGAAAGCTGAATTGCGCGTTGCCGGGAATCTCGCCGGGAGTGTCCGGCATCAGCGTCAACCCGCCGCCGGACCGTCCGGTTTCCACCGCGCACTCGGGACCCTCCCCGCCGCCGGTCTCTTGCTTTTCCGCCGTCTTCATCGTAAAGGAACGAAAACCTGTGTCGAAGGCGTCCCCCATGGCAAGGCGGCAGTGGCTTTATCGGTAAAGGCCCCCCAATCGTTAGCGACGGTCTTGGGCAGGGATCGGCCGAC
>JAFIGH010000082.1 GCA_020831525.1 Opitutales bacterium
GGCAAAACCGCAGAAAACTGCGGTTCACGCCAAAAAAGCGCGGGAAGTTGGGATAGGCGGTTGGTCGCGGCGGGGACCCGCCGCCTTTGCGGTTGAGCGGCGTCTTTGTGCGACAAAGGCGAGAAAAGTTCACCGCCCTTCGGCTTTTGCTCTGGGTCTGAACCTGTCGAACGGCAGTGCATGACGGGCTGCGCCCGCGCTATTGTAGCAGGGCAATAGCCAAGCGTCGTTGCGATCAGATGTAGGATGATTCAGGGGTTTATCCCAAGAACCGCCTGGGCATGGCGGGCGAGTTGGCCGCGGATGTCGTTGGCGTAGGCTTCGAGAGCCTTTCGCCCGAGACCTTCGGCATCGCCGCAGAGAAAGAGTCCGCGTGCGAGGGTGATCTCGCGCAGGGCAAGGTTGCGCGGGCGTGTTTCATTGGGGTCGGGATCGATTGCCTTCAAGGCGTCGCGGGCTGCAGTCCATGCATGACCGCCCACGCCGGGCAGAGAAAGCAATCTCGCGAGAGCTGCCCCGACTTCGGGGGACGGCGCCGCGACGGCTGCCGCTGTGGCCACTGCGCGGCAATGGGAAAAGGCGGCGTCCGCGCCGAGAGCGGTGATCTTGCGGACGAGCGGGCCGCGCATGGCTTCCGCTTCTCCCGTGCCCGCGAGGGCGAGGAGAGCGTCGTCGAGGGAGCTGCTGCTGCGCCCGAACTGGCCCATGCCGGTGTAGTTCCAACCGTCGTCCCAGTCGTGTTTGTCGATCCGGTCGGCGAGGTAAGCGGCGGGCTCCGGGCGGCCGAGGAAGCCGAGGAGCAGGGCGAGGCGCAGGCGGTCGTCTTCATCGCGGGGTGCCTCCCAGCGTTCGAGGATACCGGGCAACGCCCGTTCCGCGTTGCCGACGAGGATGGCGCAGGAGAGCAGGTCCACCGGGCCGGTGTCGACCGCTTGTGTGATCGCCGTGTCCGGCAGGGGGAAGGAGTCCGTGTGCTCCGCGACGCCGTCTGCAATGACCCCGGCGGCGGTGAGATCGCGCTGCACGGCGCGTATGTCGACCGCGCGCGGCGTGGTGCCGTCGCGGAGGGCGCGGACGCACGCGAGACCGGCGGCGTAGCCTTGGTTTTGTACGTCGGCCTGCATGCGGACGACGGGCAGAGCGTCGCGGTGGGCTCCCATGCCGAGTCCGGTGGTGACGACGTTGTCTATGCCGACAGGCAGCATGCACCGGTAGGGGACATGCACACGGAGCGGCTTCTTGTGCGGCGGAACGATTTGAAAGACGGGATGAACGGTGAAGCCGTGCGTGTCGAAGTTGCTCTCCGCCGTCACGACGGTGTCGGGAAAGGTGCGGTCGGCGAGGAAGTCGAGGGGCGAGAGTTCGAGGTCGCTGCGGATCTGGCGGCGTTCCCGGCTGTCGACAAGGTTGGAGACGTCAAACTCATCGGCAAACTTCGCGCGGGTGGTGGTGAAGGCGTGGGTAACGCCCTCGATGTCGCAGTCGTCGATAAAGGAGTGGTCGGTGTTGCGGTAGCCGCGGTTGGGGTTGCGCGGGGAGAGACCCGCGCCCTGCACGGCGGTGTGGTCGGCGCCGACGACGCGGCAGGGAGCGCCTGCCGCTGCCGCGATATCGGCATTGCCCGTGGCATCGACAACGGAGGCACAGTCCACCCGTCCCATACCGAATGGCGTCGAAACGAGGAGGCTTTCCACATGCCCGCCGTCCGCGCGCACACCGAAGGCGAAACTTCCGAGCCATGCCTCGCCGCCCGCTGCGCGCAAGGTGCGCATCAGCCAATGAGATTTGTCCTCGGGATTCCACTCCGTTCCCTTCGAACCCGGAGCGGCCTCTCCGGAATAGGCCGTCACTTCACGGTCGATCTCGGCGGTGAAACCGACGCGGTTGCCGAACCAGTAACGCGCGATGAGCCCCGCCGTCCCCACGCCGCCGAGGGCATATTGGGTTTCGAGGACGACCGTGCGCGCGCCCGCCCGGCCCGCTGCAATACCTGCCGAAGCGCCGCCGGTGCCGCCGCCGGCGACGGCGACATCAAACTCCGCGAGGAGAGGCAGTTTCGGAAAATCAATATCGATCCAACCGCGGCATCGCGAAGGGCGCACGAAGGTCGGCGCAAAGGAGGCCCGTGCATCGGCGGTTGTTCCCGTGCCCACCGCGTCGCTCTCGGCCCGGCGACCGGCGGACCCCAAGCGCGCGGCGGCCTCCGCGGCGCACCGGCGGCCCGCTGCAACACGAGCCGCGGCGGTGGGCGGCCCTCCCGCAGCCGCCGGGCGGCATAGGATAACGCCGGGCGGGGCATGGTCCGGCCCGGCGGGGCGGAGCGGTGCCATGGCATCGGCGCTGAGCCCGATACCGGAAAATGCGTGCCCGGCGCGAAGGTGGAACTCGGCGGCGGCACGCGCACGCAACGGAGCATCCGCCGACGGACCGGCAAACTCCGCGCGCCATACCTGCTGCGTGTTTGTTTCGTCGGCTTTTTTTCCGGGAAGAGTAAAACGTGTACCGGCGTCGCACCATGGTCCGCGGGACTCCGGCGGGCGCGCCGTGAGCACCGTCCACTCCTGCCTTGCGGGAGGTGCCGGAGCCGGCCCGCCCGCAGCCACCGCCGCGAGGGCATGCTCCGTCGCGTCGACGACGATGCGCGCGCGAACGGCGAAGAGGGCTGTGCGCGAGGCGAAGACAAGTCCTCGCAGGGAGCCGTCTGCTCCGCGCAGCGGTGCGACAGGCCTCGCGTAGTAGAGGTAGGGCACGCCGGCGGCGAGGAGTTGTTCCTCGAGGATACGCTTGACCGCTCCGGGGTAGGGCGGGCAGCTGTCCTTTGCCCCCGCCCGGACGGCGGCAAGAATCGGGTCGGCCCCGGCGAAACCACTGGTTTCAAGGCGCAACGCGCCGGCGGACTCCGTGCCGAAATAGGCGCGGTCGGAGACGGCAAGGGTATTCAGTCCGCACCGGTTGCCTTCGAGCGCACAGGCGGCAGCGGCGGAATCTGCGCCAACGACTAGGATGTCGACAGCGGCGAATACAGGTATGCGGACTCGGCCATTGCGGGACGGGGTCGGGATCATGAGGCCGTATTCTTCGCTACGTCAGCGCGGAGGTAAACACCGCAGGCTTGTCGAAACCGTGCAATTTATTGTAGATTTTGCGCATGAAGGGTCGGGAAAAGTGGAATGTAGGCGCGCAATTGATCCGGAGTCCGGTCGCATATGAGGCGATCCGGTGCGATCTTTTGATGTCTTACAACAGGCAAGTGCCCGCCTTCGCGCGGTGTCTTACGGTGCGCCACAGCCATTGTGTCTGGTGGCATATTTTGTGCGGATCCGTCTCTGTGGATACGGTCGGCGGCACGCTTTCCGGCGGTTTACGGGCACGACCGGGCACCTCGCTGTGCATGGCTCCCGGTGAGGTGCGGACGCACGTCTTCACGCCGGATGCACGTGTGATTTCCGTGCATTTCTCCGTTGAGACGCCGGATGGACGCTCTTTGTTCCGGGGGCGCGATCCGGTCGTCTGGCAACCGGGCGGCGCGGCGGACGATGTCGCGGCGGCGGGCGGGCGGCTTGCCAATGCCGTGAAGGTGGGGCGGGGCGGCGTGCCCGCGGATGGTCTCCGCATACGCGGGCAATTGTATTTGTTTGCCGCCGCACTTTTCAACGCCCTCGAAGCCACCGGCACGGTCGCCGTCGCTGAGACCGCGGCGGATTCGCGGCTGCAGGCGGTGCAGGCCGACCTCAGCCGGGCACCGCGGGCCGGACCGCTTCCATACGAACGCTGGACACGGCTTACGGGCCTCAGCCGCTCGCAGCTCGACCGCCTCTGCCGTCGTCATTGCGCTGAGTCGCTGCGGACGCGCCGCGATGCCGTTCTCATGGCGCGCCTCGAGCGGGCTCTTGCCGCCGACTCACGGGACATCAAGGCGTTGGCCTACGACCACGGGTTTGTCGATGCCTCGCACCTCACGCGGTGGTTCCGGCGCCAGTCCGGCACGACCCCGGGAGCCTTCCGGCAGTCCCTGCGCGGCATACGGAGCGGCGGTCAGTGAGAATGCTGGTGCCGCGAGGTTGCTGGAAAGGGGGGCGGCAACCGGCAGGCTGTTGCTCAGACGTCCTCCGGTTCATCGGGCTCGTCCGTTTCGACCGGGGTGCCGGGCTGAATTTGGCGGGTTCCGCCGGGGCGGTAGGTGGCGAGGCGGCGGGGCTCGGCTTTGCCGGGTTCGGCTCCGGGGTGGATGGTCTCGCGAAAGTAGACCAGCTCCGCCCATTCGATACGGTGTTCGTGCGTAGCGCGTTCGTTCCAGCGTTCGACCATGTGGGCAAGGAATGGTTCACGCAGGGTGCGGTATCGCGCGCGCCGTAGGTTTCCCAGCCACTTGCCCCAGCGGCGGTCGGGCAGGCGGTCGGTGAAGAGTTCGGGCCGGGCGAGGCGGAAGGGTTCGGCGGGGTGGAAGAGGTCGAGGGAGTCGCCGTTGACCTTCTGCGACTCAATGACAAACCAGCCCCCGGCGCGCGGCGGGTTGGGGGCGAACATACCCCACTTTTGGCGCAGCTTGAGGGCGTAGAGAGTCGACTCAAACGATTTTGGATACGACTGGCGCAGGAACGAATCGGGAAGACCGCGTAGATTCCATCCGGCAACGAGAATGAGCAATGCCATGCACATCCATCCTGCCGCGGTGCCGACGGGGCGCACGGAGCCGCCGCGCAGCGGAAGGGTGCTGACGGCGGCGGCGAGGGCGCTGGTCCCCCGGCGCAGCGGGGCGGAAAGGCGTAAGGAGGCGAGGGAGTCCCAGAAGGCACCCGGCAGGAGGGCAAGCCAGGCCGCGATGCAAACGTGCGGAAAGAGCGCGAGGTCGAGCGTCCAGCCGAGGGAGGCGTGGAAGGTTACGAATCCGGCGACGGCGGCGAAGCGGGTGGCGGTGTTCCACCACGGGATGAGGAGGAGCGCGATACCCGCCCACTCCCAATGGAAGGTGGCCTGCGTAAGGAAGGGGTGGAGCCAGTCGAACTGCTGCATCCAGAGCCCGCCCGCGCGGATGATGCCGATGTTGTGAAGGACGTAGCCGACGGCCTCACCGTTGCGCCACAGCTCGCCCGATTTGAGGGTGAGTGTGAAGGCGTAGACGAGACAGATTTGCAGGACAAAAACGGCACCCGGCAGCGCGTGGTAGCGGTTGCTGTTGTTCGGGGCGGACACCGTTTCCGCCGGGTTTCCTCCATCCTGCCGACCCCGCGTGAGGGCGGCGTCGACGGACCACCGGGCGCTGAGCGGCAGGAAGACGGCCCAGAAGGAAAGGACCGCGAAGAGCGTGTCGCCGCCGTTGAGGACGAGGGGATTGCGGTGCTGCAGGGAGACGAGCATAACCCAGCAGACGACGGCCATGAGGCGGGTGCGGTAGCCGAGCACGAGTCCGAGCGCGGCGGCAGCGTGGAGCCCGAAGAGCAACCTCACCTGGGCAGGTTCGCCGACCATCATGTAGACAGAGAGCGACCACGGGCGGTTGAAGATCCGCAGGTGGTCGGCGCGAGAGAGTGCACCGGCGTCAGAGAGAAACAACTCCGCAAAGGGAAAGCGCATCGCGAGGTCAAAGATCATCAAGGCACCGAGAAATACCCGGAACAAGGCGACGGAGCGTAGATCAAGAGCGAAAGGAGACTCGGCTTTGGGCATGGAGCGTTGCCGTTTTGCATGGGAGGGAAGCGGAATTTGCGGGCGGGCGCAAGCTTTGCGCGGAATCGCGGAAACCTGTCGATTCCCGTTGCTTTCCGAGGAGGGACCGTCATGATTGCGTCTTATTGGTGGCATGAGGATTTGTTGTCTTTGGTTGGTCTTTTTCGCGTGCTCGCAGGCGTTTGGCGACGCCGCGGCCCGCGCGCTGGCGGAGTGGAACACCGCCATCATGGAGGCTATACAGCTGCTGACCCCGTCGCCTTGCCTCGCTTCGCGAAATCTCGCGGTCATCCACCTCGCCGCCTTTGACGCGGTGAATGCCGTGCAGGGCGGTTATGAGCCCTATCTTGATCTCGCTCCGCCCGGTCCGGGTACTGATGCAGCACTGGCCGCTCTCGGTGCCGTTTCCACCGGCGCACGGGCGCACTTTCCGGCCAGCCGGGCATCGTTCGATGAGTTGTTCCGGGCACACCGCGACAGCCTTTCCACCGGCATCGCGGCGGACACCGTGGATGCCTCTGTGGCGTACGGTGAGTATGTCGCGCGCGCCCACATCGGTGCGCGGGTCGGCGACGGAGCGACGACCACGGTCACGTACATACCCGTGGACAAAGCGGGAAAGTGGCGGCGCACGCCGCCGCGTTTCCGTCCGCCTGAGGTTCCGCACTGGCCGACGGTGCGTCCCTTTGCCGTGCCCGACCCTTCGGCCTTCCGTCCGCCTCCGCCGCCATCGCCGGACACTCCGCAATACGCCGAGGCATGGGACGAAGTGCGGCGGCTGGGTGCCCGCGCTTCAACGGAGCGCACGAGCGACCAGACAGAAATCGCGGTGTTCTGGTCGTGTTTTTCTTACACCTCCACGCCGGCGGGGCACTGGAACGAGATCGGTGCCCGCATTGCACTCGCCGAGGGCATGCCCCTGCTCGAGACGGCGCGGCTCCTCGCCCTTGTCAACGCCGCTATGGCCGACGCCGGGATCGCGTGTTGGAACGCGAAATACCACTATGGCTTCTGGCGGCCGATCCACGCCATACGCTTCGCCGACAACGACGGCAATCCCGCAACCACGGCTGACCCGGAGTGGGATTCGCTCCTCGAAGCCCCGCCGCATCCCTGCTATGTGTCGGGCCACGCCGCTTTCAGCGGTGCGGGGTCGCGCACCCTTGCGCACATACTGGGCACGGACGCCTACGCCTTTCGCACGACGAGTAGCTCATTGCCGGGGGTGGAGAGGGCTTACCGCAGTTTTTCCGAGTGCACGGATGAGATTTGCATGAGCCGTGTCTACGGCGGAATTCACTTCCGCTTCTCCAACGAAGCCGGGCGCGTCCTCGGCGAGGAAGTGGCGGACGCCGTCCACGCCGCCCTTCTGAGACCACGCTGAGGCGATGCCGCCAGACCGCGAGCGGCCCGGCGGTGCGCTTTTTGGTGCGCTTTCCGGCAATACGATTTTGATTGCCGGGCTCGGATGAAACGTTATTTTACGGAAACGCTCCTTCAATGGCGTTGTTTGTTTATCCTTTGTGCACTCTATGCCCGCAGACTGTCCGCATCGTCCCTTCCCCTCATTTGAAGACTTGTACCGCGAGCTTTTCGATCACTCCCTTGACGCGGTGTACACCCACGACTTTGACGGGGTTTTCCTCGACGTGAATCCTGCGGGACTGCGGCTTTTGGGATGCAGCCGCAGTGAGGTTGTGGGGGCGGCGCTCTCCCGTTTTTTGCAAAATCCGGAGGATGTGGCGCGGACAGAGCGCCTGATCGAGCATGTATTGCAGGTCGGCTCGCTCGACGTATCGGAAGAGTTTCTCCTTCGGTGCAAAGACGGCGGAGTCGTCTGGGTGGAAGTCATGGAGTGTCTCGTGCGGGTGGGCGGGGAGCCGTATTGCATTCAGGGTATTGCCCGCGACATCTCCGAGCGGAAACGGGCGGACCTCGCCCTTGCGGAGAGCGAGGAGCGGTTCCGCACGGTATTTCGCCAAGCCGGTATGGGGATGGCCTTGGTCGATGCGGAGTGTGCGCGGATAATCGATTGCAACGAAGCGCTCGCCGCGATGCTCGGTTACACCGTGGAGGAGTTGCGCGCTCTGACGGTTGACGCCATCAGCCATCCGGTCGATCACGAGAAGGATCTTCGTTTCGGCGAAGAAATGATGGCAGGGAAGCGGGACCGGTTCCAGATGGACAAGCGCTACCGGCGCAAGGACGGGAGCGTCCTCTGGGGTTTTCTTACGGCGACGCTCGTCCGCCGCGCCGATGGATCGCCCGACTACGTGGTCGGTATGCTCGAAGATATCACCGCCCGCAAGCGAATGGAGGAGGAGTTTGTCCGCGTCCAGCGCATGGAAAGCATCGGTGCCCTCGCGGGTGGTATCGCGCATGATCTCAACAACCTGCTCGCACCGATCCTCATGAGCGTGGGCCTGCTCAAGGAAGACGTCGTCGGCGAGCAACAAAAGAGCGTTGTGGAGATGATCGAACGCAGCGCAGTCCGGGGCAGAGAGTTGGTCCGCCAGATCCTTTCCTTCGCGCGCGGTGTCGACGGTGAACGGAAGCCGGTCGAAATCCGCGAGGTGGTTGATGAGATGCGCTTGATCATCGAAAAGAGCTTTCCGAAAGACATCGAAATCCGCCTTGAAGTGCCCCCGTCGTTGCCGCCGGTGCTCGCTGATGTCACGAGGTTGAACCAAGTGTTGTTGAATCTGTGCTTGAACGCCCGAGACGCCATGCCCTCGGGCGGAGTCCTGAGGATCACCGCGAAGGCCGTTGAAGTTGACGCGCACTACGCCGCCATGGAAGGGCTCGACGAGGGCGGGGCGTATGTCGTCTGCGAAGTGGCTGACACCGGAACAGGAATGACAGCGGACGTGCGGAACCGAATCTTCGAACCCTTTTTTACGACCAAGGAGGCGGGTAAGGGCACCGGCCTCGGCTTGTCCACGGCCCTCGGGATTATCCGCGGACACGGCGGTTTTCTGCATGTCTACAGCGATCCCGGGCGGGGAAGCGTAGTGAAGGCTTACCTGCCGCAGGCAACAGCGGGCGCAGAACCGGGTCGCGGGCAATCCGCCGATGGTCCGGGGCGGGAGACGCCGCGCGGGCGGGGGCAGTTGATCCTTGTTGCGGATGATGAGGCAGCGGTTCTCGAACTCACGAGGAGAACGCTTGAAGCTTACGGATATTCCGTCGTAACGGCGGAGGATGGAGCGCGCGCGGTCGCTTTGTTGGCCCTGCGGCGCGAGGAAATTGATCTCGTTCTCACCGACATGATGATGCCGGTGATGGGCGGCGGTGCGGTAATTTCAGCAATACGGCGGATCCAACCCGCGATACCGGTGATCGCCGCCAGCGGACTAAATAGCGAGGACAAGGACCCAGCCGGCGAGGCGGTTGCCGATGCGTTCCTCCTCAAACCCTATTCTGCCGAAACCCTCCTCTCAACAGTCAATCGGTTATTGCGCCGGAAGCGTTCCGACGCAAAACGAACAAACGATTTATGATGAAAACGCCTATTCCGTGTCCGTATGTCCGGGCAGCATTCGCCGCATACACTTACCCTTCGACATGAAAACCGTGCTCGTAATTGACGACGAGGCCGCCATTCTCGAAATCTGCGGAATGGCTCTTGAGCGCAAGGGCTTTCATGTAGTGCGCGCCCGGTCCGGCGGCGAGGGACTGGAGATGGCGAAGCGCCATGTGCCGGATCTTGTATTGTGCGATATCAATATGCCCGGTATGGACGGGCGCGGTGTTTTGCGCACGCTCCGTGACGACGTCGAGCTGAGCACAGCGCAGTTTGTCCTCATGACAGGCAACCCCCTTGCCGTTCCGCCGCGCAAGGGCATGGAACTCGGCGCGGACGATTTTCTCACCAAGCCGTTTACGGTGGAAGAGTTGCTCGCCTGCGTCGAGGCGCGTTTGCGGCGCGCTCACGTGCATTGGCGGGTGGAGGAGCGTATGATGCGCGACCTGCGTTCGACCCTGAGCACAACGCTGCCGCATGAGTTTTTCACGCCCCTGTCCGGAATCATGGGAATGACGGAGATCCTCCTCTCGGAATTTGGCAACCTTGACAAGGGAGAGACGCTGGAAATCCTGCGCGATATCGATACTTCCGGGAAGCGGTTGCACCGTACGCTCAGCCACTACTTCGCGATCCTCGAACTCGAAATGGACGACGGTACGAGCGAGGCTCCGCGCGACCTTGGGCCGGAAGAAATCGATAAGGCCGTGCACGATGCCGTTGAGCGGGTGTGCGCGCGCCATGAGCGGCGGACGGACATTTCGCTCGAACTCCGGTACGGCAAGTGCCACGCCGCGCTAAACGATCTTTGTACGATTCTCGATGAGTTGATCGACAACGCCTGTTCCTTCTCCTTGCCCGGGACCCCCGTTCAGGTGTGCTTGACCGATGACGGTGTTTTTACGATCCGCGACGAAGGCCGCGGGATGACCCCGGAGCAGACGGAGCGGATCGGCGCTTTTCGTCAGTTCGACCGCAAACGCTTCGAGCAGCAGGGCCTCGGCCTGGGACTCGCGCTCACCCTTGGTCTGGTGACACGCTCAAAGGGTCGCCTCTCGGTGGAGAGCGCACCAGGCGAAGGCACCACAGTACGCCTTGCGATGAATCAAAACCGGTAGACGGCGGATACGCCAAAGCCCGGTGTCGGTCCCGTCCGGAAACGGTCGAGCCTCGTGCCGCCGCGCCGGATCTCGAAGTCCCGCCGGTGTGCTAGCGAGACAAAGGGCTGGACCGACCAACCCGCCTCCGAGAGAAACCGGTAGGCAAGGGAGAGCGTCCAGCCTTTTTCCTCAACGGCGGTGCGGCCGGGACTTTCCGGATTTCCCGGACGGGTGCGGAACTGATGCGAATCCCAGAGGGCGGATACCTCGATGCGGTGCCGTTCGTCCGCATTCACATCATAGCGCACAATGACTCCGTTGGCCGTGGTCACGCGCCAATGCTCATTCGGCGTCCAGTCGAGGTAGGCAATGGGAAGGATGCGGTTGGAACGGTCGAGGCGGCTCATGAAAAAAGCGCCTGCGCCAAGTGTGAGGTCTGGTCCGAAACGGTGCTGCAACACGCCCCCGCCCATATACGTCGTGCCGCGCCGGATGGATACGCCGCGCTCCGCCGCCGAGCGCACCCCGCCGATCACTTGGTAACCCCAGGATTCGTCTACATACTGTATCCAGCGCGCCCCGAGATCGACCTCGCGCACATTGCCCCAGCGCTCCGGTTGCGCGTCGAAGCGGTTGCGCGTCTCAGCCACATACAGCCCCGTGGCGAGAAACGCTCCCGGCATAACGCCCTGCGAGTATTCGATCCCCGTTTGCACCCGCGTCGAGCGTATCGCATCGTCACGGTCGCGGATCCCCTTTGAAGGCAGGTGGACAGCTTCGCCAGTCAGACGGACAATGGGATCTCCGGGAGCGGAGGATTGCGCCGGAGCGGCGGCGGGCGCGAGAAGGAGCAGTGTCCACACAAAGAGGACGGCTGCGGAAAGAGGGCGGGTTGTTGGCGACATCGAAGGGGACGGTAGCGAGAAACCGGCCAATGCCAAGAGAGTTCCACAGTTTCACGGTCCGCCGGACGGGGAGTGCCGTGAAGCTTCTCTCTTCAGGCCCCGGCGCTTGCACAGGCGGCTTGCTGCTCGCGGGCGATTTCTTTGGCGAAGTAGGTGAGGATGATGTCGGCGCCGGCGCGGCGGATGGCGAGGAGGCTTTCGTCGCGGGCACGGCGGAGGTCGAGCCATCCGAGGCGGGCGGCAGCGTGGATCTGGGCGTATTCGCCGCTCACCTGGTAGGCGGCGAGGGGAAGGTCGGTGCGATCGCGGGCTTCGCGGATGAGGTCAAGGTAGGGTCCGGCGGGTTTGACCATGAGGATGTCGGCCCCTTCAGCGGCATCGAGGTCGAGTTCGCGTCGGGCGGCGCGCCGGTTGGCGGGATCGAGCTGGTAGGTGTGCTTGCCGAGGAGGGTGGTGCCCGCGGCGGCGGCGCTGCCCACGGCTTCGCGGAAGGGGCCGTAGAAGGCGCTGTTGAACTTAGCGCTGTAGGCGAGGATGCCCGTGCCCGCAAATCCCGCTGCGTCGAGGGCATTGCGGATTGCGCCCACGCGCCCGTCCATCATGTCGGAGGGGGCGACGAAGTCCGCCCCGGCGGCGGCGTTGAGGACCGCCATGTCGCAGAGAATGGATACGGTGCGGTCATTGTCGACGTCCGCGCCGTCTTCCGTGAGGACGCCGTCGTGCCCGTGCTCGGTGTAGGGATCAAGGGCGATGTCGGTGATGACGCAGAGGTCCGGGTGGGCTTGTTTGACGGCGCGCACGGCCCGCAGGACAAGCGTTTCGGGATCGAGCGCTCCGCACCCGGCGGCGTCTTTCTTCTCCGCCGATAGGACCGGAAAAATCGCCACCGCGCGGAGGCCGAGGGCGTGGAGTTCGCCGCACTCCGCGACAAGGCGGTTGAGCGGCAGGCGTAACTGGCCCGGCATCGATTCGATGGATTCGGGCTCGCCCCCGCGGCGGTCGAGGACAAAAAGCGGCTGGACCAACTGCTCCGGATGCAACCGTGTCTCGCGCGCCAGCGCGCGGATGGCAGCCGTCCGGCGCAGGCGGCGCGGACGCTGCGGAAAGTCGTAGGCGGTTTCCATGATGCCGCAGACTGTGGGCAAGGCGCTCCGCCGTGGCAAGACACCGTCGCGACGACATCGGGACAGTTCCGGCCCGTCGCCGATTCGCGCGCCCCACGCCGCAAGCAGAGGCGACCGAGCTGCGCCTGCGCGCGGTCGCCCGTCCGGACAAACTGGTTGCCGAACTCCTTGCCCACCTCGACTTACAGCTCCCCGAAGTGCCGAAGATCGTGCAGAATGTAGTGCCACAAACCGCCCGCTAAAATCTGTAAGTCGTTGATATAAGGCAAAACGTCTTGGAAAACTGTTCAACTTGGGTTAGTATGGCGTTATACAGAAGATTAATCGGCCTCCCTAAAGTGGGCGAAGAGATGTTTTTTTCTCTGGGGCGCGCGGCAAACGGGGAAGAGTGCCTGGTTGCGGGAATGTTACTCGGGGGCGAACTCTTTGGGAAGGCCTTTGAGAATTGGTTATTCCACGAACTCCGTTCACATAATGCCTATTGTGAGCGCATTGCGGGTTTGGTGTTCCGGAAATTAGGCGCGTAGGGCGTCGGTGCTTGGTGTAGCCGGGGTGCTTCAGCCCACGGATGGCTGCGGGTGGAGCCCGTCGGAGTGCTGGAGCGTGGGGCGTCGGTGGTGGTTGGCGGGGTGTCTTGAAGTTCCGGCCGCATCGTGTCGGGCGATGAATCATCCCGACTACCGCAGATACGCGTAGCCTGCCGGTTCTGTTGCGAGTCGGGCTCTGACTGGATTTTTCCGGATATAATCGATCCATCGCTTGTATTCGGCTTCGTCGCGAACCCAGCGGTCGTAAAGCGAATCCTGCCAGAGCGGTCCGTTGCGGTCGATGACTTGGTTGACGAAACGACTGCTCCGGCCCTTGAACCGTCGCCACGTCGTTTGGAAACCTTCCGTGTCTTCGAAGGCCCTCGGCGATGTGAGCAAGTGGAGGTGATTGGGCATGATGACCCAGTGCGCGAAGGTGAGGTTTTCGTGGTTGTAACCGGCGATCCACTGGTGCATCTCGGCGGCGGCCGGTCCCGTGAACGGAAGCGGGCCCTGGCCGGCATCGAGTGTATTCTCGAGTATCCGGAAATGACGTCGTCGCAATGCCTCGGCTTGCGGGGAAGCCGGTTCGATGGTGCGCAAGGTGCGCCCGATTTCCAGTAGTTGTTTTCGTGTGCTGACCGGCAGACTGCCCCGGCAACGGAGCGTTACCGCGTAGCAGCCGTAGTCGACCACCCAGTGGGGATGGGTGTCGTACCATATGCCGACGATGGTGCCTTGCCAAGGGCTTTTCACGGCCCGAAATCTGTGGATTGCTAGACGATCAATCAAGGTGATTGCGGTCGTATCCTGTGGCGGTTGGGGGGAGGCAGGGGACTGTCGTGGGAACTCCGGCGTATCGTGTCGGGCGATCCAGCCGTCGCCCTGCGGGCTATGGCCGGCGCGGAAATCAGCCCGACGGTATGGTTGCTTGGCGTAGCCGGGGTGCTTCAGCCCCCGGTCGGCTGCGGAATGAGCCCATCGGAATAGCCGGTGCCTTCGCCCTTTTCGCTTGCGGCTTCGGGCGGCACGTTTTTGGCTGCGGACGCTTTTGTTTTTCCGCGGTGTGAACGCGCTGGCCATACGGGGGGCAAAACGTCGTGTGCTTGCTTGGAAACGGTCTCATTATTGTTTGGACCTTGCTGAACGTCGGCGTTGCCGATGCGAGCGGATGCCGCCTGCGAATTTGCTCGGCAGCAGGCTGCCTTCCTCCTCGGTTGACCGTTGAACCCCGCGCTCAGAGGAAGCGCTCGTGGTTTTCGACGGTGCCGGGGTGGACTTCGACCCAGTGGCCGGGGGAGACTTCCTTGAAGATGCCGGGCTGGCGTTTCTGGGCGTCGGTGGTGGGCAGCCAGCTGCGGTAGGCGAAGGCACAGCCCTCGGGCGGATCGATGGGCGAGGGGACGTCGCCCTCGAGGAGGATGCGCTCTTTGCGGCGACGGGGGTCGGGGACGGGGATGGCGGAGATGAGCGCTTTGGTGTAGGCGTGGAGCGGGTTTTCGAAGAGTTCGTCGGCGGGGGCGAGTTCGACGATCTTGCCGAGATACATGACGGCGATGCGGTCGCTGATGTGCTTTACGACGCTGAGGTCGTGGGCGATGAAGAGGTAGGAGAGCCCGAGTTCGTTCTGCAGGTCGAGGAGGAGGTTGAGGATGGCGCTCTGCACGGAGACATCAAGGGCCGAGACGGGCTCGTCGCAGACGATGAGGCGCGGGTTGAGCGCGATGGAGCGGGCGATGCCGATGCGCTGGCGCTGCCCGCCGGAGAACTCGAAGGGGAAGCGGTCGGCGGCGTCGGGGGAAAGGCCGACGCGGTCGAGGAGCTGGGCGACGCGCTCCCGGCGCTCGCGGGAATTGCCGATCTTGTGGATGATAAACGGCTCTTCGAGGATATTGCCGACAGTGTGGCGCGCATTGAGCGACTCCGCCGGGTCCTGGAAGATCATCTGGATGTCGCGGCGGTAGGGCTTGAGGGCAGAGCGGCTGAGGCGGGTGATGTCTTCGCCGTCGAAGCGGATGCTGCCCGCGGTGGGGGTGTGCAGCCGCACGATGCACTTGCCGAGGGTGGATTTGCCGCAGCCGGACTCCCCGACGAGACCGAGTGTCTCGCCCCTGCGGATGGCGATGCTCACGCCGTCGACTGCCTTGCACACCTTTTGCGTGCGCATGAAGACGCCGCCCCGGATGGGGAAATGCATGCCGACGTCCCGGATTTCGAGAAGGTTGGCTACGTCCGGGCCGCCGTGGGCGGTGTTGTTGTCGGGGTCTGTTATCATTGCGTTCGCCCTTTGCTGCCTGAGCTATCTGTCGTCCAGTTTTTCCGCAACCCACGAAGGCCGCCTCCGGCATTCCAAAACGGCCCGCACCCGGACTTCATCGTCTGCCACCTCTTAATAGACGGCGTATGGGAAGCGTCTGCATACAAGTCTTTTGTAGCCGTAGACTGTTCGGTGGATGCCTGCATAGAGTAGAAGGGATTCGATATCGGAGAGAACACTGTCGGAAAAGTAGTCACCCAAACCCTGACCCTGCCGGTCGTAGAAGGACATTCCGTCCTGCAAGTCCCTGAGGGCTGAGCGAAGGATTACAATCTTCATTCCCGCTGGTCGCGTAAGAGTTTCTTCGCCGTTTCCAAAGGAATAAACTCATCGCGGCCGCCCCGGAGATCCTCCTCCCGCTTGCGGAGGACGTCGGCATGCCATGCTGGCGATTCAAGTGCTGTTTCGTCACGCGACAGATCCTCCCATAGCTGCTCCATGGCGAGGAGTTTTTCACTGCGGCTCATTGAATCCAGCGGTAGATGCGTTTTCATAATCGGTAGGATTGAAGGAAATTGCCTTTTTCTTTGTCGGATTAATCAAAATTCCGCACGACTTCGCAGTCTTCGACCCAGTGTTCGGGTCCGACCTGGGCGAGGGCGGGGCGGACGGTCTTGAAGTCGTTGCTCGCCATGTATTCATTGGCGAGGGGGTGGGGCGAGCGGGGGGCGAAGCGGGCGCCGACGGGCATTTCGTGGAGGCTTGGCACCATGCCGGGAATGGTTTTGAGACGGGATTTTCGCTCCGTGCCGAGGCTGGGGATGGATTCGAGGAGGCCCTTGGTGTAGAGGTGGTGCGGATTTTCAAAAATGTCGTTGATGGTGCCCCGCTCGGCGACGCGGCCGGCGTACATGACGACGACATCGTCGCAGGTTTCGGCGATGACCCCGAGGTCGTGGGTGATGAGGATGACAGACATGTTCATCTCCTCCTGCAACGCTTTGATCAGTTCGAGGATCTGCGCCTGGATCGTGACGTCTAGGGCGGTGGTGGGCTCGTCGGCGATGACCACGCTGGGTTTGAGGGCGAGGGCCATAGCGATGACGATGCGCTGCCGCATGCCGCCGGAGAGCTGGTGCGGAAACTCGCCGACGCGGATTTCGGGGGCGGGGATGCCGACCTTCTTGAGCATCTCGATAGAGCGTTCCCATGCCTCTTTCTTGGAGATGTCGAGGTGCTGGAGGAACACTTCGCTCATCTGCTTGCCGATGCGGTGGACGGGATTGAGCGCGGTCATCGGCTCCTGGAAAATCATGCCGATACGCGCGCCGCGCACCTTCCGCATTTTGTCGGGGCTGAGTTTGATGAGATCGGTCCCTTCGAGGCGGATTTGGCCGCCGACGATGACACCGGAGGGACGCGGGAGCAGCCGCATGATCGACATGGCGGTGACGCTTTTGCCGCAGCCGGATTCGCCCACGATGCCGAGGGTGCGGCCGCGCTTGAGGTCGAAGCTCACTTGGTCGACGGCGGTGACGCGTCCGGTGTCGGTGTCAAACGCGGTGACGAGGTCGCGGACTTCAAGAATGTGTTCGGAACTCACTGGAGGATCGATTTGCGTGGTTTTCAGTTGTCGTTGATGACGTCATCCGGCACGGCGATCCATTGGTCGAAGACGCGGACTTTTTTCGGGTAATCCGCCGGAATCTCATCGACATCGCGGGCCGCGCCGGGGATGAAGCGGGCGAGCCACCCGCCGGGACGCACGGCGAGTTCTGTCTCGGTGCGGCGCTCTTCGTCGAACCAATGCACATAGTGCTCGGTGGGCTCGCGTGCGAAGCGGACGTTGAAGTCGTCCGGCCAGCGGACCCAGCGCCAGTAGGCGACACGGAACTTGGGGAAGACAAAGGCGGGCACAAAGGAAGCGTCTTCGTGGAGGATTTCTTCCATGCGGAAGGCGAGTTCGCGCATCTCCTCGAGCGAGTCCGACTCGTCGTATCGCTCGATGAGCTGGTCCAGCTCGTAGTTGGCGATGACCTGCATGTTGTTCGTCTGGGTGCGTATGCGGCGGTCGGGGTTGGGCGTGCCGTCTTCAAGGAAAGCGTCGTGGTAGGCGTTGGCCGAGTGATAAGTTTCCCAATACCGCGGGTAGCGTTCGACGGAGACATTCAGTCCGACAAAGGCGATGTCGTGGTTTTTTTCCTGCACCTTGAGCCAGTTGGCGGAGGGGTCGAGGATTTCGAGACGCAGCTCGAGACCGGCTTTCCGTGCCTCCTGGCGCAGGATGGCGAGAACGCCCCGGAAGGGCGCCGCGCCGGTGTTGAGCGAAAAGGAAAGGCGTTGCCCGCGCTGGTTGCGGAGGATGCCGTCCGAACCGCGCTCGGTGAAGCCGGCTTTGGCAAAATACTCCATGGCACGGCTGGGATCGAAGGGACGCGCGCGGATGTCCGGATGGGTCATGTCGCCGTAGCCGTCGGCGGTTGTCTGCATACGCACATAGTCGCCGCGGAAAAACTGTTCGAGCACCTGGTCCCAGTTGAGGGCGTAGTGGATGCCCTTGCGGATGTCGTTGTTGTCGAGCAGCGGCATGCTGGAGTTCATCCAGAGGCCCCATGAGGGACGCGGAATGTCGTTGTAGAAGGAGGATTTGTGGATAAAGCCGTCCTCCACAAGCGGATGGTCGTCCGGCAGCATGTCATAGTTGTATTCGGTGAGGTTCATCCCGAACATGTCGAGTTGCCCGAGAAGAAACGCCTCGAAGGCCTTGGGCGTATCGCGGATGACGCGCAGGCGGATGTAGTCGGCGTTGAAGCGGTTGCGGTAGAATTTCAGGTCGCGCGCCCACCAGTCTTTCAGGCGGGTGAGGGTGATGCTGTCGCGGTTGAAGCGGATGCGCTCGATCTCCTCGTCGGTGATGACGTAGGGCCCGGTCGTGGGCATGAAGCGCCACTGGTAGCGCTGTACGTAGTCTTCGCCCATCTCCCGGAAGAAGTGCTGCGGGAGGGGGCGGAGATTGAGGATGCGGCGTTCGAGGTCGGGCCGCGCCTCCCGCATGGAGATGGAAAGGGTGTGGTCGTCGTATTTGGTGATGTTGGTGTAGTTGTTGCCGATGCCGTACCAGTTGTTGTACCACGGGTCGTTGATGTAGGCCGACTGGTAGAAGAAAAACATGAACATTACGTCGTCGACGGTCACGGGCTCGCCGTCGCTCCAGCGCGCCTCCGGGTTGAGGCGGGCGTAGACGGTTCTGGTATCATAATCGACGGCCCACTCCCGGGCGACGCCGGGGTAGGACTGGTGGCCGCCCTCGACATTGGGATGGAGGCCTGCGAGGCCGACGAGCATGTCGTCGAGGATGAAGCGCCGGAAGGCGTTGTTCGCCTCCGGACCGACGACGCGAAGCGTGCGCGGAAAGTCCGCCATCGATCCCCGTTGTACGCCGCCCTTGCGGGCCTCCGGTGAGCCGAGGTCGGGGAGGTGCATGTTGTCGGTCCAATCGAGTCCGTCGGGAATGTCGTCCAAGGTACGGAAGCGGAAGAAGTCGGAATGCTCGTCGTAGTATTCGGCGAGTTCGGGATAGATGTCGGGGGCTTCGGCGGGGTCGAAGCCGCCGCGCGCGTCGTCGCGGCAGCAGCCTGAGAAGATGACGGCGAGGACACCCGCGAGGGCCGGGAGGAGGAAAGGTCGGAGGGGGGCGCGCATTATTCGTAGACGGTGAACTTCTTCGGATCAAAGGCCTCGCGCACGGCTTCGCCGACGAAGGCCATGAGGGTGAGCACGATGGTCATGGCGGCGAAGGCGGAGAGGGTGATCCACGGTGCGATCTTGAGGCGCTCTGTGCCCTGCCGCAGCAACTCGCCCCAGCTCGGTGTCGGCTCGGGCAAGCCGTAGCCAAGGAAGTCGAGCGCGGTGAGCGAGGTGATGGCCGTGATCATGAGAAACGGCATGAAGGTGACGAGGGTGGCGATGATGTTGGGCAGGATGTGGTGGAAGATGATGCGCGCGGTGGAAGCACCGAGAATCTGCGCGGCGGCAACGTATTCGCGCGCTTTTTCCTTAAAAGTGCCGGTGCGCATATAGTATGTCATGCCCGTCCACGAGAACGCCACGATGATGGCGAGAAGGAGGAGAAGGTTTGGCTCAAAGACGGACGATACAAAGATGACCGTGTAGAGGAACGGAATGTTCGACCATATCTCGATAAACCGCTGCGTGATGAGGTCGAACCATCCCCCGAAATACCCCATCGCGCAACCGATCACAATTCCGAGCAGGTAGACCCCCCCGACGAAGCCGAAGGCAAAGATCATGGCGTTGCGGAAGCCGTAGACGAGACGCGCGAGGACGTCGCGGTTCTGCGTGTCGGTGCCGAGGAAATTGCGGTTGCCGAAATCGGGCGGGCGCGGTCGGACAAACTCGCCGGGATAGGCGTCTTCCTGAGGACCGAAGGGCACGGGGGGCATGAGGACGAACCCACCGCCCTCCGCGCGAAAGCGGTTGCGCAGGTCGCGGTAATTCGTCTCGTGCGAGTAGTCGAAGCCGAATTCCGTGCCCGCGATCTGACTGCCGTAGGTGGGAAAGCGCAGGGAGCCCTCGTAGTAGACCACCAGCGCGCGGTTGTTCACAAACAGCTCGGCGAAGACCGCGAGGAGCAGGAGCGCGCCCATGAGGATGAGCGAATAGTAGCCCCGGCGCAGCGACTTGAAGCGCTTGATCTTTTTGACGGTAAGCGGGTTGAGGCGCATGGGGGTCGATCAGTTGAAGCGGATGCGGGGGTCGACGAGAGCCACGATCATGTCGGAGATGATGTTGCCGAGCATGATGACGAAAGAGGAAATCACGAGGATTCCCATGACGGTGAAGTAGTCGCGGTCGACGATGGCGCGGAAGCCGAGCAGACCAAAGCCGTCGATGTCGAAAATCACCTCGATGAGGAACGACCCGGTGAGGAAGAAGAGAAGGTTCTGCCCGAAGGTTGTGGCGATGGGGATGATGGAGTTGCGGAAGGCGTGTGTCACCACCGCCGTGTCAAACTTCACCCCTTTGGCCACGGCCGTGCGCATGTAGTCGGCGGCGAGGTTGTCGAGCAAGTTGTTCTTCATCAGAAGCGTAAGAAAGGCGAACGAGCCGATGAGGTAGCACAGCAGGGGCAGGGTGGTGTGGTGGATGAGGCTGAATATCTTGCCGACGAGGGAGAGATCGGCGAAACCCTCGCCGACAAAGCCCCAGAGCGGAAACCACTGCAACTGCGCCGCGAAAATGAGGATGAGGATGCTCCCGAAGACATAATTCGGGATGGCGTAGCCCGCGAAGACGAGGATCGACGACCAGTTGTCCAGCCACGTGCGGTGTTTGATCGCCTTCACCATGCCGAGCGGGATGCAGATCGTGTAAGTGAAGAAAAAGGTCATAATCCCGAAGTAGATGGATACCGGCAGCTTCGAGGCGATGACGCAGAGGACCGGCTCATTGTAGATGAAGCTGCGCCCGAAATCCCCGCGCAGGACGTTGCCGAGCCAACTCACATAGGCCACGGGAAAGGGCTTGTCGAAGCCGTAGTAGGCCTTCATCTGCTCGATCTGCTCTTCCGAGAGGGCACGGCCCGCCGCCGCGTCGCCGCGGGTCTCCGCGCCGGCCATCTGCATCTCCGCGACATACCGCTCCACCGGACCGCCCGGAACGACCCATGTAAGGGCGAAAACAATGAGCGTGACGCCGATAAGCGTTGGGGGAATAAGCAGAAAACGCCGTAAAAAATATGCTCTCATTTCGTTGGTAGGGACTCCGAGTGATCGGATGAACCGACACGGTGACAAGCAGAAAGCGCGCCGCGCCGCGCCCGCGCGCCCCTGCTCAACCTGGTAAAGGTTGCCTTTACGCGACCGATTTCAACCCCATTCCGTTCGATTGCGGGCAAAGCGCCCTCCGTCAGCATCAACTTCAGCAAGGCACGTTGACCGTCGCGCGCATCCCCGGCGCGGCAACGGGTGATGGCATTCCGATGAAGCAAGCGGCGGCAGAGGCTGCGTCAGGAAGCATCACCCAGCACCCGTGCGCCCGCCGAGGGGCGGAGCACACTGGTGCCGCATTCCGCTCCGAACCGCTCCGTGTAGGCCGTCGCGACTTCTTCGGCAGTTGTGTCGGCGGCCTCCGCCGGCAGGAGGATCACGGCGCTTCCCCCGAATCCGCCCCCGGAGAGGCGGGCGCCGAGGACGGCGGGGATGGCCCGCGCCGTATCAACGACAAAGTCGAGTTCCGGGCAGGAGTTCTCAAAATTGTGCCGCGAACTCTCGTGGGACGCATACATGAGCTTTCCGAACTCCGGCACGCGGCCTTCGCGCAGTAGCTTCACGCCCGTTTGCACGCGGGTATTCTCCCCGATAACGTGCGCGGCGCGACGCGCGGTGACTGGATCAAGAGCGCTTCGGTGTTCTTCGAACGCCTCCCATGAGACATCGCGCAGATGCGTGACGGGATGGTTTAGGAGCTTTCCGAGTGCCGCCGCCGCCGCCTCGCAGTGCCCGCGCCGCTCGTTGTAGGCGGAGTCGTTGAGCGCGTGCTGGGCGTGTGTGTTGCACATGAGCAGGGCGTAGCCGTCCCCGAGCGCGGCGGGGGATACTTCCAATGTGCGGAAGTCGGTGTGAACGAGGCTGCCTTCCTGCCCGAAGAGGCTCGTCACTTGGTCGAGGAGGCCGCACTTCACGCCCGCGAATGCGTGCTCCGCGCGCTGGCCGATTTTTGCGATCTCGAGCCGGTCGGGGATGTCGATGCCGTATAGAGCGACGAGGGCGAGGGCGCTGCTCATCTCCAGCGCGGCGGAGCTGGAGAGCCCCGCGCCGCGCGGGATATCGCCCGCGAAGAGCGCGTTGAAACCGTGCTCCATGGCGCCGTGCGCGCGCAGGCCGTGGACGATGCCGCGCACGTAGTTCGACCACGGCATGTCCTCCGTGCGTTCCGGCCGGTCGATCTCAAAGCGCGCTTCTTCGGAGAAGTCCGCCGCGAGGAGCCGACACGAGGTGCCTTTGGCGGGCGAAACGGCGAAAGCCGTCCCCATATCGATGGCGGCGGAGAGGACGAAACCCTCGTTGTAGTCGGTGTGGTTGCCGAGGACCTCGACGCGGCCCGGCGCGTAGGCGGTGACGGCCGGGGCGCCGCCGAAGTGCGACTCGAAGCGGGCGATGACATCGTTGGACAAAGCATTCATACAGGGTTGGGTCCGGAGGTAACTTCAAACGCCGACTGGCGGAGCGGATCATGTGAATCGTCGGCGGCGGCGGAGGCAAGGTTATCCGCGTGTACGAAAAATCCGCCGGGGCGCGACGGCACCCGGCGGACGTGAATACGGTCAATACCGAACCCCTCAGCCGATGACGCCGAGCGACTTCACGGTGTCCCGTTCGCTCTTCAGCTCGTCTACGCTCGCCTGGATCTTCCCGCGGCTGTAGTCGTTGAGATCGATGCCCTCGACGATGGACCAGTCTTTGCCGTCGCTGACGACGGGGAAGCTCGAAATCAGGCCCGCTTCGACGTCGTAGGCACCTTCGCTGCACACGCAGAGGCTGTGCCACCCGCCCTCCGGCGTGGGCGTGACAAGGCTCGCCACCGAATCGATGGCGGCGCTCGCGGCGGAAGCGGCGGAGGATGCGCCGCGCGCCGCGATGATGGCCGCGCCGCGTTTGCCCACGGTCGGCACAAAGGTGTCTTTGAGCCAGCTTTCATCGCCGATCACATCGGCCGCCCTCTTTCCGTTGATGCGGGCGTTGTAGAAGTCGGGGAACATCGTCGGCGAGTGGTTGCCCCACACGGCGAGGTTGGTCACAGCGGTGACGTCGACCCCCGCCTTTTGCGCGAGCTGCGTGAGGCCGCGGTTTTCGTCGAGGCGCGTCATGGCGAACCAGCGGTCGCGCGGCACGCCGGGCGCGCTGTTCATGGCGATGAGGCAGTTGGTGTTACATGGATTGCCCACCACGAGCACGCGCACATCGGAGGCGGCGTTTTGCTCGATGGCCTTCCCTTGGCCGACGAAAATCTTGCCGTTGATCTGGAGCAGGTCCGCCCGCTCCATGCCCTGCTTGCGCGGCACCGATCCCACGAGCAGCGCCCAGTTTACGTCCTTGAAACCGGTGTTGAGGTCGCTTGTCGCGACGACGTCCTTAAGAAGCGGGAAGGCGCAGTCGTCCAGCTCCATGCAAACCCCCTCAAGGGCGGGCATGGCCGGCTCGATCTCAATGAGGTTGAGCGCGACCGGTTGGTCCGGACCAAACAACGCGCCGGACGCGATGCGGAAGAGCATGGCGTAACCAATTTGCCCGGCCGCGCCGGTGACTGCTACTCGTATGGGTGCTTTCATATTAACTTTCCTAATGGTGTTTGAGGTGTATGTTAATGCGTAGCTAATAGGCCTGTTCTCCCGCGATCAAGCGAAATTCCGCGAAATCCGCCGCCGCGCGCACTGCGTCCGCCCGCTCTCTTCGGGTGAAGCTTTTCCGGTCGCGGCTTGAGCTTTTCGGCACCTCGGTTGAGTGTTTCCCAATGGCGCTTCACAAAACCGGCCTCCGCTGCCTCATTCTTGTCCTGTTGTGTGTGCTGTCCGGCTGTATGCGCGTGCCCGACGGGGCGGAGCCCGTGACAGACTTCGAGCTGGTGCGCTATCTCGGGCAATGGTATGAAATCGCCCGTCTCGACCACCGCTTCGAGCGCGGGCTCACCGATGTGCGGGCCGAATACAGTCTGCGACCGGACGGCTCCATCCGCATCCTCAACCGCGGCTATGATCCTGAGAAAGGCGAGTGGCGGGAAGCCGAAGGGCGCGCGACCCCCGCCGGCGAAGCGGGGGAGGGCCGGCTCGGGGTGTCGTTTTTCGGACCCTTCCGCAGCGCCTACAACATAATAGCCCTCGACCGCGAACACTACCGCTGGGCCATGGTCTGCGGCCCCAACGTCAACTACCTCTGGATTCTCAGCCGCGAGCCCACACTGCCCGATGAAATCTACGACGCCCTCGTGGACGAAGCCCGGCAACTCGGGTTTCCCGTCGACGATCTCATCCGGGTCTTGCACGACCGGGCGGATTCTACGGACGATTAGCCGCTTGGTCGCCGCGCAGTTGATTGCCGATCCGGAAACGACGCAGTTCAATGTCGGCGAGGGCGTTGGAGCGGTCGTTGGGGTCTGGTATGCTGCGGGCCGACGCTTGGGCCTCTCGTAAAACACTGCGGGCTTTCTTCAGGTCGCCGACCCCCGCATGAACCTGCGCCAAAGTGCAAAAGATCTGTGTCCTTTCCTCCCGCTCATTTGCGCTTCTCGCTAGATTCAGGGCTTCGCTGAGCAATCTGTGTCCTTCGTCGTGTCGACCAGCTGCAAAGCGGTGATCTGCAATGTTGGTAAGCGCAAGCGCTCGAACTGTGACACGCTCAATTCCTCGGGCAGTTGTAAGTGCCTTAACAAAGCTTTCGCTTTCTGCATACTCGTACCCCATTTCTGCGGCGGTTGCTGAAATTTCGCTGAAAGCAACGGCGCGCGCCCAAGGGTCGCGAACTTCACGCGCACGTTTCTCGGCTGTTCTGGTCAACTCGATTCCTGATGCGCTGTCGCCATGCGCATCCATTCTCTTTGCGATCTCCATGAGCAGCGCCGCCTTGACCGCTGAATCGTCGATCAAGAGCGTTGAGCGAAGAGCCTTGTCGAGCGCTTCACGCGCTATGGTTGCCTCACCTTTTTTCCGCAGAGCGGATTCAATGTGTAACAAGCCGCTGACTCGATCCGACCGCCAATCCATCATAGGAAGGATTGCGCGCGCCCGCTCAATCTCCCCCTTTTCAACGTACGCCGAAACGACTTGGATTAGTACAGACATCGGACCGGAGGAACCGTGCTCTCCGAGGACTTCCAGCGCTTCATCCGGATGGCCTGCTTTGGCCAAAGCTCCCGCAATCTCTCTGTTTGCCCGTATTCGATGGTGCCCCTCAAGCTTGCCGACAATGCTCCGGCCTTCTTCAGGGTCGCCTGCGCGAGTGTAGGCCGCCGCCACTTTGCCGAGAGCCGATGGGTTGAAAGAGCGCGAGTCGATCTCTTCCGCCACGGCTAGCAGCCTGTCGGCTTTAGAATTCGTAGTTTGAAAGCGGTATTCGGGCTTT
>JAFIGH010000083.1 GCA_020831525.1 Opitutales bacterium
CTATTCCGGCATGGAAAGCTCAGCATGTTTCCATGAAAATCTCCGAAGAACCAGACCCACACGGCCACCGTGAGGAGACTCAGGCCGAGGTACATGAGGGGCCAGTGGCTCGTCCAGATGCGGTGCACAAGGAGCGCCTCGTCGAGGACGCGGTCGTTGCGCTGGCTAAAGCGCTCGCGTTCACGGTCGCTCTGGTCGAAGGCCTGGACGACGCGAATGCCGGGAACGGTGTCTGAGACCGTGGCGGTCATCTCGCTCCACTTTTGCCAGATACGCGTGAAGACGCGGTGCAGCTTGCGTCCCATCCAGTAGAGCAGGAGGAAGAGCAGCGGCACAGGCAGGATGAGGATGAGCCCAAGCTGCCAGTCGAGTGTGACGAGCCGGATACCGAGCCCCGCGATGAGGATCGTGCCGAAAAGGATTTCCGCGAGGCCGAAGGCGATGAAGTCCCAGATGCGGTCGGTGTCGCTGCTCACGCGCGAGACGATGCTCCCCGTCTGGTTGCGCGAGAAGAAGCTCACCGACAATTTGTGCAGGTGGTCGTAGAGGTTGCGGCGCAGGTCGCGGGCAACCCATTCGCCCATCATCGAGAGCGTGCGCAGCCGTATCCACAAAAAGAATTCACGCACAACGAACACGGCGACGAGGACACCGATGAGGATCCAGCCCTGGCGCTGCGCCGTGGCGAGGTCGATCTCGCCGCGCGTGTAGGGGGTGACCGTTCCGTCGATGATGTCGCGCGTGAGGGTGGGTGGCACGAGCATCAGCACGGTGAGGGCGACCGCCGCGAAGACGCCGAGCAGAAACTGCCCTCGGTACGGACGGATGTAGCTCACGAGCCGCCAGAGCACGGAGAGCCGGTTCTTTACGACGCTGCCTTGGGCATCGCGCACCGGCTTGGCCACGGCGGCGGCGTAGAACTCGTCGGGGGCGTCGTGGTCGATGCGGTTGTCCTCGAGTGCCTGCTTAAGGACAAAGGCGATTGCCCCCACCGCGTTTTGCTGGCGGTAGGAGTAGCGGAGAGCAGCGAGGGCGGGCTGGTCGGGATCGCCCACGAGGTAGATCTGCGTGGCGCTGAGGCCGGGGCGCTCCTCGACCGCGCGGATGCGGTCGCGGTCGATGTGGTCGATGCGTCCGTCCGGGTGTGCCACGGCCACGCGGGTGGGACCGAGGGCTACCCACGTGTGCGCGATCGTGAGGCTCGGCGAGAGGTCGGCGAGGGCGTAGAGTTGCACCGGCTCGCCGTCCCAAGCGGCCTCGATCCGGTCGCGGACGGAATCGGGTATGCGCTCGGGCTGCTCGGTGTAGCGCCGGACGATGGCGCGGTTCTTTTCAGTCGAGTGGTTCATGGCGGGTTACACGGCGCGACGATGGAAGACGCCGCGGAAAGACAAGAAAGCTGCGGAAAGGACGGATTTTTCCGGAAACAGGGAGCGCTCCGGAAGGGTCAAAGGGATAAACCAACAGTACGGCACGAGGCCGGAAAGACGCGGGAACGGTGGAGATTCCTGCGGGAGGCCCGTCCGGAATTACACACACGCCTGCGGCGCGGGATCCGGGAACGACAGGTCGGACGGCCTCCGGTGAGGTCCGTCCGCTAAGCGGATTTCGGATGGTCTCGGTTAAGCATAGTCAGGTAGGGGTTACAGGTTTCGGTGTTGAAAATCGGCCCTGATTCCGAAATGGCAAGGGGAATTTTCCTGTGTTTTTTCCGTTCCCGTCCTGAGAAGTGTCGGCGGGGCTGCGGGGATGGACTCGTTGGGAGTGGTCAGGTACAGTAATCCGCGGCGGCTCGATAATTGATGATTGTGAGTCCCTCCAATCGGTGAAAAGATTCTTCGTTGTTCGTCACGAGCGGGAGTTGCATGACAAACGCCGTGCTGCCGATGAGTAGGTCGAAGTCGCCGATCCGTCGACCGGACAAGCGTAGGGAACGGCGGAAGGCGGCGGTTTGCCGTGCGATGGCATTGTCGACGGGGATCCATCGCAGATTTCGAACAAGACGTTCGCCCTTGGCCGTCGATTCGAACCTCTCCAGAAATTCCGTCGGCGTGATCACCGAAATCTGGAACCGGGTGGCCGGATGCATGTTCCCCACGGGCCTCAGGTTTCGCGGAGAAAGCGGGGAAGGAGTTCGTGGCCTCGCTCGAGACGTGGGCCGGCGGCGGCTTCGCGTTCGGTGAAGGCCTGGGCGCCGTCGGGTGGGAGGCTCGTGCCCGCCATGGCGAAGGGGACGGGGGTGGGGTCGTGTTTGCGGTTGCCGACGCAGGTGTAGTGGTCGGGCAGGTAGAGCATCCGCCATCCGCTGGCGTCTCCGCGCGCGCGCAGGTGCGTGAGGAGCGGGCCGACGACATGCGTGTCGATCGCTTCGATGCTGGCGATCTTTGTGGCGGCGTCGCCTTGGTGGGAGGCCTCGTCGGGGGCCTCCACGTGCACGACGACAAGGTCGAGGCGGTCGAGGGCTTCGATGGCGTGGCGGCCTTTGGCGGCGTAGTCGGTGTCGTGGTAGCCGGTGATGCCGGGCACGTCGATACGCTCGAACCCGATGAGCGCACCGATGCCGGCGAGGAGGTCGACGGCGGTGATGATGCCCCCGCGCAAGCCGTGGAGATCGGCGAAGGCGGGCATTTGCGGCTTTTGGCCGCTGCCCCAGAGCCAGACATGGGTGGCGGGGCGCAGTCCGGCCTCGGCGCGGCGGCGGTTGACCTCGTGTCCGGCGAAGACCTTGCCGCTGGTCTCGAAGATGTCGCGCAGGAGGCGGGCGTTGCCGCCGCCGCCGGGCAGGTGGGCGGCGGCGGCTTCGCCGGGGATGTCGTGGGGGGGTACGGTGGTCACGCCTTCGTAGGCGCGTCCGCCGCGGTCGGCGAGGAGGTTGCGGTAGCTCACGCCGGGGTGGAACTCGAGGCCGGGGACATTGACCTCGGCGGCGAGGTCGGCGAGGAGGCGGCGGCCGTCTTCGGTCGGCAGGTGGCCGGCGGAGTGGTCGATCATGATCCCGTCTTCGATGGTGACGAGGTTGCACCGGTGCACCCAGTCGTCCGGGCCGAGGTCGACGCCGAGGGCGGCGGCTTCGAGGGGGCTGCGCCCGCGGTGGTATTGCGCGGGATCGTAGCCGAGGAGGGAGAGGCAGCAGATGTCCGACCCGGCGCTGAATCCGGGCGGCGTGGTCGCGGCGGTTCCGCAGATTCCCGCACGCGCAAGGGCATCGGTATGCGGTTTGCGTGCGGCTTCAAAGGGGGTGCGCCCGCCTAGTTCGTTGAGCGGGTGATCGGCCGCGCCGTCCGCGATGACCATGACGTATTTCATTGGGCGCGCAGTATGGCGGGGGCGGCCCCGTTGGCGATAGAACTTTTTCTGCTCGCGGAGAGTCGTATCCTGGCGCACATTGGTCGGTTTTTCTCTAAACCAATTGAAGAGGGCCGCCATGCAGAACCCGCATATTCGTAATATCGCCATCATTGCGCACGTTGACCACGGCAAGACCACGCTCGTGGACCAGATGCTGCGGCAAAGCGGTGCCTTCCGCGAAAACCAGCGCGTGGACGACCGCGCGATGGACTCCATGGACCTCGAACGCGAGAAGGGCATCACCATCCGCGCGAAGAACACGGCGGTGCGCTGGGGCGAACACCTGATCAACATCGTGGACACCCCCGGGCACGCGGACTTCGGCGGCGAGGTGGAGCGCGTCATGAAGATGGTTGACGGAGTCCTTCTCCTCGTC
Source organism: Opitutales bacterium (assembly GCA_020831525.1). Lineage (GTDB taxonomy): Bacteria > Verrucomicrobiota > Verrucomicrobiia > Opitutales > Oceanipulchritudinaceae > SLLG01. Next base: position 3,725 of record JAFIGH010000083.1, read on the forward strand.
GACGCCTACGAAGGGCCGCAGGCGCAGACGCGGTTTGTCCTGCGCAAGGCGCTTTCGCACGGCCTCAAGCCGATCGTCGTCGTGAACAAAGTCGACCGCGAATTCGCCGAGCCGGAGCGCGTGCACGACAAGGTGCTGGAGTTGTTTCTCGAACTGGAGGCGGACGAAGAACAGTTCAACGCCCCGTTTCTCTACGCCAGCGCCAAAAACGGCTGGGCGGACGCCGGCCTCGACGGTCCGCGCGCGGACATGAACCCCCTCTTCGAGACGATTTTGAAAACCATTCCGGCCCCGACGGTGGAGACGGGGGCCTTCCGCATGCTCGTGAGCAATATCGACTGGGACGACTTTGTCGGGCGCGTCGCTGTCGGACGGATCCTCAGTGGATCGGTGGAGACCGGCGCGGTGCTGCACGCCCTGCGTAAGGACGGCACGCGCCAGCGCCTGAAGGTGACGAAGGTTTTCACCTACGCGGGACTGCATTCGAACGAGTCGGCCATCGGCGAGGCGGGCGACATTGTGGGCCTTGCTGGCTTCGAGGAGGTCGACATCGGCGACACCGTTTCCTCGGATCCGGAATCGAAGCCGCTGCCCTTCGTCGAAATCGACCCGCCGACGATCGAGATGGAGTTTGCCGTGAACGACGGCCCCTTCGCCGGCCGGGACGGCAGGCTGGTGACGTCGCGCCAAATCCGCGAACGCCTTGTGCGCGAGACGAAGGTCAATGTGTCGATCCGTGTCGAAGACACGGGTGAAGGCACGCGTTTCCGGGTGACGGCGCGGGGTACGATGCAGATCGCGATCCTCGTGGAGCAGATGCGCCGCGAAGGCTACGAGCTGCTCGTTTCGCGGCCCACGGTGATCTTCCGCGAGATCGACGGCACGCGCCACGAACCCTTTGAGACGCTCTGGGTGGACGTTCCGGAGGACCAGCTCGGCGGTGTCATGGAGAATCTCGCCCGCCGCCGCGGCCAGATCACCAACATCGAGCACCACCGCGGGGGCGTCACGGTGGAGGCGGCCATCCCCACGCGCGGATTGATCGGCTTTGAGACGGATCTCCTCAACATGACGAGCGGCCACGGCGTCATGAGCCACTTGTTCGACGCCTACAAACCGTTTGCCGGCGAGATCGTCTCGCGCCAGGCAGGAACGCTCGTCTCCATGGAGCGGGGCAAGGTGATGGCCTTCGCCCTCGACGCTTTGCAGGACCGCGGCAAGCTCTTTGTCGCTCCGGGTGACGAGGTCTACGGCGGCCAGATCGTGGGCGAGAATCCGCGCAAGCACGACATGCCGGTCAATCCCACGAAGGCGAAACACCTTGTCAATTTCCGCTCCTCGGGTGACGGCAAGGGCATCACACTCGCGCCGCCGGTGCGCTTCAGTTTGGAGCGGGCGATCGAATACATCGAGCCGGACGAATACGTCGAGGCGACGCCGAAGGAACTGCGCCTGCGCAAACGCATTCTCGACGCGAACGAACGCCGAAAGCACGAGAAGCGCGCGGTCTCGTGAGACTGCCCGCCCTTTCGCCGCAGCACCCCTTCGACCCGGCGCGGCTGCCTTTCTTCTACGGTTGGGTGGTGACCGCCGCCGCCACGCTGACGGTCGTCGCGAGCATTCCCGGCCAGACGATGGGGGTGAGTGTCTTCACCGACGTGTTTGTCGAGGAGACGGGGCTCACCCGGCTGCAGTTGACGATCACCTACCTTGTCGGGACGGCGGCGAGCGCGTTTCTGCTGCCCGCGGGCGGACGGCTCTTCGACCGTATGGGCGCGCGGTGGTTCGGCGTTCTCTCGTGTGTTGCCTTCGGCGGATCGCTGGCCTTCATGGCGGAGGTCGACCGGGTTGCGGCGGGGCTGGCAGGCGTCCTCGGGGGCGGGTTCGCCGCGGGTGTGGTTGTGATGACGTTCGGCTTTTTCCTCATCCGCTTTTTCGGGCAGGGCCTGGTGACGCTCGCGGCGCGTTCCGTGCAGGGCAAGTGGTGGAACCGCCGCCGCGGGTTTGTCGGTGGATGCACGGCAGTCTTCGTGGGATTTTCGTTCGCGCTCGCGCCGCTTTTTCTCGACTGGCAGATCCGCTCTTTCGGCTGGCGCGGCGCCTACCTGATCAATGCGGCTGTCCTCGTGTTTTTTGTCGGGTCCATTGTGTATTTGTTTTTTCGCGACAATCCGGAGGAGTGCGGGCTGGAGATGGACGGAGGGTGGCGCGGCCGCTCCAAGCGGGTGAATCCCGACCTTTTCTGGAAGCGCGACTTCACGCTGGCCGAGGCGTACCGCACCTATTCGTTCTGGGTCATCAGCCTGATGCTCGGGACCAACGCGCTCGTCATCACGGCGTATACGTTCCATGTCGTTGACATCGCTCGCGACTACGGTGTGGAGCGGCGGGTGATGCTCGGTTTTTTTGCCTACGCCGCCATGGTTTCGGTACCGACGAATCTCCTCCTCGGCATCATCGCCGACCACATCCGCATACGGTATATCGTCATGTTCGTGGGGGTGTCCGGGGCCGTCATGGGGCTTGGCATCGCCCTCCTGCCCTCGGTTTTGGGAATGGTGCTGCTAGTCGTCGGCATCGGTTGTTCGGGGGCGGGTTTCTCCGTCGTCATGAACGTGTCCTACCCGCGCTACTACGGGCGCGCCCACATTGGCGCGATCAGCGGGGCGTCGATGCTCTTTTTTGTCTGGGGCAGCGCCTTCGGCCCGCTCGCCTACAGCGCGGGGCATGCCTTGACGGGCTCATACACCGCCGTCGTCCTGCTGGGCAGCGCGGTCTACCTCACGCTCGCGTTCGGTGCCTACTGGGCAAACAACCCGCAGCGCAACCTTTGAGGGGCGCGCGGCCGGTCGGCGCCGTCGGGTTTCACGGTGCGCCCACGGCGATACGGTAGAACCCGCGCGCGGCGGGCAACGGCCCTTCGACGGACGCCGCGAAGGTGTCGCCGATGAGTACCACCGCCGCGGAAAAGGAAGCGTCGTCGGTGGATGTTTCCGGGAGCACGCCGTCGCCGGCCGGAGTGAACCGCAGGGCCGTGTTCCATGTGGCGAGGTCTTCCGAAATCTCGAGGCGGTAGGTCCAGCCGGTGGCGTCGGTTCTCCCCGCAAAGGCGAGGTCGACGCCGGTTCCGGAGAGGCTCAGGGTGAGGTCCGGCGCGGGCGGCATCGGTCCGGACGGCGTTTCCGCCGGGAGCCGCAGGATCCAAGGCACTTCGTTGCCCGAGCCTGTCTCCTCGCCGGGGAATCCGAATCCTGCGATGACACGGCCGTCGTGCGATACGCCGGTGGCTACGGTGAGGGTCCACCCAGCCAGTTCCGGAGCCAGCTCGTCGAGGTATTCGAGGCCGTCCTCCACGCTCCACCGGAAGGCGCGCCCGTTGGTGGAGCTGACAATATAGCGGCCGTCCCCGCTCAGGGCCATCCGCACGACCTGGCCCGGCGTGGAAAAGAGACCGGTACCCGTCATTCCGCCGCTCTCGGTCCACCGGAAAAACTGGTTGTTGCCGTCCCCGGAACCGGACACTCCCGCGACGACGGCGCCGTCCGCGCTGATGCCGAGCGCATCGCTGTTGAACTGCCCGCCGGGCAGCGAGCCGAGGGCGGTGACCATGCTTGTTTGACGGTCGTAGCGGAAGGCTTGGACCGGCGGATTTCCGGAATTTCCGGTCGCATCCGACCATCCCGCGATGTAGCGCCCGTCGGTGGAGATAGCGTTGGCGCGGTTCCAGTGCGCGCCCGTTCCGCGCGCCGTTCCGTCAAGAAGCTGTCCCATGGCAGAAAACGTGCCCCCGCCGCCTTCGTTGGCCGTCCAAACGAAGGTGCGCACGTGGTTGTCATCGTTGCGGTGGAAGCCGGTGACGACCGTGCCGTCCCCGGAAACCGCGAGGGCGGACGTGGTCGGCCGGTCGTTCGCGGAGTTCAAGTCAAAGACCGGCTGGTTGCCGCCGTCGCCGACTTTGCGGAAGCCCACCGCGTAGTCGAACGAGGTGTTGCCTTCGCCGGCGACCACCGCGCCGTCCGCCGAAACGGCGAGAGCACTGGTGCGCGTGCCGCCGAGCACCGTGCCAAGCTGGACGATGCCCTCGCCCTCGCGCCAGCGGAAGGCCCGCCGCGGTGAGCCGTCGAGGGCGCTGAAACTGGCTGCACCGACCACCGTTGTGCCGTCGGCGGAAACGGCGTTGGGGACAACCCCCGTGACCGATGGTTCAGCGGGAAGGATCAACTCGGCTTCACCGAAAGCGGGGACTACAACGCAAAAAACGCACGCAGCGATGTAAGCGGTAAAAATGCGTCGCGCGGAAGAAAACGAGCATGGGAATTGCATGGTGACGGTAACTTCCACTAATAAGTGCATAAAGCAACTATGATGACCTATCCTTTTCCCCGCATTCCCCGGTGTCTTGCCGTCGTCCCGTTTATGCTGACGATTGCCGCCGCGGATGAAAACGCCAATGATTCGGCGGAGAAGCGCGTCGACCCTGATATCGCCATCACGGTCGTGGCAAGCCGCGAGCTGGTGGATTTCGATCCGGTGGACTCCGGGCGGACCACCTTTTCCGAATCCGCCATTTCCATCCTCCAACCGGGATTCGGTGACCCCAACCTTCTCTTTGAAACGCTTCCGAACGTTCAGTACGACGGCAACCGCGACCGCCTCACCGACAGTACCGTTCAGGATCTTTCTCCCGCGCAGTTCAGCATCGCAGGCGGGCGCGTTTACGAAAACCAGTTTGTCATCGACGGGGTGGGGACGAACAGCGTCATGGACTCCGTGAGCGACAACCTCAATAACTTCAACGAAGTTGTCGGCCATTCACAGACGGTTTACCTCGATCCGTCGATCCTCCGCGAGGCGGCGATCTACGACAGCAATGTGCCCGCGGAGTTCGGCGGATTCACCGGCGGCGTGGTTGATTACCGTGTGCGCGACCCGCAGCCGACATTCGGCTTTTCCGCCGGCTATTCCCATACGTCGAGCGCATGGACCCAGTACCTCGTCGCGGAGGAGAATGTCACCGATCCGATGCCGCGCCGTCCGGAGTTTGAGCAGACGCGGCTCAACCTGCGCACCGATGTTCCCGTTTCGGAATCCGTGGGCACCCTTTTCGCCTTCACCCGCTCCAAAGCCAGCGTGCGGAAGCCGCCCGACCAGTCGCTTTTCGGGGAAGATATCCGCGGCTCCAACTCCACCCTCGACAACTACCTTGCGCGCGTGCGCTGGGATGTCTCCGACGAGACCCGCATCAACGTCCAGACACTGTGGACACCCTACGAACGGGAGTTTCTCCGCTTTGATACGGACATTTTCAAGGGCGGGGGAACGACAAGCTATGTGGAGCTGGACCAGATCTTTCTTATGTCGGAACTCACGGTGAAGCTCGCCTACACAACCAATGAAAACAGCCGCACCTCCGCTCCCGCCTTCTTCATCTTCCAAAACACCGAGAGCATTGACTGGGTGGCGGACGACAGGCGCTCAGGCCAACGGGGCGGGTTCGGCGATCTCGATGTTTCGCAGCGCGATGTCTCGCTCCAGGCCACACAGCGGTTCCTTTTCGATACGTTCGATCTACGCGTCGGATTGCAGACGGCCCGCATCCGCGCGCACCGGTCGCGTCCCGAAACCAACTTCACCTTCCGCAACGGCGTCCTTCTCGGCGAACGCACGGCCGATGACGGCACCGAGTTGCGCGTGAGCCTCGCCGAGGGCGTGGATACCGACGACCCGAGCATCCTTCCGGGAGAACAGATTCTCACACAGCGCATCGACTACCTCGCCCACGAGGCGACCGTTCACCTCAACACCTTCGGTCTCTGGAGCGAGTTCGCGCGGGATTTCTTTCTCTTCGACCGCATTGATATCGGCACGCGCTGGGGAGTGCGCTACGACTACGATGAATTCCTTGGCAATCACAACTTTGCGCCGCGCCTTTCCACGGTCTTCGGCCTGCCATGGGACACCAAGCTGACCATCGGTCTCAACCGCTACTACTCGCGCAACATGGTCGCCTACAAACTGCGCGAGAGCTATCCGGATGAGTTTGTCTACGACCGTATCCCCGAAATCTCGCGGGAGTTTACGGAAGACTTCACCGGGATTGTCGAGACACGCGTCTATTCCGACGAATGGCGCCTGCGGCAGCACAACCGCTCGCCGCGCTACAGCCAGTCTGAACTCAATACCCCCTACAGCGACGAAATCAGCGCCGCACTCACTTTTCCGCTCTTGCGCGGGCAGGGCCGCATCCGTGTCCTGCGGCGCGAAAACCGCGACGAGTTCGTCCGCTCCGAGGGAATCCGCGACACGTTTATCACGGAGGACGGTGAGGAGCGGACTTTCACGCAGTATTTTGTCACCAACCGCGGCTTTACGAACTACGAGAGCCTCTCCCTTGAGTGGCAGGGCAACTGGCAGGGGTTCACTTTTGATATAAACGCAACGTTTTCGAAAACAGAAAACGGGGGTGCCGACAGTTTCTTTAGCGTCGTGGGCGACGGCGACGATACCGCCGGTGAACTCATCTTCTACGACGGCGACGTCATCCCTTTCGGTGAGCTGAGCTTCATCCGCGACAATTTCGCCACTCCCGCCATCGTCAACACCAACATCACGCGCGGCTTCTTTGAAAACCGCTTCGTCGCCAATCTGAACCTCCGCTACCGCGCCGCCTTCGACAGCATTGAAGCCTCGCTCATTCCCAACGTCGACCGCAGCGCGCTTATCAACGAAACGGTGGTTGTCGACGGCGAGACCTATGATATCTACCAAGACGTACGCAACCCCGCTATCCTCCGCGCCAATGTGAACCTGAGCTGGAACTTTCTCCGCACACGCTACGGCAACTGGCACGCCGACCTGCGTGTGCGCAACGTGACCAACAGCATCCCCCGCACGGTAGCCACCTCCGCCAACCCTTACCAGCGCGGGCGTTCGTTCTGGCTCGAAGTCAAATACCGCTTCTGATCATTCCGCACCCGCACGAGCCTCGATTCTGCCGACCGCCCATGCCGCGTGTTCGGCGACGAGAGGGTCGGGGTCGGTCGACGCCGCGCGCAGGGCGGGAAGGTCGGCGGCGGTTCCCGTATTGCCGAGAACGACAGCGCAGTTGCGTTTCCAGCGGGCGAGACCGAGTCGGCGTATGGGTGTGCCCGCGAAGGTTTCGTGGAAGCGCCCGTCGTCCCAGCCGAGCATTTCGGCGGGGTCGGGGTAGGGGCGCGCGGCGTAGCGGCTTTCCCGCGTCGTGCGCGCCCACTGGTTCCACGGGCAGACGTCGAGGCAGTCGTCACAGCCGAAGAGATGGTCGCCGATGGCTTCGCGGAAATCCGCCGGAATGGGGCCGGGGTGTTCGATGGTCAGGTAGGCGATGCAGCGGCGTGCGTCGAGTTGGTAGGGCGCGGTAATTGCGCGCGTCGGGCAAACGTCGATACAGCGGGTGCAGCTGCCGCAATGGTCCTTGGCCGGGGTGTCGGGCGGGAATTCGAGGGTGGTGAGGATAGTGCCGAGGAAGAGCCACTGGCCGTGCGCACGATTGATGGCAACGGTGTTTTTTGCCTGCCAGCCGACGCCGGCGAGGGCGGCGAGCGGCTTTTCGAGGACGGGCCCGGTGTCGACATAGGGCCGGTTGACGCCGCCCCACGCGCGGAGGTGGATGCAGAGGGCTTTGAGTTTTTTGAGGATCGTCTTGTGGTAGTCCTTGCCGAGGGCGTATTTCGCGATGCGCCCGCGGCGGGGCGGCTCGGGCTGGTAGTAGTTGTGCGCGCAGACGAGGACGGTACGCGCGTCGGGCAGCGCTTGGGCGGGATCGGCGCGGCGTTCGGGGTCGCGTGCCATCCACCGCATCTCGCCGTGTTTGCCGTCGGCCAGCCACTGGAGGAAATACTCCCGGCGCAGGTCGGCGGGAACGGTCGCCGCACCGAAGGCGTCGAGGCCGAGCGCCGCCGCCTCGGCGGCGAGGAACGCCTTGCGTTCCGCCGGGTCGGTTATGCTCGGAGTGGGGTTCACAATCGACTAGAGTGAACCCGCCCGCGCCTGCGGGGCAATCATGGAAACATGGGTCGTCCCGCCCGCCAGTTGTCGCTCCGCGCGCTTGCGCTCGGCACCGGACCGGTGCAGGTTGGTTTCTGTGCCAATGAAGCTCTCTATCCACCACCGTACTTGTTATACCTATTCCGCGCCCGTCAGTTTCGGCGACCAGCATGTGTTTCTGCGTCCGCGCGACAGCAATGTTCTCGTGGTGGATTCGTTTACGCTGGAGACGTCGCCGCCGAGTCGCCAGCGGTGGGTGCGCGACGCCTTCAACAACATCGTTCTTGTCACAAACACCGGTCTCGTCACGGCAACCGACTTGGTCCTGACCTGCGGGATGACGGTGCAGAGTCTGGAGGCGAACCCCTTCGATTTTGTCCTCGAACCCTACGCGACCGGGTATCCTTTTGACTACGAGGAGCGCGAACGCACGGCCCTCGCCCCGGCGGTGGAGACGGCAGTGCCGGAGGCGGAGACAGTTATGGACTGGTTCAGGAGCGTCGTGCCGACGCCGGACCGTCACGAGGACGTCGTCCAGTTTCTGAGCGATCTGAACTCGGCGGTGCGCGCGTCGATCACCTACGAACGCCGCGACGAGGAGGGCATCCAGACTCCTGACGAGACGCTGCGCCTGCGCCGTGGCTCGTGCCGTGACATGGCGATGCTTTTCATCGCGGTCTGCCGACGCCTCGGACTGGCCGCCCGCTTTGTCAGCGGCTACCTGTACGACGCACCGCCGGAAGAGGCGGGCACCGGCGGTGCTGGCGAAGGTGTCGGCTTCAATCGCGCGGTTGGTTCTATGCACGCTTGGGCGGAGGTGTATTTGCCGGGGGCGGGTTGGAAGGGCTTCGACCCGACCAACGGTATCCTCGCGAACGCCTATTTCGTGCCCGCGGCGGTGGCGATCGATCCCTCGTCGGTCAGCCCGGTGCAGGGGAACTATTATTCAGCCGTTCCGGTGACAAGCACGGTGAAGGTGGACCTCGATATCAAATTAGTGCCATGAGCGGGACAGTGGAATCCGTACCCGGTCCGGAATCCTTTGCGGACGAGGTCGAAAAGGTCCTGCGCGAATGGCGGGTCACCCTGACGATGGGCGGAGAGCCGACCTTCATTCCATTGCGGCCGGAGGGCGCGGAATGGAACACCGCGGCGATGGGGCCGGAGAAGCTCGGCTATGCGCGGCGGTTTTCCGCCCGGCTCATCGACGAGGTGTATCCGGGCAGCCTCGCCATGCAGGTCTTCGGCAAGTGGTATCCCGGAGAGCCTTTGCCCCGCTGGAACCTTGTGACGCTCTGCAAAACGGGCGGCCGGGCGTTGTGGTTGGATACCGCGCGGCTGCATCTCGACGACACGGCGGCGGAGGGCGCGGGCATGCCGCCGGGCGAGTTTGCTCTCACGGTGGCGGAGGAACTCGGGCTCGGCTCGTATCTCCTGCCCGGCTACGAAGCGCCGGAGGAGGAGGAGCCTTCCGCGTGGGTACTGCCCTTGGACTGGACGGACGACCGATGGCAGTCGGAAGCGTGGGATTTTTCCGATACAGAGGCGGGTCGCCTGCAACTGCTCATCGGCGACAGTCCGGCGGGACTGCGCCTGCCCCTGTGGTCCCTTCCGGAAAACTCCCTGCGCCGCGCGTTTGTCGTGGAGGTTGAGGATGGCGCGCTCTCCGTCTTTATCCCGCCGCTTCCGTGGCCTGCTTTCCGCGAGTTGATCGCGGGCATCGAAGGTGTCGCGCGGACGCGGGATCTGCGCAATCTCGTCTTCTGCGGGTATGCGCCCGTTGAGTACGGCGACGAGTTGCTGGTTTATGCCCTCGCCGCCGATCCTGGCGTGCTCGAAGTGAATCTGCCGCCCACGCGCGACTGGAGGGAATACCGGAAGTCGCTCGCCGCCGCCTTCCACGCGGCGGAAGGCGTGGGTATGCACGCCCTCAAGCTCCAGCTCAACGGTTCCATACACGGCACCGGGGGCGGGGCTCACCTCGCTTTCGGCGGGCCCTCGCCGGACCGAAACCCTTTCCTCGAAGATCCGCGGCGCATCGCCTCGGTCCTGCGCTATTGGCAGCACCATCCGGCGCTTTCCTACCTCTTCACCGGCCAGTATGTCGGCCCCGGTTCGCAGGCACCCCGCGTTGACGAGGGTCCGCGGCACGGTCTCTACGAACTGGAGGTCGCGTGCGAGGGCCTGGAGCGCCTCGGTCCGTGGCCCGACGGCCTCCTCGTTGACCAGTTTCTGCGCAACCTCCTCACGGATTCCGCCGGCAACACCCATCGCGCGGAAATCTGTTTCGACAAATTCGCCAATCCTTCCGCTCCCAACGGATCGCTCGGTATCATCGAGTTGCGCGCTTTTGAGACGCTGCCGTCGACCGACTGGATGGCGATCGTGGCGCTGTTTGTGCGGACCGTTTTCGCACGGCTCATCCGTGAACCGTTCGAAGCCCCCCTGCGCCGTTTCGGCGAGGCGCTGCACGACCGCTATTTCCTGCCCGCATTTTTGTGGCAGGACTTTCTGGAGATCTGCGCCGATCTCAAGCGTGCCGGTCTGCCCTTCGACCCGGAGTGGCTGCGGCCTGTCTTTGACTTCCGCTTTCCGGTGGTCGGCTCGATGCCGCTCGGAGGCGGTGCCGTGGAAGTCCGCCAAGCTCTCGAATCGTGGCCGCTCATGGCAGAGGAGGCGCGGGGAACCACGACAGTGCGTGTCGTCGACAATTCCACCGACCGCCTGCAACTGCGGCTGACCGGCGGGGCGCAATCGGTGCGGGGTCACCTCCTCGTCAACGGGGTTAGAATGCCTTTCTCGGAGGTCGGCGGCGAGTGGATCTGCGGCCTTCGCTACAAATGCGCGAGCGCTTATCCTGCCCTCCATCCCCATGTCGGAATCCATTCGCCGCTCCTCTTCGAGTGGGTCGATGCGGCGACGGGCACGGTCGCGGAGTCGTGGCAATACCACTACTGGAATCCGTTCAGTCCGGTCTACGACGGGCGCCCGCGCGACATGGAGGCAGCGCGGCAGCGCCGCAAAGAGCGCTGGGAGCCGCGCGAGGACCTCCGCGGCACCGAACACAAGGGTGTCGAGGCGCGGCAGGCACCGGAGTTTACCCACACCGTCGACCTCCGCCGCCAGTTGATTGAGTGAGGCAACGGCGCGGGCCGGAGCCTCGCACGGACGGTCCGCCGCGCGGACGCGGTAATACCACCGATCATGATTTCACGCAGTCGGCGCGAAGCTAAGGTTCACTGCTCATGGCCGGTGTCGTGCCGATACCGCAGCCAATCGTGGATATACGTCAGCTTTTCGATCACGGCGGACCCCATGACAAAGGGATAGGGATCCTGCAGGCCCATGCTGCGGTTGAGGCTGTTGAGGACGAAGCGGAGGGCGAACCAGTCCTGCGCGACGGAGGAAAAACGTTCGCGGAGCGGATCTCGGACGATGTGTTTGCCCTCCGGTGTGCGGATCTCGATGCCGTTGCAGCAGGCGGTATCGAGGGTGTCGGTGATGTGCAGGTAGTGTGCCCACGTTTCGGCCCAGTCCTCCCACGGGTGCGCCGCCGCGTAGGAAGTGATGTGGCGTTCCTGCCAGTCGGGCGGCGGACCGTTTCGGTAGTGCCGTTTCAGTGCCCCGGCGTAGTCTTCGCGCTCGTCGCCGAAGACGGCGCGGAATGCCTCCTCCCGGCCCGTGTCGGCGAAGAGGCGGTCCCAGTAGTAATGGCCCGACTCGTGCCGGAAATGCCCGAGGAGCGTGCGGTACACTTCCCGCATATCGAGGCGCATCTTCTCGCGCACGGCGTCGTCCGCCTCCGCGATGTTGATCGTGATCACTCCGGCGTCGTGGCCGGTGAGGACCCGCCGGGTCCGCGCGAAGTCATCGCCCGGGTCGGCGAGAAAACGGTAGGCGAGGCCGCGATCCGGGTCGTCCTCCTTGTTCAGAATAGGCAGGCGGAGCCGCAGCAGCGAAAACATCAACCGGCGTTTCGCCGCCTCCATTTTCGCCCAGAGGGTGCGCTTGTTGCCCACGGAAAGGTCGGGGATGACTTCGTTGAGGCGGCAGGAAAGGCAATATTCCTCCGCGGAATCCGCCGGAAGCATCCAGTTGCAGACATTTGCCTCGGTGTAGTTCCGGCATTTCTTCCACAGGCTACCGGAGGCGTCGCCGACAATCCCGGAATAGCCGCCCGCGTCCGGGCGGAAGGCGGAAAGGGTCAGGTGCTCGGGGACAAAGCCAACCATGCTGCCGCAGGCAAGACAGCTGGTGTTCTCGAAAAAAATGCGCTCGCCGCAATTGTCACAGTCAAAGGTTTTCATGGAAGTGAGAGACCGGGATGACCGCCGCCGCAGTGAAGGGGAGTCTTCCGGAAAAATACGCAGCTCGGGCAGCGTTCCCAGCATAATGTGCGCTGCTCCCCCGATGTAAAGCTCCGCCGCCGGGTCGTATTTACGGAGCACGGACATTCCTGTCCGTGTTGCCGTTGCCGACGCGCGGAGAGGAAGACGGAGAACCAGGGGAGCGCGCACTATATCCGCTTCGACTTTGCCGTCCCGCCGCCAAACCCTCCGGCCCGGACAGGTCCGCCACCCCCCGGCCAAACCCCGGGGCCACCCCGTAGCGGCGGAGCCCCCTCTCCGCCGACCCCGTCGCCAAACCCCAATGTCGCTCGGTTGAGCCATGCATCGTGCGGACAAAGCCCGCCATGAACTGCCGTTCGACAGGCTCAGGCCCTGAGCAAAGCCGAAGGGCGGTGATCCTTCACCGCCTTCGCCGCGCAAGGACGCCGCCCAACCGCAAAGGCGGCGGTTCCCGCCGCACTTGCTCCAAGGCGCTTCGCGCAGCAGCGCTTCTCGCTGCGCTACAACCGGGAGCACGGCCGACAGGGGACCTTGTGAGCGGAAGACTACAAACAACGTTTATTCCCGTTGACAACACCGATTGGGCGTTCGACGCCTTCGGGCGCACATTTGCGGAACGAAAACCCGACCAAACCGGCAGCCGCATCCAGCGCTTTGCGTACACCCAACTCATTATCACGGGCGAGGCCCCCGCCGTGCCCGTCCGCTCCGCCTACTACGTGGAGACGCGTGTCTTCCGCTATGGTAATCCGAATTTTGTCTACGGTCCGCGCTCGCGCGTCTACTATGACCGGCTCGGGCGCGAAATCCGCTCCGCCGCCGAGACCTACCTCGGCGACGGCAACACCGGATGGGTCGGCACCGACACCCTCTACGACGCCGCCGGGCGGGTCGTCGCCGTCTACGAGCCCTTCCCGCTTTCCGCTGTAAGCACTTTTTTTGACATCGTATTTTCGCTCAAATTGGTGTCGTAGGGTTTCGGGTGCTTTTCCCACTTTCTCGTCGGATTTTGCGCTCATTTTCGTCGTAGGATTACGATCAAAATGGCCCGGCGTGAGCCGGGTCATTTTGGATTCAGAAGAGGGTGAGCTGTTTGGGTTCGGGTTGTTGTTTACGACGGTTTTGCCGGGCGAGGACGGCGTGGGCCCGGGCCATGGGCTCGACGATGTCTTCGGTGGCTTCGGTGTTGAGGGTGGCGAGGAGGCTTTGGATGTCGTAGAGTTGGTTGCGGATGTGTTTAAGCTCATCATAGAGGTCCTCGCCGTGCCATGCGAACCAGTCCTGGAGGGCTTTGAGGAGGTAGCGGGAAGTAGGGTTGGTAGCGGTTTGGATCGCCGTGGCGGGCGATGGCGTCGAGTCTTTCGCGCAGGAGGGTTTCGTAGCGCCGGGGGGAGAGGCGCAGGGCGCGTTCTTCGAGCCATGAGGCCGGCCAGGTGAGGGCATAGAGGAGCATGCGCCGGTCGCGGTGGAAGCGTTTGTCCGGCAGGTGCGGATCATAGAAGCGTTTCCGGATGTGCTCGAGGAGGGCGTCGGCGGGAAGGGCGTCGGCGGGGAGGGGCTTATTCATCGTCTTTGGCGCTGATCCAGTGGTCGTGTTCGCGCCAGTGCGGCTGCATGAGGGCGGTGTTGACGTGGGCGGTGTTGAGTGTGGAGGTCTGGGTACGCACGGCCTGCACGAGGCCGGCGGTGGTGAGGTTGACGGCGTGGCGCAGGATGCCGCCGCAGCTGGCGGCGATGAGGTGGAGCGCGGCGGTGTCGACGCGGCTGTGGGCAAGGCCGCAGCGGTCGAGTTCGCGCAGGATGAAGGCTTCGATGTCTTCGGGGGCGAGGGGACGCAGGAGGGCGGAGTAGGAGACGCGGCTGCGGAGGTCTTCGTTGACGGCGAGGGCGAGTTTGGCGAGCAGCTCGGTTTGGGCGAAGAGGATGACGGCGTAGTTGCCGGGGGTGTCTTCAAGCAGGAGGCGGAGTTTGCGCAGGTGCGGGGGCGGCATGAGGTGGGCGTCGTCGATGGTCAGGGCGACGGCTTTGCCTTGCCGGTGGAGGGCGCGGGCCTGCTCGATGACCTGGCGTTCGCATTTGAGGTCGCCGCCTTCGTATTCGACGGCAAGGGAGGCGCAGAGGATGCGCAGGGTGTTGGCGTAGGTGTGCATGGTGCGGGTGATGTGGGGGCAGACGCGCCGGTCGCCGCTTTGGGCGAAGGCTTTGCGCAGGACGGTTTTGCCGGTGCCGGGGGACCGGCGACGAGGCAGAGGCCGCGCTGTTGGCTGTGCACGCGGAGGTGTTCGAGGATTTCTTTCTGTCCGTCGAGGAGGGGTTGCCCGTCGAGGGTGAAGGGTGCGCGGGTGATGCCGAAGTGGGACTGGATCATGGTGGGTTTGGTTGGTTGTTGATGGTTGTTTGTTATTGCTTGGAGGAAGCGGGCGGAGGTGCGGGGGCGCGGTCGTTGGCGAGTCGGTCGAGGGCTTTGGCTTCGCCGGTGCGGTTGCCTCTGTAGTAGACGGGGATGCGCCTGGGCGGGCGGACTTTTTGACCTGCCGGGGCTTTGTCGTAGCGGATGTGGATGGTCTTGCCCCGCAGGTCGGCGGGGGCTTCGTAGCGGATGCGTTTGTAGGAAAAAGTGTTGTCGGCGGTGACCCCTCGGGTCTCTTCCATCATGAAGAGTTGTTCGCCGGCCCGCCCAAGGGGCACCCGGTCTGGCTCACCCCTTCGGGGCTTGCGCCATCTCCGCGCTTCCGCGCTGCGTCTTCGGCGTATTGGCTGGGCGGGAGGTATTGGATTCGGTCGCGGTCGAGCGCGTAGCGTTCGACCGGCTTCATCCCGAGGGTGCCGTGGCGGCGGTGGTTGTATTCATCTTCGGCCCAGGCGGTAAACTGTTCGTTGAGGCGCTCAATGGAGGAGAGGTCGAGCCGGCGCACGAGGAACTGGTCGCGCACGGTGCGGAAGAAGCGCTCGACTTTGCCCTTGGCGGCGCCGTCGCGCACAGGGGTGTGGCAAAGGCGCACGCCGAGGCGGGTGCAGATGGCGCTGAGTTCGGCGGAAGAGTAGATGGAGCCGTTGTCGACGTAGAGCATTTGCGGGAGCCCGCGCTTATAGAAGGCGGCTTTGAGGGCGGTCTTGAAGGCGGGGGAGTTTTCCTCGGCGAAGAACTGGCCGTGGCAGCAGATGCGTGAGGCGTCGTCGACGAAGGCGATGAGCTTGCTCTGGGCGAAGCGTCCGCCCGGCATGGCGACGCGGGGGCCGAAGAGGGTGTCGGACTGCCAGGCCTCGTTGGCGTGGCGTTTGGCGAAGGCGAGGCGCAGTTTGTTTGTGGCCTCTTTGTCGGGCTTGAGCAGTTCGAGCCGGTTGACGAGGCGGCGGAAGGTGTTGGGGGCGATTTGATCGCGCCGCAGCAGGCCTTTTTCGATACAGCGGCGGTAGAGTTCGGCGAGGTTGAAGTCGCTTCCCCGGAAGAAGGGTTTGACCTGTTCGATGGCTTCGAGGAGTTGCTCGGGCGGGACCTTGCGGGTCTTGCCTTTGTCGCTGCGCTCTTTCGGGCACACGGCGGTGAAACCGTGCTTTTTGTAGCGCAGCCGCCAGGTTTGTTCGTCGGCCCGCCCAGAGGGCACCCGGTCCTCCTCACCCCTTCGGGGCTTCGCCATCTCCGCGCTGCCGCGCTGCGTCGATGGTGCGGAAGGTAAAGCGGTGCCGCCGGCCTTCCTCGTCCTCGAAGGTCAGTGCACTGACTTGGCGGATGCGCTCGGTGATCGTTCTGCCCCCGGCCATGTCGATGGCGGCGAGGACCCTCATTTTGACGTATTCGGTGGGATTTCTCATGGGAGCCCCACCGTCGCGGACTTTTTCACCGAAGTCCGTTTGCGTCTTGTGTTGCTGCTCCCGGGGCCGCAGGGTAAGGCCGCTTCTTACGATCTGTTTTTGTTCACGCGTCCATTGGCCAGGGGCTCTGGAATCGTATTTGGAAGGCTTCGGTGAAAGGTGCCGTTCCGAAGACAAGCGCCAGGTGCCCGAACAGGTCCGCATGAACCGATGCCTGAAGAGGCCGGGGCGGGGCACGCGCGCGGCACAACCGCGTGCGGACCCCGCCCTGATTGCGGACAAAGCGCTTCGCCCAGCGGTAGGCGCTGTCGGTGGAAAAACCCGTGCGCGCCTGCTGCCACGCCGCGAGCACGTTGCCGTCCAGCCGCCCCCACGCCGCCAGAAACTCCGCCAGCTTGTCCGCGCGCACGCTGTGGCGCGGGATCACCGAACCGAGCCACACACAAAACGTCCGCCCGCAGCCCGGCCGCCCCTTGCGGCGCGGGCAGCACCAGAACCGCCGCCCCCGCAAGGCACCCGATTTGTCCGTCATGCGCCCGTGGTTGTTGAGCGTGCCGTGCAGGCCGCAATACCGGCACGCCACCGCCTTCACCCCTCCGGCAAGGGACTCCAGATCCGATTCCGACGACACAAAGCGCAGGCGGCACCGTTTCAGTCAACGGCCGCAACCCCGCGTTTTGCCATCCCCGAATTGCCGTCGGAGAAAACCCGCGAACCCCGACTCCCAGTTTGAGCGGAACCACCCCTTTTCTACGGGGAGAATTCGGGCGGTAACACTTCACGTGGGTCTACGACCAGCCCTCCGGCTACAGCCAGAAACGCATCGGCGCCCTCGCCCGCGAGATCGCGCCCGACCACGAAAAGGAGTATTACTATGATGCGCACGGCCGTGTCACCCGCGTGCGCGAGGTCACCTCGATTGCGGGCAACGGCACCACCCAGACGCGCACCTTCAACACCTACACCGACTACTCCAACGGCCGCATGTGGCGGGTCCGCCGTCCGGACAGCTTCCACGTCATCCATGAATTCGACACCCAGCTCGGCCACGTGAACAAGATCCGCGACAACCGCGGCAACACATGGTGGGAGTCTCCGCTGCGCGGGGCCGCCGGCACCCTGCGGGAATTCCGCCTGCCCCTCGACACGGGAATCCACCCGCAGGCGTTCAAGGTCGAGCGGGTTCACGAGAAAGGCAGCCGCTACCTCGGGCTCATCAACATCGAGCGCATGGGCGGTCCGCCTCCGGGGGTCAATCCGGTCTTCCGCGCGGTCTACGACTACGACAACCTCGGCAACCTCGTGCAGCGGCGCGACCAGTCGATGCGCGGAGGCGTGGCGCGCACCCTCGTCGAAAGCTTCCGCTACGACGGGCTCAACCGCCTGCGCGGCAGCGCCCTCGCCAACCTCGCTCCCCACCAGGTGCCGGCCAACCACAGTTACAACGCGCTCGGCAACCTGCTCTCCAAGCCGGGGACGAACAACAATTACGACTCCGCCCGCTTCAACCGCCTCTCGTGGACATACCAAGCCGACCTCGGGGGCTGGATGCACAGCCAGTACAACGGCCGGGGGGAGTTGACGGGCCGCTACGACCAAGTCAACGACAAGTGGCAGATCCTCGAATGGCACGCGTGGGGCAAGCCGCGCTATGTCTATAACTTCGCCAACAGCAAGGGCCACTCCTTCGTCTACGGCGCGGGCCTCGAGCAGGTCGGCCAGCACGGTTACCACGACGACAAGCGCACCTGGCTCGCCTCCGGCGGGCTCTACCAGGTCGAGCGGGCGGGCACCTCGGCGTTCGAACACCGCACGCAGCTCATCCCGCTGCCCGGCGGCGCCACCGCGCGCCTCGTTGAGATCTACAACAACGGCTTCTTTGTCGAAGGCAACGGCAGCTACACCGTGGGCGACCATCTCGGCTCCGCCAGCCTCGTCCTCAGCCGCACCGGGTCCATACTGAGCGAATTCAGCTTCGACGCATGGGGGCAGCCGCGCGATCCGGACACATGGCAGAACCTCCCCCTCTTCAGCGCATGGCCGAACTACCCGGCCGACCAGGGCTTCGGCGGGCACCGCATGCTCGACGGCACCGGCCTCGTCCACATGGGCGGGCGGCTCTACGACCCCGCCACCGGCCGCTTCCTCTCCCCCGACCCCTTCGTGCAGGAGCCCAACAACCTGCAAAACTACAACCGCTACAGCTACGTCCTCAACAACCCGCTCAGCTACACCGACCCCAGCGGGTATTTCATAGACAAGGCTTGGGACTGGGCGAAATCGACCGTTAAAGGGGTGGCACAGTCGATTGTATCGTGGGCACTTGCATCGATTCCAGTAATCGGTCCGTTTCTGGCAGTCGCCTTTAATGGCTATATGGGCTACCGAAGCGGCGGTTGGGCAGGGGCCGCCTACGGGGGTATCCAGGGATACTACGGCTACCGAAACCCCGGCGGTAATTTCAGCCCCGGATTTGCCGATGCACGGGAAAACCCGTGGGCGGACTTGTTTGAAGATGGACTTTCCTACTACAATACCTACCGGTCGTTCCGAAATCTTTCGCGGAGAAGCAACCGGTCGCCGGAGTTCACCGAGGAGAGCGCACGGCAGGCCTTCAGGAGCTTTGTCAACCGCGAGGCCGCCATCGGTCGCAACTTCTCGTCCATGCTTGGACAAACTTTTCTCGATCAAAGCTTTCCGGCCGGAGCTCAGGAGCGGCAGACTGCTTGGATGTTTGAGGTGAACGACCGCTTTGCCCTACAGATAAAGATGGATCCGCACTACCGCGAGGCAGCCCAAGTATATTTTGGCAACCTGGCGAGGCGGCTCGGACCGGGTCGTCACGAGCTGCATACGGATTGGCGGGGCAGGGAAGGCTGGTTTGATTTCAGGGTGCGTTACGCCCCGGAGTTGAGCGATCTTGGCAACGCGCTCGGCGGTGGCTCATTCGGAGTAGCCTTTGGAACCCTTCATGTGGGACGTTTCGGCTGGCATTTTGACGGGAGAATTTATCAGATCGACGAATATACTTTCCGGCCGACAGGAAGGGGCAACTTGAGGTTAAGCCACCACGCTTACAGCGCCGGACATTTCCTCGAGCGGAACAGATTTTTGGAGCCGTTTTGGCACGTGCAGCAGTGGGACGAACGGTTCTCGTCTAACTTTTTCTAACCGCTAGGTTTAACCTTCTAAAACCATCCAACGCACCAAATACATGCACAAATTCACGACGTTTCCTTTGATCGCGGCCCTCTTTGCGCTCCTGGCGGGTTGTGATACGCATCACCTTGGAAAAATCCCTGAGCGGCTCCTGACCGAGAGCGAGCATGTGCCGACCGAGATCCGGTTTTCCAATGGCCGGAAGTCGGTCGTCGTGCGTGATCCGGAGATGATTGCGTACATCCTCGAAAGCATGAGAACACTGACGGATTGGCCTTTTCCGGAAACATCAGACGTAAGTGGAAGCCTTTTTATTCATTTTGTGTATGAAGACCTCACGATCCGAACCGGCGGAAAAGTCTCCAAGCCTGCCTACGCCTTCCATTTCGACGTTGGTTATGAAGGAGGGTTTTCGGAGACACGACATTTCATCGAACCGGTGCCGACGCGAATCGACGAGATGCTCGACTTTCTAATTGATCGTGAAACGGAAGGGGAGCTCGTCTTTGAGTAGTGGCCGCAGTAGCCTTTGGAACCCTTCATGTGGGACGTTTCGGCTGGCATTTTCACGGGAGGATGTTCCAAATTGACCAATATACCTTTGAGCCAACAGGAAGGGGCAACTGGAGGTTAAGCCACCACGCTTACAGCGCCGGACATTTCCTCGAGCAGAACAGATTTGCGCGGCCCTTTTGGCACGCGCAGCAGTGGGACGAACGGTTCTCGTCTTCCTTTTTCTAGCCGCTAGGTTTGACCTACTAGAACCATCCAACGCACCAAATACATGCACAGATTCACGACTTTTCCTTTGATCGCGGCCCTCTTTGCGCTCCTGGCGGGTTGTGATACGCACCACCTTGCAAAAATCCCTGAGCGGCTCCTGACCGAGAGCGAGCATGTGCCGACCGAGATTCATTTTTTCAATGCGCGGGAGTCGGTCGTCGTGCGTGATCCGGAGATGATTGCCTATATCCTCGAAAGCATGAGGACACTGACGGACTGGCCTTTTCCGGAAACATCAAACGTAAGTGGAAGTCTCTCCATGCATTTTGTGTATGAAGACCTCACGATTCGAACCGGCGGAAGCGTCTCTAAACCGGCCTACGCCATCCATTTTCGCGTTGGTTATGATGGAGGGTTTTCAGAGACACGTCGGTTTATCGAACCGGTGCCGGAGCGAATCGACGAAATGCTCGACTTCCTGATTGATCGTGAAACGGAAGGCGAGGTCGTCTTTGAGTAGGGGCCGCAGGGAGTAATCTATTGGTGACGCTTGGATCACCCGCATTACCGCGCTGCGCATTTTCTTGAAACCCGAGGATACACGCAAGCCTTCTGGCATTTGCAGCGGTGGGAAGATCGCTTTCAGTCCCAGTGAATGAATTCCGTTGCCTCCGAATTGGTGAGGTAATTCCACGTAGAAATTTTATGAAAGTTCTTTCTTCAATTACATTTGTTGTCATGGCTGTCTTTCTACTTTCAGGTTGCGACGCCCAACATCTGGGCAAGATCTCGGACCGTGTTTTGCAGGACAGCGGGCATGTGCCTACGGAGATCTATTTCGAGAGCGCGATCCAAGGCCATGTCAGGAGCGTCGCGGTCCGCGATCGGGATTTGATTGTTTACCTGTTGACATCGTTCCGGAATGAATCGGATGGGATTGGTGGACCGGGGCAGAGGTCCACCAGTCTCGGCATTCGCTTTGTATTCGAAGACCTCACAATCCGAACCGGTGGCCAAGTGCAAAGGCCCGCGAATGTCATCGCTTTGCGTATCGGGCACGACGGGGGCGACCAGACTGCCGTCAAACTTGTCGACCCGGTTCCGGAGCGGATCGAGTGGATGTTTGACTTCCTTATTGACCCCGGGAGTCGGGGAGAGAAGGTGCTCGATTGAGGGAGACACCATGAGGTCTGCCGAGGATTCATGCTGTCAGACCCTACGTGGGAACAGTCGTCACCGTTGGGCTCACCATGCTCGGTATTTTGCGCCCCATCGCCGGACTTATCCTACGTGGGAACAGTCGTCACCGTTGGGCTCACCATGCTCGGTATTTTGCGCCC
>JAFIGH010000084.1 GCA_020831525.1 Opitutales bacterium
GCTCCCGCAGTGCCTCCGCCGTCTCCGGGGGATCGTTCGCAAGCGCATGCGCCAGTTCGTCGGCGTTGAGACCGCTCCACTGCGCCCGTGTCTCGCCGTAAAGGGCACGGTAACGCCGCACGAGCGTGGCGTCATCGCACATCCGCACCGCCGGATCGATGCGCACGAGGATGTGGAAGTGCGTCTCCAAAACACAGTAGGTAATCACCTCCACCCCGCTGAATTCCGCCGCGCGGTGCAGCGCCGCGACCCACACCTCCCGCTGCGCATCCGCCAGCAACCGCCGCTTCTGAATGATCCGCGACGTCACATGATATACCGCCGGACCGTCATCCCTCTTGATTCGAATCTCTCCCATAACAGCACGGAAAATGATGTTTCCGGAAACGATATGCAAGTAAATTTTCTTCAAGAAATTAATTCTCGGAACTTGACGCGTCAAAGAGGCGCAACATTCTTTTCCATCACCCTGTATTTCCGCCAATGCTTCTCGTCATCGACAACTTCGACTCGTTCACCTACAACCTCGTCCAGTATTTCGGGCAGTTGGGCGTGGAGCAGCGCGTCTACCGCAACAACGAACTCGACGCCGACGCCGCGCTCGCTCTCAAGCCCGAGCGTGTCGTCATCTCGCCGGGTCCGTGCAGCCCGGACGAGGCCGGCAACAGCGTCGACCTCATCGCCGCCTTTGCGAAGGAGCGCGTGCCCCTCTTCGGGGTCTGCCTCGGCCACCAGTGCGTCGGGCAATACTTCGGCGGCAGGGTCGTGCGCGCCGGGCGCCTTATGCATGGAAAGACGTCGCCCGTGGAGCACCGCGGCACCGATGTCTTCACCGGCCTGCCCTCACCCTTCGCGGCCACCCGCTACCATTCCCTCCTCGTCGAGCGCGACTCGCTTCCCGACTGCCTCGAAATCACCGCCGAAACACGCGAGGGCGAAATAATGGGCCTGCGCCACCGCGAAATCCCCGTCTGGGGCGTTCAGTTTCACCCCGAGTCCCTCGCGACCGAGCACGGACTTGCCCTCCTGCGCAACTTCCTCGCCCTCAACTGACCCCCTCTCATGCAGTGCCCAAAATGCGGAGCGAAAGACACGCGCGTGATCGACTCCCGTGTCGCGCGCAACGGACTCTCCATCCGAAGGCGGCGTTCGTGCAGCCAGTGCGACTACCGTTTCACCACCGCCGAGGAAGTCGTGCGCGAAGGCATCTTCGTCATCAAACGCGACAACCGCCGAGAGGAATTCGACCGCGCCAAGATCCTCAGCGGCCTGCGCCGCGCCACCGAAAAGCGCCCCATCGACAGCGAGCAAGTGGAGATGCTCATCTCCGACGTCATCACCGAACTGGAGAGCGAATTCGACACCGAGATCCCCACCCGCGCCATCGGCGAGCGCATAATGAACCGCCTGAAAAGCATTGATCAGATCGCCTACGTGCGGTTCGCTAGCGTCTATAAGGAATTCGCCGACGTCGATGAACTCGCCGCGGAAATCGAACGACTCAAAGAGCCGCAACGTGACCCCTGACAACGCCCAGCAGCCGACCGCCAAAGAGGACCTCGCCAAAATCGAGTGCCTGCACCACCTCTTCGCCGAAGCCACGGGCAACGATCCTTTCCTCCTCCGAAGCCTCAAAGAAGCCATCGAAGCCACCGCCGCCGAGCGCGGCGCCGGCAGTCTCGATATTTCCGACTTCGTCGACGCCGCTCTGCGCCTGCGGGAAGAACCTCCCTACGGGGAATCGGCCTGCGGCATCCTCCACATCGACCTGCGCGCCCGCGGATTCGACCCTCTCTTCGTCCAGGGCGAACTCGTCGCCGGGCTCAAACGCATCGCCGGGCACGAGCGCGCCCTCGTCATTGTCACCGGATTGCGCCGCTGGGTCCTCCAGGGCCGCCGCAACTTGACCGCGCGCCAGCGCAAGCGCTACGACGACGCCATCGCCTACATTGACGACCTCGCCGCCCGCTGGAACACCCCCAGCACCGAACTCAACCTCATCTACCTCTGACAAACATGGCCGACGAACCCACCCTCTTCGAACGTATCATCCAAGGCGAAATTCCCGCCCGCCTCGAACACGAGGACGATACCTGCGTCGCCCTCCACGACGTCAACCCGCAGGCCCCCGTCCACATCCTTATCGTCCCGCGCAAACCCGTTCCCCGCGTCGGCGAAGCCGCCGACGACGATAAAGAGACCCTCGGCCACCTCCTCCTCGTTGCCCGCGACCTCGCCCGCAGGCTCAAACTCGGCAAGGGTTTCCGCCTCGTCATCAACAACGGCTCCGACGGCGGCGAAAGCGTCCCCCACCTCCACGTCCACCTCCTCGCCGGGCGCCCCCTCACCTGGCCCCCGGGCTGAGAAGGATAACCTAGCCCACCGCACATACGCGGCCGGGGCGGGGCAATAAATCGCGGCGGTGTGTACGGGGCCCTCGCCTTTGCAAAGCAGACCCACCGGCATCTCCCCCGCTGCTGGTAGAAATGCATGCCGGTTCGCGCCGAATCCGGGCAATCCCGCGGGCAAAGCGATAACCTTGCACCGTTGGGGTTTGACGACCGCAGATCTCATCAATATACCCAGACAATGGGAACCCGAACAAAATCCAAATACAACGTGGGTCTGCGCAATTGCGTCTCCCGGGCCGCGCACGCCTTTATCGCACGCAGAAACGCCGTGATCGTATCGACGGCGGTTTTATGCCTCCTCCCGTCGTACGCAGTTGGAGCGACAACGGTATTCACTTTCGACGACATCGTAAGGACGGGCGGAGAAGGCGACAACTTGTTTATTGCCGAAAACGAGCCCTTGCCCGGCGACATTCCGCCCGAAATCCGCGTCAACGCTGGCTCGATAGATTTGCAGGCGCAGACCGACGGAATGACAAACTTTATCCTATATTTCGATACCGTGTATTTGGATGTCGGCGATTCAATCCGCGCCACATTCGACTTCGAACTGCTCGGCGATTTGGTGACGCACAATTTTCCGCTCGCGTTCGGGTTGTATTACAGCAATCCGGACCCCGCTACATCCATCGACCCGCGGCTACTGGAGGACAACATCTCAAGCAGCCATCAGAAGTTTATCCGCTACCAAGGCTACGGGGCCTACTTCAAACCTTCGGAAGAGCCCGGCCAGGAAGAAACGCAGTTGCTCGCGGCCCGACGGGCCAACCAGCAAGGCTCATCCAGAAACAATTTCCTGAATCAGAATGCGCAAACGCGGTTCGGCCACACCGACGCTGCCATGGATCTTGCCTCCGACCAGCAGTTCATGATCGAGGTGGTACGGACCGCCGAGGACCGGATGCACATCACCCTCGGCCTGCCTGTGGAAGGTTTTTTCCAGACCTTTGATAGCCTCGAAGCCCACGGGCCTGTCACAAATTTCGACGCCATCGGCCTCCGCCATGGCACGGGCGGAGAGGTCAACCCCTCCATTATCAGGATAACCGATGTTCAGGTGACGGCTACGCTTTCAAACATTCCCGAACACAGCTATACGGTGACTGTGGTGCCGGAAACCGCAGGCGTTATCGACGGTGATTCCTCCGGAGAGGTTCCCGAAGGATCGGAAATCGAAGTGACAACTACAGCGGAGGGTGACCTGGTGTTTGACCGCTTTGAAGTCAACGGCACGCCCTATCCGACCAATCCCGCGTTCGTCGAAGTATCGGAGACAACGGATATCATCGCCTACTATGTACCGGAAAATGTTGCCGGGCGCTTGTCAGGCTTGACCCCCAGTGAGCACGACGGTCATCCGTGGCATTCTCCGTGGCTCAATGCAATCAGCGTAGACGCCTTTCCGTGGGTCCAAAGCGACGCCGGATGGCTCTTCCTCCTAATGGATCCGGCGGGCCCGACGGACAAAGCGCTGTGGGTCTACGACGCCCCCTTTGGCTGGACGTATTCCGGCGAAGAACTCGCGCCTTTTCTCTATGTGAACAACTCCGAAGCATGGGCCTTCGCCTCAGACGGATCAAGCGCTGGAAGCCACTCCGGGCGCTGGGTTGGCTTTATCGATGAGGGTGAAATCGATTTGGAAAGCTGGGCCTGGTACCCGGCTGCGCCGACGGAATAGCCCCGGGCAATCCGCCGCACTGCGGCAACACAATCTTCGAGTCTGCGCTGCGGTACAAGCGCCTTTCGTTGTTCCCGGCGGCGGCCGCCGGCTCAGCCTTTCAAGACGGAGCAGCGAAGAATGCCTTGCATCGGGATCCGGCCGACGGTAGACAATCGGTATTATGAAACGATTCCTATCCATCTCTCTGATCGCAGCTTCTGTCCTTCCGGCGCTTCTCTATTCCGCGCAGGAAAGCCTCCGCTACACAATCGGCGTCCATGAGTTTGAAAACCGCTCAAACTTCCGCGGTCAGATCAACCTTGCGCAGTCTTGGGGCGCCGTCCTCACGGATGCCCTGCAGCAATCCGGTCGTTTCATTGTCCTCGGCGAATCGGAAATGCGCGGCGCCGCGCTCATGGAGCAGGACCTCGCCGCCTCCGGGCGCGCCGCCGGAGGGGACCGCGCCCCGCAAACCGGCCAGCTAACGCCCGCGCAACTTCTCGTTAAAGGCGAAATCACGCACCTGCAAACAACCGGCGGCGGCGACGGCGGCGTGAGTGTACGCGGATTTTCCGTCGGCGGGGGCAGGTCCTCGGCCGAGATCAATGCCATCGTCTACGTCGTCGATTCCACCACGGGGCAGGTAAAGGCAAGCAAGCGGGTCGAGGGAAACTCCGCGAGCACACGCGCCCGCGTCGGGGTGCGCCGAAGCGGCGTCGGCGCCGACATCGGCGGATTTCAGAATGAAAATCTCGCCGAGGCCGTTGCCCTGGCAATCGAAGACGCCGTCGCGTTTATCGTTTCCGAGCTGGATTCCGTGCCGTGGACCGCCGATGTCGTGGCCGTGCGGGGCGGCCAAGTTTATATCAACCGCGGAGAACGTGAGGGCGTCTCGACGGGACAGAATTTTGTCGTGGGCACCGTGGAGGAACTCCGCGATCCGGGAACGGGCGAACTCCTCGATATCATCATGGAGGAAAAAGCCCGCCTCGAAGTTGCCGAAGTGCGCGAACGGATCGCCATCTGCAAGATCATCGACGGCGACCCGGCCGCCATCGAACGCGGGTCGAAAGTCAGCCTTCCCTGATTCATGGTTTTCCCGAAGACCCGCGCCGAGACGATCGAACCCTCTGCCGCCTTCACCGACGAAACCGGGCGAAGCTGCGGTTTGCGGCGTCGTTGCGTGAGAAGTGCTCTTCGCGCAGCAACTGCCCGGCAGCGTCCGAAGGAAATGACGTAAACCTGCATCCGCTTCATCCTTATGTCTTCCGTAATTGCCATCAGCGGGTGACGGCGTAGGTTTGCCGCCATGCAATCGAAGCTACGGCGTCACGCGCGGCTCCTTATCACAGCGGCGAAAAACTGGTCCGCGGACAAGGCATTCCAGCATGCCGCCGCCCTTGCCTTTTACACTCTCTTTTCGATGGCACCGCTTCTAATCATAGCCATCACGGTGACCGGCCTGGTTTTCGGCGAGGAAGCGGCGGAAGGGCAGCTACTCGGCACACTGGAGGAATGGATGGGGCCGGAGGGTGCTGCCGCCCTGCAGGAAACGATTGCGGAAAACGACCCAAGGCGAAGCGGATGGCTCTCCACCCTTATCGGATTCGGGCTTCTCGCCTTCGGAGCGACAACCGTCTTCGGGCAACTCCAGACCTCGCTCAACGAAATCTGGAAGGTCACGCCGAGCCCACGCAAGAGCGGCATCCTCATTCTCCTCAAGACCCGCGTCCTCTCTCTCACCCTCGTCCTTACCATCGGCTTTCTCCTCCTCGTGTCGCTCATGATGACCGCCACCCTCAGCGCGGTCATCCGCTTCGCCACCGAATACATTCCCATGCCCGGCATCTTTCTCCAGCTCGCCGACATCGGTCTGTCCCTCATCATCATTTCCGTACTCTTTGCCGCCATTTTCAAGGTCCTGCCGGACGTGCGTTTGCCGTGGCGCGAAGCTCTCACCGGTGCGTTCACCACCGCCGCACTCTTCATCATCGGCAAATACCTCATCGCCCTCTACATTACACACACCGGCGCAGCCTCCGCCTACGGGGCGGCGGGATCTCTCGTCGCCGTCCTCATCTGGGTAAACTATTCCGGCCTCATCCTCTTTTTCGGCGTGCAGGTCACCAAAGCCTACGCGGAAGACCGCGGCGTCCCCATCGAACCCAAGGCCACCGCCGTAAAACTCGAGTACCAACTCATCGAAAACGAGCCCCCTCCGCAAACGGACTAACGCTTCATCGCGGAGGCGGTATACGGAGAATCACCGCCAGGCCTCAAAACGCGACTTCGATGCCGACGATGAGGTTGCGCCCGGGGCGGGGGGCGAGGTCGCGGACGAAAGAGGTGGCGTCGCGTGCCTCGCGGTTGAGGGCGTTTTCGAGGCGGGCGGAGAGCGTGACACGTTCCGCCGCATTCCACGGGGTCCAGCGCGCCCGCAGGTTGAACATGGCGAAGCCCGGAGCAGCGGTCTCGTGGTCCGGCACCCGGTTCTGCCGGAAGTGGTAGCGCAAATCGCCGCCGAACTCCCAGTCCGCCACGGCGAAGTCCAGCCCCGTCGACAGGCGCAGCGGCGGGATACGTGCGAGCGGTTCTCCCGTGCCGCGCTCGCCCGCCCGCACATAGTCGGCCCCGAACCGCCAGTCGAGGCGCGACTCCACATCGCTCAAAACCGTGACTGCGCCCTCAAATTCAAAACCGTAATAATCCGCGTCGGCGAGGACATAGCGGGTGACCGGCAGAAATTCCGCGCCCTCCCCCGTCGCCGCCCGTGCGTCGAGAAACACCGCGTCGACATCGCCGCGCCGCACGAGGGTGAAGGTCTCGTCTTCATTTTCGAAGGCAAGCTCGTCCGTGCGCCGCAGCTGGATGTAATCGCCGAAGCGGACGTAGAAAACATCCGCCTCCCAGCGGAACCGGTCTGTCCTCCCGCGCAGGCCCGCGTCGACTCCGACCGCCCGTTCGCGGCGGAAGCCGCCCGTCTCCACATGGTCGCTGATCTCGTAGGCAAAGGTGCCGACGTGCGGACCGTCGGCATACAGCTCCTGCGCGTTCGGGAGGCGCTCCGTGTAGTTGGCCGCCACGGTGATGCGCAGACCGTCGCGCAGACGGACAACCGTCCCCGCCGAGCCGCTCACCCCGGCGCGGCGGTAGACACCCGGGATGGTTTCGCGACCCTCGATTTCATCGCGTTCGTAGAATTCGGGCCGGATGCGCTGGTGCTCCATACGCGCGCCGAACTGCAGCACCGCGCGACCGAGGTCCAGCTCCTCAAAAGCGAAGACGGCGTAGCGCCGCGTGTCCGTGGGGCGGAGAAACGCCTCGTCGCCTGTCGCCTCGAACTGGCTCCCCAACACTTGAAAGCCGAGCGCCCCTTCCACATTGCCTGCCGGGCGCTGCGTCAGCTCCAGCCGCCCCTCCCAGGCGTCGTTACGGAAAAATGTGGAGGCCTCGCCGTCCTCCAGCTCGGCGTGCTCATAGCCGCCGAACCCGAAGCGCAGCCGCGCCTCCGAAAACGGCCCCCCGTCGAGCAGAACACCCGCGCGCCCGTCCACACGCCAACGCTCTAAGTCGATCATGACGAGGTCATCCAGCTCACGTTCGATGACAGGTTCGCCGTCCGGCCCGATGCCCGTGACTTCTTCCTCCACCTCCTGCCCGATGCCGTAGCGACTCGAAAAGTGCGAGTAGGCCACCCCGCCGAACCCTGTATCAAAAAAGCGCGAAACACCTGCCGTGAAGTCCTCCGTCTCGACAAAGCTCTGCCGCAGGGTGCCGCGCTCCTGCTGATCCCGCAGATCGGCGTCGCGCGCTCCAAAACCGGGGATCGAAACATCCCCGTGCCGACGCATGAGCCCCGCGCTCTGCCACGCCCACGACTCACCGGCGCGCCCGCGCAACGTGTAGCGGCCCGTCCAGCCGTCCGCCGCCGACGCGTAGTCCGTGCCGAACGCGCCTTCCACGGAGACGGCGGGCACCCGGCGCGGCACCCGCGCGTCGATCACGTTGACCACGCCCCCCACCGCGTTGCTCCCGTAGAGCAGCGTCGCCGGCCCCCGCACGATCTCCACCCGCTCCGCCGCGATCGGCTCCACCGCCACGGCGTGGTCCAAGCTGCCCACCGACGCGTCGAAGGTATCCACTCCGTCACTCAACACCCGGATGCGGTCGTTGCTGAACCCGCGGATGATCGGACGGCTCGCCCCCGGAAAATACCCCGTCGCCGACACCCCCGGCAAACCGTCCAGCGTCTGCCCGAGCGACAGCGCCGCACGCTCGTCCAAGGCACGGCCCGACACCACCGTGGCCGGTTGCGCGTAGTCCTCCGCCGCCCGCGAGAGCGGAAACGACCGCACCTCGAACGCTTCCAGTTCCACCACGCGGTCCTCCCCCTCTCCGGGAACCAACGGCGTCTCCGCCCACATTGCGCACGGTACGCACAGCGCCGCCGCTACCTTCAGGTTTGCTTTTGTTCTCCTTTGCATCGGAGGGCGTTCTTGCCTGTGCTTTTCTTGCCGTCAAGGCGTAACTTTTGATCACTCAAAGTTTGGAGACGGAAGATGGACCGTTTCCTCAAAAGAGCCTTCAAATTACTCCCTTCCCGCGCCGCGGGCCGGACCGGGCGAACGACGGATGCGGGTACGCCGCAAGTCCAAAGCCTGACGGCTTCGGCTACATCGACGACCCGAATTCCAACCGGAATCCAAAGCCTTTCGGCTTCGGTATCTTCTGCTGCCGGAGGTCTACACGAGGGAGCGGGCGATGGTGACGAGTTCGACGAAGGACTTGGCCTGGAGGGAGGCGCCGCCGATGAGGCCGCCGTCGATGTCCTCCTTGGCAAGGAGATCGCGGGCGTTGGCGGGCTTCATGGAACCGCCGTAGAGAATGCGCATTTTGGAGGCGGCCGCTTCGCCGAAGTTGCCTTCGAGCCATTTGCGGATGAAGCCGTGGACTTCCTGGGCCATATCGGGCGTCGCCGTCTTGCCCGTGCCGATGGCCCAGACGGGCTCGTAGGCGATGACCACATTCTCGGCTTGGTCGGCGGTGATGCCCTTGAGACCGCCCGCGAGCTGGGTTTCGACGACTGTGGTGGTCTCGTCGGCTTCGCGCTGCTCAAGAGTCTCGCCCACACAGAGGATGGGTTTGAGGGAGCTGTCGAGCGCGGCGACGACCTTCTCGTTGATGAAAGCGTCGGACTCCTTGAAGTATTCCCGCCGCTCGCTGTGGCCGAGGATGACATACGTGCAGAAAAGCGAACGCAGCATGAGGGGCGAAACCTCGCCGGTATAGGCACCCTCGGATTTCGGGTACATGTTCTGCGCGCCGAGCTGCACGGTCGACCCCTCAAGGGCTTTGGCACAGGATTCGAGCGCGGTGAAGGGCGGGCAGACGACGGCACCGACATCGGACTGATGGCCGATCTCGTGGTGGATTTCGCGTACGAGGGCAGTGCCCTCCGACGCGGTCTTATTCATCTTCCAGTTGCCCGCGATAAGGTAGCGGCGAATGTTTTTGCTCATGGTTTCGGTATTGAAAAGTTGGTTACTATCAAATGGTGCCGCGTGGATTATTTACGGTCGAGGGCAGCCACACCGGGCAGTTCCTTGCCTTCGAGGAATTCGAGGCTGGCGCCCCCGCCTGTGCTCATGAAGGAGACGCTCTGGCTGTAGCCGCTTCGCTTGATGGCCGTGACGGAGTCGCCTCCGCCGATGATGGAGACGCAGTCGGCCTCGGCGACGGCCTGGGCGACGGCAAAGGTGCCCTGGGCGGCCTCGGGAATCTCGAACACGCCCATGGGACCGTTCCAGAGCACCGTCTTGGCCTTGGCGATCTCGGCCTTGTAGCGCTCGACCGTCTTGGGACCGATATCGACGCCCTCCCAGCCCTTCTCGATATCGCCTTCCACAACCTTCGTCTCACCGAGCGTGCCGGCCTTGAAATCGAGCTTGTCGCAGACGATGTTGTCTTCGGGCAGGAGAAACTCGACGCCTTTTTCCTTTGCTTTTTCGAGCGCGGACTTGGCGGTGTCGATCTTGTCGGGCTCGGCGAGGCTGTCGCCCACTTCCCCGCCGAGGGCGAGGCGGAACGTGTAGGCCATGGCACCGCCGATGAGAACGGTGTCGGCCTTGTCGAGAAGCGCGTCGATGACGGAGATCTTGTCGCTAACCTTGGCGCCGCCGAGGATGACAACGAAGGGCCGCTCCGGTTTGGCGGTCTTCTCACCGAGATACTCCAGTTCCTTCTGGATGAGGTAGCCGGCGACCGACTCTTTCACATGGTGTGTCACGCCCTCCGTGGAAGCGTGGGCGCGGTGGGCCGTGCCGAAGGCATCGTTGACGAAGATGTCGGCGACCTTGGCAAGTTCCTTGGCGAACTCCGGGTCGTTTTTCTCCTCGCCGGGATGAAAGCGCACGTTTTCGAGGAGCATCACCTGGCCGTCAATCATACCGCGCGCGGCGATCTCCACCTGTTCGCCGATACAGTCGTCAAGGAAGGTGACCGGCGCACCGAGCTTGGTGGAGAGGTCGAGGGCGACAGCCTGGAGAGTGAACTCGCGGTTGCGCTCACCCTTGGGGCGGCCGAGGTGGCTGCACAGGATGACCTTCGCCTTTTTCTCAACGAGGTGGCGGATGGTCGGCAGCGCGCCGATGATGCGCGAGTCGTCGGTGATCGCGCCGTTCTTCACCGGAACATTGAAATCGACGCGCACGAGCACGCGTTTGCCGGTTACTTCGATGTCTTCAATGGTTTTGATGGCCATGGGAAAAGAGGGATACGGGTTGGTTCGGATGGGTTGGAAAACGGTCCGGCGCGGCGGTGCGGCGGCGGACCGGGAGAGTCGATTATCGTAGGACCATGGAGAGCAGGGCAACGCCCCGGATCGACCGCTAAACGCGGTTGCGCCACAAAAGCGGTCGACGGAAAAAAAGCCGCCCTTCGCCGCAACGAAGCTGTCGGACGAAGGGCGGCGGAAAATCGGGCGGACCCGCTTAGAGGGCGATCACCTTCTTGAGCAGATCGACGACGCGGGTTGAGTAACCCCACTCGTTGTCATACCAGCTCACGAGCTTGAAGAAAGTGTCGCTGAGACCGATGCCGCTGCCCGCGTCGAAGATCGACGAGGCCGAGCTGTGGATGAAGTCGGCGGAGACCACTTCGTCTTCGGTGTACTCGAGGATGCCCTTGAGCGGACCCTCGGCGGCTTCCTTCATCTTCTGGCAAATCTCTTTGTAGCTGGTCGGCTTCTCCGTCTTCACGGTGAGGTCGACAACCGAGACCGTCGGCGTGGGCACGCGGAAGGCCATGCCGGTGAGCTTGCCCTTGACCTCGGGGATGACGAGGCCGACAGCCTTGGCCGCGCCCGTCGTCGACGGGATGATGTTGATAGCGGCGGCGCGCCCGCCCTTCCAGTCCTTGCGGCTGGGGCCGTCGACCGGCTTCTGCGTGGCGGTGTAGCTGTGCACCGTGGTCATGAGACCCTCCGCGATGCCGAAGTTTTCGAGCACCACCTTGGTCACGGGGGCGAGACAGTTGGTCGTGCAAGAGGCATTGGAAATGAGGGTGTGCTCCGCTGTCAGCTCATGGTCGTTCACGCCGATGACGACCGTCTTCACGCCGTCGCCCTTGGCCGGCGCGGTGATGATCACCTTCTTCGCGCCACTCTTGATGTGGCCTTCGGCGGCGGTGTCCTGGACAAAGAGCCCCGTGGACTCGATGACGATCTCCACGCCAAGGTCCTTCCACGGCATGGCGGCGGGGCCTTCCTTCACGGCAAGGCACTTGATGCGCTGGCCGTTGACCACGAGGGTGTCGTCCTCGGCGGCGTCGGGCGAGGACTTCTCGCTCGTCACCGTGCCTTGGAAACGACCCTGCACGGAGTCGTATTTGAGGAGATAGGCGAGGTTGTCGGCGGGGACGAGGTCGTTGACCGCCACCACTTCGACATCCTTGCCGAGGAGACCTTGCTCCACGATCGCGCGGAAGACGAGCCGACCGATGCGGCCGAATCCATTGATTGCTACTTTAGTTGCCATAATGAAATGAGTTTCAGATTTACCCTTTTCCGGACACGCCCGACGCTTCGAGAGGAAACGGGAGACAGCCCAGAACGGGAAAAATCAATGAATGCTCCGGCGCGAAGCAAGCGAATAGTGGACGAAATTCCATGGGATCCATAAGAAATATTCGCCAAAGCAATTCCCGTCATAATATTTTCTTATCCTCATGGTCTTGTTCCACCCGTCAATCCGCCGCTTCCGAAAGGCGCACGGCCTGAATGCGATAGGATTCCTCCCGCCGGGGCGGAAGGAGGAGAATGACGGTGCGGCGGTCCGGCGAAAAGCGCATCCGGTTGACGAGAACGCGCTCGAATGTCTCGCCGCTGCGCACGACAAAGCCCACCGGCACTTCGCGGCCGAACAATCCGCGCAGGTCGAAAGCGCGGCTCTGGCCCGGATTGAGGGTCAGCTCCCGGGTGTCGAGCGCCCCGAAGAGCTGCACGCCCGTGGCGTTGAAAAACACCAGATGGTCGCGCGGCAGCGCAACAGAGCTGTCGTCCATGGCCACGACCCGGAAGCGCCCGCGCCCCTCGCGCGGGGTGCGCCCCCGCTCCGCAAAGAAAAAGAGCAACACCTCGTCGACCCCGTCCCCGAGAGCAGCCTCCCCCGCCACCGGATAGACGAGCGTGCCGTCGTCGGCGAGATCACGGCGGTACACGCGGATGCGGTCGCCGGGGACCGTGAGACGAAGCGGCGCGCTGCGGGTGTAGCGGACAAAGGGCAGCTCCTCGAAGGATTCGCCGTCGGGCGAAACGTAAAGTCCCGACCAATCGTATCCGGTCTCGCCGAACACCGTGAACGTCACCGCCCGTTCGGATTCCGCCGCCGCAACCGTCCCCGCAACCGCCCCCGCAAGGACAATCACGAGCCAAAAGGCAAGAGACCGGTGCCGGCTCATTCGCTCCACCCTCCGTTCCATTCCAGCCACCGGAACGAGATGACTTCGAATTCGCGTTCGTAGTCCGACACGGCTGCCGCCGCGACGGCACCGGTGCGGCGCACGACTGCCTCGCAGGCGGCGCGCCCTTCCACGCGTCCGGTGGCGGGATTGAGCACGTCGCCGTAGGTGCGCACGACAAAGGTATCCGACCGCGCCGAAAGAAGCGGTGCGAGCGCCTCGACGACATCGCCCTGACGCAAGTATCCCGGCGAGGCCTCCGGCAGGCCCGCGTTCAATCCGCTCTCCGCGAGGGCGCCGGCGATCACCCCGCTCTCGAGAAAATCCGCGACCGAAGCAAACGGTCCCTCCCGGCGCACCCCGTCGACGACGGCTTCCGCGAGCGGTTCCAGTTCCGACGCCGCGAAAAGCCGCATGCCCTCGCGGTAGAGACTGTCCGGCCCCGGGCCGCCTTCGCTCACGACGCGCAGCATGCCGGCCCCGAACGGGTGCCGGAAAAACGCCGCCTCCGCCGCCACCGGCACCGGCGCCGCCGCTCCGCGGTTGACGGCGTAGTCCCGCAGGCCCATGGCAAGGACCGCCCGCCACGCCGTGGCCGAAGTGGAGTTGACGTTGAAGGCCCCGCTTACGCGCAGGCCTGGATCGCCGCCGCCGGCGGCTTCCGTGCGGCGCAGCCAAGCGACCTCCGCCGCCGGCTCGACAAAGTGCGTATCGAAAATGGCATTGAGTTCCCGTTGCCCCGGTTCGCCGAGGGCATACGGCGGTCGATCCTCCAGCGGCGCGTGGCGCAGGGCACCAAGGGTCCAGAAATCCGTCTCCGGCACGTCGTAGAGGCGCACGTCGCGGTCGGTGCGCGCGCGTTGCGCGGAGCCATCCATGCCCGTGACCTGGCGGCGGTTGCCGAATCCGTCGAGGTCCGAAAAAAAGTCGTCGATGATCGCGATCTCGCCGGGACGGCGCGAAAGCACTTCAAAGCGGTCCGGATGCTCGCTGAAGTTGATCACGGGCCGACGAAGATCAAATTCGCGCGCATAGGCCGCCAGCCCGTCCGGCCCCTGCGGATCATCAAACAGCTTGAAGTGAAACCCGAAGCTGTAGTCGTCCTCCGTGTACTCGTCGCTCCGGGAGAGATAGAAGCGCCGGCTCAACGTGGGAATGAAACGGTCGTTCTCGAACGGCACCCCCGTCACCGCAAAGACCACCTTGTCCTCCTCGTCCGGACGGTCGTCGCCCCCCGCCGGGCGCTGCACGAGTTTGAACGCCGTGCCGCGGTAATCCGGCGGGAACACAAGTTCGACCTCGATTTCGTCGCCCGCCTGCCCGTACATCTCCGGATCGGTAAACTGCGGACCATCCGGATCGGTGCGCACCAGCCCCTGCGGCTGGCGCGGCTCGCGCAGACGCAGGACCTCCCCGGGCAGAAGGATGTAACGACCGCCGTCGGCCAACTCCTGCAGCCCTACCCACACCATCGGCGGCGTCGCGAAACCGCGGAAATCCAAGGCCCGCTGCAAATCGATGTCCGCAAGCAGGCGGTCCTCCCGCGTGAGATTGGTCACGACGACGCGCGGCATACCGGAGACGACCAGCTCATACGGTTCGTCGCCGCCCTCCGCGTGCCCG
This sequence comes from Opitutales bacterium, assembly GCA_020831525.1. Taxonomy (GTDB): domain Bacteria; phylum Verrucomicrobiota; class Verrucomicrobiia; order Opitutales; family Oceanipulchritudinaceae; genus SLLG01. The sequence continues at coordinate 14,650 of JAFIGH010000084.1, forward strand.
AGGTCCAGCGGAAAGGCGTAGGGATTGTAGATCTCGAACTCGATGTGAAAGCGGATTCGCACGTCGCGGGTGGTGTCGTCGGTGGCGTGAAAGACCCCGCATTTCACCACCACCTCGGTCAGGACGGGATGGAAGCCGCCGAAGGCGTCGGCAACCTCCACATCCGCGGGCAGCAGCGGCATGTTCCCGTCCATCGCGAGAGCGACGCCGGGCCGTCCCGGAAAGCGGTCAAAGTTCCGTCCGTGGTCAAAGTAGCGGGCGGCCCCGGCAAACGGCGCCGGCAGGGTCGCCTCAAGCTCGTCCGGGCGGACAATCCGTTTCCAACCGCCGCGCACCGTGTCGACAGGCAGGCCCTCAGCGTAGACGCTGAAGTTGTCCGACGCAGCGAGGAACGCCTCGCCGTCAAACCCTTCGAGAAAGCGGGTCTGGCCCGGCACGCGCACGGAGGCGAGCTGCCCGCGCCAACCGGCGTCCGGATCGAGCGGATCGGCAAAGGCCCCGGCATACGCCTCCCGGCGCAGAAAGGCGGCGTGGCTGTTGCCCTCGGCCACCTCTGACCATGCGGTTTCCTCCGGTCCGGTGACAATGCGGGCCTTCACGTTTTCGTCGCCCACCCAGTAGGCGTAGCGACCGAGCGGAAAGGTGTCGTCCGCATTGCCGTCGCCCGCACGCACCGCCACCAAGGGAACCACCACGGGGGCGAGCCCGTCCCGCGGCGAGCGCAGCAGGATGGACTCCGCCCCGGGTCCGGCGCGCCCGGCGGGAGGCGCGACGGGGACCGCACTCGGATCGGGCGCTTCTCCCGAGACCAGCCACACCGGTCCCTCCGCCCGGCTGTCCGCGCCGTCCGGAAAAACCGCCCACGCGCCCGTCCAGAGCGCGCCGTCGGCACCCGGCGGAATCCCTTCGTCAATATCCGCCCGCACCGTCACCGAACGGTCGTCACCGACATGCCGGGCGAGATCGACCAAGGCAAGGTCAAGGGCAAACAAAGCTTGGTGCTTGGCGAGGGCCAGTTGACGGGCCGCCCGGCTCGCCCCCGTCTCCACGCGCGCCAAGGCCGACAGGCTGACGATGAGCAAAACAAGAAAGGCCATCAGCGCCAGCGCCGCGACAAGCGCGAACCCTCGCCGCCCGCCGCCGCTCAAGCCCCCTGCCCTTCCATCGGTCATGCGCCCATTTTGTGCGCGGCCCGCCACCGCAAGGCAAACTTCGATTTCCCCCGCCGCCCGGCGCGCCGCCGCTTCAGCGGTCGAGGTAGGCACCGTCCGTCGCCAGCGGCAGCATCCATGTCTTGGGCTCGTAGGGGTAGCGGGCGGCGATCTCTTCGTTGAGGGTGACACCGAGCCCGGGGCGGTCCGGCAGCGGGGCATAGCCGTTTTCGACCGTGAAGAGCCCGCCGTTGAAGAGGTCTTCGAAATACGGTGTCTGCCCGCTGCCGATCTCGAGGATGACGGCGTTGGGCAGGGCCGCGCACAAGTGCATGGCCGCCACAGTGGCGACCTCGCACCCCGGATTATGGGGTGCCACCTGCACCCGGAACGCCTCCGCAAGGGCGCCGATTTTCCGCACCTCCGTAATGCCTCCCCCTTGCATCACATCGGGTTGCACATAGTCCACCAACTGCCGTGCGCACAACTCGGTGAAGCCGAACTTGTCGAAGAGGCGCTCACCCGCCGCCAGAGGCACAGAAGTGTGCTGCCGCAACGCCGCCAGTTCGCAGACCAGTTCCTGTTGCGTCGGCTCCTCCACCCACATCGGCCGGTAGGCCTCCGCCTGACAGCAAAAATCCCGCGCCATGGGCAGCGTAGCCTGCCCGTGGAGTTCGCAGAGAATGTCGAAATCCGGTCCCAGCGCCTCCCGCAACGCCGCCAACAGTTCGATCCCCTGCCGGACGTTGCGCGTGGGCTCGATCACATCGCCCCGTGTCGGGAGAAAATTCCCTTTGCACGCTGTGAAACCCGCCTCCTTGACCTCCGTCCATGACCGCACCTTGCGTTCCATCCAGTCCGCGGGCGGCTCAGGAAGTGAAGTGTCCGGAGGGCGCTCCTGCCAGATTCTGTACGCCGTCCGCCGTCCGTGCTTCTCCGGCCAGCCCGCGTGCGCGTAGATCCGCACGCGGTCGCGCGCCTTTCCGCCAAGCAGTTGCCAGATCGGCACCTGCAAAGCCTGCCCGAGTATATCCCAGAGCGCGATGTCGACAGCGGCGATCGCCGACATGAGGATCGGCCCGCCCCGGCGCCGCGGCCCGCGGAACATACCTTGCCAGAGTCGTTCGATATCCGCGGGGTTCTTGCCCACAAGGTAGCGCCGGTGCTCCAGAACCGCCGCTTCGACAGACTTCGCCTTCGCCGGAATGGTGCCCACACCGAGCCCGGTGATCCCCTCGTTCGTGAAGACCTTGGCGAAAACCCAGTTTTCGTCGTTCCCGGAGTCGACAACAAATGTCTTCAGGTCCGTCACGCGGAGATTCGGCAGGCGGTGTTGCCGTCCGGTGACCGGAGGGCCGCCACTGGGGTTTGGAACATCCATGCGGAAATTTTCCCATGAACGCGGCAAACCATGCAAGGCCTATTCCCGCGCCGGACGAAGTCATCCGCCGACGGCCCCGCACCTCGTCCGCCGCCAGGGGTTCAACGCGCAGACAATCACCCGGAGCCGCATGGAAGGCATGCGATATCATCAAACTCGGTCGTCTCACCCCCGCCCCGCCAAATTAAATTCCCCGAAATAAAAAACTCCGGATATCTAACCCACAATTAAATCAGTTGCATAATCTAAATCGCAGTTAAATTACTTGCTATAATCGTCCCAGATTTAAATTTATTGACACAACCCCCCAGCTGCAAGGCGGCCTGCGAATCGTCTGCCGCCGATGGCGCGCGGCTTGCAGGAGCGCGAAGCTTCCGCCTTCGCCGACGCGGCGGACCCGGTCCGACCGCAAAACACCGTTGGCAAGCTCATTGATTCCGGACCCCTGCGAGCGTCATTGCCGTCTGCCCCTGCGACAAATTCTTTCCCAGTTGATAAAGATTTTGCCGCGACCAAAAAAATTGTATCTACTAACTTTATTGTCACCCGGGCAAGATCGCGGGTGCGCGTGCCGGGGAGGAAGAGGCTTGCGAAGACGCACGATAGGTGGCACTTTGCTGTTTCGGCTCTGGAGTTGCTGCCGTGGCGAACGGCGAAGCTCCTGCCACGACAGAGTTCTACCAACCCCAATAAAATAGGGCACGTTGCTATGAATGAAAAAGTGATACTGATACTCCGCATTATCCTCGGTCTCGCCTTGGTCGTCTTCGGCGCGAACAAATTCCTCGGCTTTCTCCCCATGCCGGAAATGGAGGAAGCGGCGGGTGCCTTTATGGGCGCGCTGGCCGAAACGGGCTACATGATTCCGCTCATCGGCATCGTGGAAGTGGTCACCGGCGCATTGATCCTCGCCGGGTTGTTTATCCCGCTGGCGCTGGTTCTTCTCGCGCCGGTTCTGGTGAACATCGTGCTCTTCCACCTCTTTCTCGATCCGGGCGGCATTCTGCCGGGATTGATCCTGACAATCCTTTCGGTTGTCCTCATGTTCGCCCACTTCGGGAGCTACCGCCCGCTCCTGCGGGCAAAGTAGACACGAACGGACGGACGGACCGTAGAAGCGGCTTTCTTCTTCCAAGGCCCGCAACGGCGGCGGTTTCCGCCGCCGTCCACGGCACTTTGCGCGGGTCCCCGCCGATCATACGGGGCTGACCGGGCATGGCGATGGGAGCATCCCCATTTAGTAGTTGCACTAATTCTGGGATTTCTTTGAATTAGATCTATGAACCTTGGAAATTACCCCTTTCCGCAACCCACGGACCCCGCGTCATGATCGAGGTATCACTAGCCCGTCCCGCTGACCGGGTGCACGACGTGTGCCGCCGGTACGCGCCGGACCGCGAGAATCTCATACCCGCGCTGCAGGAAGTACAGGAGACGGAGGGGTTTTTGAGCCCGGAAGCAGTCGACGCCGTCGCCGGCTATTTCCGGCTCTCCCCCAACAACGTCTACGGGGTGGCCACATTCTACGCGCAGTTCCGATACCGCCCGCCGGGCCGGCACTGCCTGAAGATATGCCAAGGGACAGCGTGCCATGTGCAGGGGAGCGGCGTTCTCCTCGACGCCGCGCAGCGCACCCTCGGCATCCGCTCCGGCGAAACGACGGTGGACGGTGATTTCGGTCTCGAGGAACTGGCCTGCCTCGGCTCCTGCGCCCTCGCCCCGGCGGTCGTCCTCGACGGAGTCGTGCACGCGCGCCAAACGCCGAAAAAGCTCAACACCCTCCTGGAGAAAGCGCGCTCATGAACCTGTTCGCTATCCGCGAAAGAGCGCGTGCGGCATGGGCCGCGTTCGCGCTCCCCGGCCACCCGCGCATCCTCGTCGGGGCCGCCACCTGCGGGCGCGCGGCGGGTGCTATGGAGGTGAAAGAGGCACTCGCGGCGGCACTCGGCGAGCACGGGCTGACCGATTCTGTGCCCGTTTTCGAGGTGGGCTGCAACGGCCTCTGCTACGCGGAGCCGCTCGTCGAGGTGACGGGTCGCGACAATCGCCGCGTGCTCTACCGCAATGTCGACGCGCGCATCGCGGCGCGCCTTGTCGAGTCGCACCTCGTGCAAGGCGAGCCGTTTATGAAGCGCGCCCTCTGCGTGGTGGAAGGCAATCCACTGGAGGGGCTTCCGAAGTGGGCCGAACTGCCGATGATCCGCCCGCAGGAGCGCATTGTGACGCGCAACCTCGGCTTCATCGATCCCGGCGAGATGCTTCACTACGTCAACCGCGGCGGCTACACGGGCCTCGAACGCGCGCTCGCACTTGGCCCGAAGGGCACCGTCGAAGAGGTGACGCGCTCGGGCCTGCGGGGACGCGGCGGGGCCGGCTTTCCCACCGGACTGAAGTGGGGCTTTGCGCGCAAGACACCGACCGAACCGAAGTACGTCATCTGCAACGCCGACGAGGGCGACCCGGGGGCCTTCATGGACCGCAGCGTCCTCGAAGGCGACCCCCACGCCATGCTGGAGGGGTTGCTCATTGCCGGCTACGCCGTCGGTGCCACAGTCGGCTACATCTACATCCGCTCGGAATATCCCCTCGCCGTCGCGCGCCTCGCACAGGCGATTGAGGACCTGCGCGCCTACGGCCTCGTCGGGGAAAACATTCTCGGTTCGGGTTTCGCTTTCGAAATCAAAATCAAAAAAGGGGCCGGGGCCTTTGTCTGCGGCGAGGAAACCGCCCTCATGGCAAGCATAGAAGGCCACCGCGGAATGCCGCGTGCCAAACCGCCCTTCCCCGCCGTTTCCGGACTCTTCGCCAAGCCGACGAACATCAACAACGTCGAAACCCTCGCGGCGGTCTCCGCCATCCTCGAAAGAGGGGCTGACTGGTATACGGGTTTCGGCACGGAAAAGAGCCGCGGCACAAAGACCTTCTCGCTCGCCGGGCAAATCCGGCGCACGGGCCTCATCGAAGTGCCGATGGGCATTCCCCTGCGCACGATCATCGAAGACATCGGCGGCGGCGTAGACAGAGACAAGGCCTGCAAAGCGGTGCAGACGGGCGGCCCCTCCGGCGGCTGCATCCCCGGGCATCTGCTGGATCTGCCGGTCGACTACGAACACCTTGCCGAAGCCGGATCGATCATGGGCTCGGGCGGCATGGTCGTGATGGACGAAGACACCTGCATGGTCAAAGTCGCCCGCTATTTCCTTTCCTTCACGGAAGCGGAATCCTGCGGTAAGTGCGTTCCCTGCCGCATGGGCACGCAGCACCTCCTGCGCCTCCTCGACACCATCCTTGCAGGAGAAGCCGCGCCCGGCACCCTGGAGCAGTTGCGCGGCATCTGCGAGACGATGAAGTGCGCGTCGCTCTGCGGGCTCGGGCAGACCGCCCCCAATCCCGTCCTCACGACCCTGCGGTATTTTGAGGATGAATACAGCCACTACCTCGCGGGCGAAGTGCGGCGCTACCGGATCGAAGCGGAATCCTGCGAAGGCTGCCGGGCCTGCGCCATCGCCTGCCCCACCGGCGCCATCACGGGCGACCGCAAGAGACCGCACATCATCGATCAGGAGGCATGCATCCTCTGCGGCGTCTGTCTCCAGTCGTGCCGCTACAATGCCGTTTCATTTGTCTTTGAAGAGAAAGCCGCGCGATGAAGGAGATCACCCTCACCATTGACGGACAACCCGTGCGCGTGGACGGCGGCGCCTCCGTCCTCGAAGCCGCGAAAGCGCTCGGCATCGAGGTGCCGTCCATCTGCTCGCACCCTGACCTTCCCGCCTACGGTGCCTGCCGCATGTGCGTTGTCGAAATCGAAGGCGTGCGCGGTTTCCCTACCGCCTGCACAACGCCCGCCGCCGACGGCATGGTCGTGCGCACGGAGAGCGAAACGCTCCGCCGCCTGCGCGAAAACACACTCGAACTGATGATGTCGGGGCACCCCAATGCCTGCCTCGTCTGCGACTACCGCGCCGTCTGCGAAAAGCACAAGCCCACGCCCTCCAAGGCGGGCACGAGCACGCGCTGCGGACTCTGCGGCAACCGGTCGGAGTGCGACCTGCGCGAAATAGTGCTCGCCACGCCCGGCCGCAACCTCGGCCTGCCCACGATCTATTCACACAAAAAGGTCGAACGCGACGACCCCTTCATCGAACGCGACCACAACCTCTGTATTCTCTGCGGGCTGTGCTGGCGCATCTGCGACAAGATTCACGGACAACCCGCCATCAGCATCGTGCGGCGCGGCAAGGAGGCGCGGATCGCGGCCAGCTTCGACCGCTCATGGGTGGATTCGGGCTGCACCTTCTGCGGGGCCTGCGTGGACATCTGCCCCACGGGCACGATCTCCGACCGCTTCGCCAAATGGCACGGCCATCCCGACAACAAGATCCTCTCCACCTGCATGCTCTGCCCCGAAGGTTGCTCCTTCTACGAAATGACGGAGAACAACCAGGTTGTCGCCACGCGCATGACGGGCTTTGCCGCCGAAGACCGGCTCTGCGCCCTCGGCCGCTTCGCCTACCCGCAGCTCCTGCAGGACCGCGACCGGATCAACCGGCCCCTCCTCCGCGAGAGCGGCGAACTGATCCCGGTGTCGCAGGAAGAAGCCGTGGACGCGCTCGGCGCGGCCCTCGACGGCTTCCGCGACGGTTCCTTCCTCTTCCTCGGCAACGACACCGAACTGCGCGAGACAAAGCACCTCTACCGCTCCCTTGCCACTGACGTTCTCAAGGGAAAATACCACTTCATGGCGGCGGGCAGCGGCGCGGCCGATCTGCCGGAGACCATTGCCGAGAAGATTGAAAACGGGACAATCCGCGCCGTCCTCAGCGCCGGGGATCTTCTGCCCGCGGAACTGCGCGAACGCCTCGCCTTCCTCGGAGTCATCGACGCCTTTCCTTCCGCCCTTTCCGCTTCCGCGGATGTGGTTCTGCCCGCTTCCATTCTCGCGGAGACGACGGGCACCTTCCGCGACGCGGCGGGCACGGTCAAAGGCGTCGGCCCCGCCCTGCCCGCTCCGGCGCACGCCCGCCCCGAATGGCACTGGGTGCGCGACCTTGCGCAGCGCCTCGGTGCGGATGACTGGCGCCGCTACCGCTACGCGCCCGACGTCACCCGCACCATCGGCGACGACCCCGCGCCCGCGCCCCTGCGCACGCGGCCCCGCGACAGCGTGAAGGACGCCCTGCCCGCCCGCTTCCGCGGCCACCTCCTCGCCGACCGGGTGCCCGCGCTCCGCGCCTTCGGGCTGCCCTTCACCCCGCCGGAGGCAACAGCGACGGAGAAGCGCGGCTTTCTCATCCGGCGCAAGGAGGAGATCGCTCCGAACTTCCACTCTTTCCTTGTCGAAGCGCCGGAGATCGCCCGCTACGCGCGTCCCGGACAGTTCATCATGGTCATGGCGGCGGAGACGTCCGAGCGCGTGCCTTTCACCCTCACCGACTGGGATCCGGAGAATGGCACCATCCTCTTCATCATCGAGGAAACGGGCCGCTCCAGCCGCGAGCTATGTGCCCTCCGCGCGGGTGAACGCATCGCCCACGTCAGCGGCCCGCTCGGCGCACCCCTCGACCTCACCGGAGCCAACACGGTCGCCCTCGCGGGCGGGTGCTACGGCATCGGCGCCATCTACCCCTTCGCCAAGGCGCTCCACAAGGCGGGCAAGCGAGTCTTCGTCGTCCTCGAGGCTTCCAGCCACTTCCTCATTTATTTCGAGGATGAACTGCGGGAGTTCTGTGAGGCGATCTACTTCACCACGCGCGACGGGAGCATGGGCCGCAGGGGTGCCGTCCACGACGTCCTCGTGGAGCTGTTGCAGAGCGACGATAAGCGCCCGGACGCCATGGCCGCGATCGGCTGCACGCTCATGATGCAGATGGCCACCGAGGCGACCCGGCCATGGTCGGATGTGCCGCTGCATGTCGCCCTCAATCCCATCATGATCGACGGCACCGGCATGTGCGGGGCCTGCCGCGTCTCCGTGGGCGGAGAAACAAGTTTCGCGTGCGTCGACGGTCCCTTCTTCGACGGTCACGAGGTCGACTGGGCCGAGCTTGCCTCGCGCCGCGGGGCCTTCGTGCAGGTCGAGGTTGAGGCAATGCCGCAAAACGGCACCCTCGCCGCACACGCCTGCCGCCACTGAACCGAATGAATTCCGGCATGGAACCCAAATCCTCCCAATCCGAACCGAAGAGCCCGGCGCGCCCCGTCCGCGTCCCCCGGCAACCCATGCCGGAGCAGGACCCGCGCCGCCGCGTGACCAACTTCGAGGAGGTCCCGCGCGGCTATACGCCCGAACTCGCCATGCTGGAGGCCTCCCGCTGCCTCGAATGCAAGAAGCCGAAGTGCGTCGCGGGCTGCCCCGTCGATATCGCCATCCCGCAGTTCATCGGGCTTATCAAGGCGGGGAAGTTCGAAGAGGCGGCCGTTAAGCTGAAGGAGCAGACCGCGCTCCCCGCCGTCTGCGGACGCGTCTGCCCGCAGGAGAGCCAATGCGAGGCGGAGTGCGTCCTCGCGCGCAAAGGAGAATCCGTCGCCATCGGTCGGCTCGAACGTTTCGTCGCGGATCACGCTCTGCAATCCGGCAAGGAGGAAAGGGTGGTCTGCCTCCCGCCCACGGGCAAACGCGCTGCCGTTATCGGCGCGGGACCGGCGGGCATCACCGTCGCGGGCGACCTCGCCCGCCGGGGCCACGAAGTCGTCGTCTTCGAGGCCCTGCACCTGCCCGGCGGCGTCCTCATGTACGGCATCCCTGAGTTCCGCCTCCCCAAGCACATCGTCCAACACGAGATCGAGCAGCTCCGCCGCATGGGCGTTAAGATCCTCACCGACCACATCATCGGCAAAACCCAGACCGTCGAAGACCTTCTGCAGACGGAGGGTTTCGACGCCGTATTCATCGGGTCCGGCGCGGGCCTCCCCATGTTTCTCGGCATTCCCGGGGAAAACGCCATCGGCGTTTACAGCGCCAACGAATACCTCACGCGGGTCAACCTCATGAAGGCCTACGATTTCCCGCGCCACGCCACCTCGCCCGTCCGCGCCTCCCACGTCATCACCGTGGGCGGGGGCAACGTGGCGATGGACTCCGCCCGCACCGCCGTGCGTATGGGCGCAAAGTCCACCGTCGTCTACCGCCGGGCCCGCGAGCAAATGCCCGCCCGCGCCGAGGAAATCCACCACGCCGAGGAAGAGGGTGTCGACCTCCAGCTCCTCACCAATCCGGTTCGCGTTGTCGTGGGTTCGGACAACCGCGTGCGCGGCGTCGAGTGCATCCGCATGGAACTGGGGCCGCCCGATGAATCCGGCCGCCGCCGCCCCGAGCCTATCGAAGGGAGCGAATTCACAATCGAAGCCGACGCCATCGTCGTCTCCATCGGCAACCGCCCCAATCCGCTCATTCCACGCACTTCGCCCGGCCTCAAAACAACCCGCTGGGGCACGCTTGAAGCGGAGGAAGAAAATCTGCAGACGACCATCCCCGGCGTCTTCGCGGGCGGCGACGTCGTCTCCGGCGCGGCCACCGTCATCAGCGCCATGGGCCAGGGCAAACAGGCTGCCCGCGCCATGCACCGCCACATGACCGGCGCGGAAGCCCCCGCGCCCGAGGAAATCGCGGAGAAACTCTCGCCTCTTTCCCCGCCGTAGGCGGTTCCTTTGGTCATCACCGCGATTGTTCGGAACGGGTCACGGCTACCCGATCACATTCTTCTTCAAGTCGCGCAGGCTGCACACAGCCCATCCCACACGCCCCGCCGCCGTAGTCCGGAAACGCCCCAATCGTTAGCGACGGTCTTGGGCAGGGATCGGCCGACGGTTTTGCGG
>JAFIGH010000085.1 GCA_020831525.1 Opitutales bacterium
GTCCGACAGTCCGACAGTCCGACAGTCCGACAGTCCGACAGTCCGACAGTCCGACCGTCCGACCGTCCGACAGTCCAACCGTCCGACAGTCCGACAGTCTGCCTTCCGCCTCCCGCCCTCCGCCCCGTGCCTCGCTAAAGCTTCAGCCTACGTTTTGTGCCTCGCTAAAGCTTCAGCCTACGTCCTCCTCCTTTCCGGTTTCAGCTTTCCGCTTACCGCTTTCGCATCCACCCCCACCGTGCGCATCAACGAGGTCATGGCCTCCAACGGCTCGACCCTCGCCGACGAGGACGGCGACTACGAGGACTGGATCGAACTCTACAACTACGGGGACGCCCCCGTCGACCTCTCCGGGTGGGGGCTCTCCGACAGCTACAGCAACCCCTTCAAGTGGACCTTCCCGGAGAGCACAAGCATCGGGGCGGGGGAGTATCTTCTCGTTTGGGCTTCGGGGAAGGACCGGAATGAGGATGTTCCTATTCAACTTGGAGCGCCGTTTAACAGTACGAATGAGGACCGTCAGTTTGCGGACTTAGTTCCGGAGGGCACAACCGGCTTCACCGCGGCCTATGATCCGAACAACTCCACCAACCGGGCGGGTTGGACAATCCCGCCGCTTCCTCCGGAAAGAACCGTCCGGGTGGAGGCGCTGATCAACACCGGCGGAGTCAATGTTGTGTTGAGCGTCACATCCGGAGGCGGAATGGGTTCGTTCGGGACTTCTGCTGTTGGTATTTCCACACCCGATTTGACCCCCCATGTTTTGGAGATAACGAACCAGACCGCCGTTGACAGGGACATCCTCTCGTTTGTGACAACCTCTCCCCTTGCGGATGAAATGTTGATCGTGGAAGAGATTCGAGTTTTCCTCATGCGCGAAGCGGAGGATCTTCTCCACACCAATTTCTCCATCTCCGCCGTCGGCGAGGAGGTTTTGTTGACCATGCCCGACGGCACGCTGGTGGACGAACTCGAGCCTACATTGATCCCGCGCGACGTTTCCATAGGACGCGTCGACGGGGAGGGGAATGCATGGTTCTTCTTCGACGAACCCACGCCGGGCGGGGCCAATGACACCACGGCCTACCTCGGCATTCTCGATCCGCCGGTGTTTTCGCGTGCTCCGGGTTTCTATTCCAGTCCGTTTTCATTGGCAATCGAAGCAATAGACGACTCGGTCATTTATTTTACTTTAGACGGTTCTGAACCAGATCCATTGGATCTTAATGGGGCTATTTACCAGTATAAGAATCAATACCCAAGGGAGCCCAATGATGAATTTGGTCCACTTTCAGAGCGCATTGTGCAATCCTTTATTTACGAGGATGTGATTCCCATCGATGACCTTTCGGCGTCGGATGATCTGATTTCGAGTATCAATAAAAGATTCACCCAAAGTATGTCTTATCCCTTAGGCAAAGTTTTCAGGGGTTCCGTAGTTAGGGCAATTGCTGTGAAAGAGGGCTATCTGCCCAGTTCGATCACTACAGGGACCTTTCTAGTTCACCCCGGAATTCAAAGCCGGTATGATTTGATGGTGGTTTCCATTTCTACCGATGAACGATCTCTCTTCGACTACGAAACTGGAATTGCGGTGCCCGGAAAAATCGCCGACCAGTGGCGTATTAACAATCCCGGGGCGAACTTCAGCAATTCGGCGACTGACGCCAACTATCATCAACGTGGTTTCGAATGGGAGCGCCCCGCACATGTCGAATTTTTTAGTTCGCACGGAGAACGCTTGTTTTCCCAACGTCTGGGGATTCGGATTCACGGAGGGGCGTCAAGGGCCTTTGCCAGTAGAAAATCTTTTCGTTTTTACCCAAGGAATGATTACGATTTCTCCGATTCTATTAATTTCCCAGTATTTGATGAATTGATGGACCGGGGCACAGAAACGGTTCCCGTTAATTCGTTTCGTCGAGTTATCCTACGTAATGCTGGAAACGATTACGCCGGGAATTTATACCGAGACGCACTGTTGCAGTCTTTGGTGGAGCATCTGGGCGTCGGGCAGCAAGCGTATCGACCGGTTGTCCACTTCGTTAACGGAGAGTTTTGGGGAATCATGAATTTTCGTGAGCGGTTTGATGAACACTATCTCCAAGCCCATTACGGAGTCGATCCCGATGATGCAGTTTTGCTTTGGAGGAATGCATCAATCGACCATGGGATCCCTCAGGACCGGCAGGATTTCTGGGATATGCGAAATTTTGCCCGAGACAATGATATGAGTGATGATCTTTATTTTAATGTCATTAAGGAGCAGATGGATATCGAGAACTTCGCTCGATACTTTGCCCTGCAAGTGTATATCAATAACACTGACTGGCCGAACAACAATATAAATTTCTGGAGAAAGAGAACAGATTCATTGAAAGAAGAAGATTCTTACGGTCACGATGGGAAGTATCGATGGCTCATTGCGGATCTGGATCGTGCTATGATTAATGCTGGTCAAGCTTCTCAAAATGCAATTGACCGAATATCTTCTTCCGGTATAGGCCATCCTCCTGATTGGTCAACCGAGCTATTTCGTGCCTTAATCGAAAACAAGGGTTTCCGTAGCTGTTTTATCAACTTATTGGGAGACATGGCAAATTATACATTCGACCCGATTCGAGTAGCACAAAAGGTCGAAAGCTTCAATGATTTTCTTGCACACTCCCGTCCTGAACATGTAGCACGATGGAATAGCGGAGAAGAAACCGGTGAAGGCATTGTCGATTTTGCCAACGCTAGACCTCAGCTTTTGCGCCAACACGTGATTGAACATTATCTTCTTTCAGGCCTTGCTGATTTAACTCTGCGTAACCATTCGGATGGGAGCGTAAGATTGAACTCCTTAGTCTTTGGCACTGGCACCCCTGGCCTCCCCGATCCCGCGAACCCCTACCCTTGGACCGGCACCTATTTCCAAGGCGTGCCCGTCGAACTGGAAGCCCTGCCCGAGCCGGGCCACCGGTTTGTCGGCTGGCTGGTGTCGGCGACGGAGGGGGTGGAGCCGCAGGGCGAGGCGGCGTTTTATTCAACGGAGGCGTTGATCTCGCTGGATTTGTCGGAAGACACGACGGTGGAGGCGGTCTTTGAGCCGGTGCCGCTGGCGGAGCAGCCGGTGGCGCTGCACGTGTGGGACTTCGAGGACGCGGACAATCTTCTAGTGCCCACCTCCGTGGTGGCGGGCGGGGCGCTGGAGATTGATCCGGGCCTGCATCCGGACTGGGAGGCAATCGCGAACACGGGGGGCGACTTCAATACACAGCACCTGCGGGTGAACTATCCTTTGGGCTCAACGCTGACCTTTGCTCTGCCGACGACGGGCTACGAGGCGATCACGCTGGACTTTCTGACGCGGCGCTCGGGTCAGGGCGCGGGGGAGATGTATGTGGAGTACACGACCGACGGGTCGACGTGGACCACGGCGCTGGAGGACCCGGACTTCCTGACCCTCTTCAACGCCCCGCCGCAGGCGCACGGCTTCGATTTTTCGGAGACGGCGGGCGCGGCGGACAATGCGGACTTCGCGGTGCGGTTCACCTTCGCGCAGGGGGAGGGCGGCGAGGCGGGGAACAACCGCTTCGACGACGTTGTCCTTTCCGGCGTGGCCCTGCCGGCGACCAACCTGCCGCCGGTGGTGGATGCGGAGGCGGTGCCGGAACTCGTGCCGCTGGTGTCCGGGGCAGCCGCGTGGACGGCGGACCTCGGCGACTGGTTCACCGATCCGGAGGGCGACGCGATGGTTTTCAGCGCGGAGTCATCCGCCCCGGGGGTGGTCTCGGCGGCGGTGGACGGGGCGCAGTTGGCGCTCACCCCGTTCTCGGCGGGGGAAGCCGCGCTTACGGTGTGGGCGGACGACGGGGAGAACCCGCCGGTGGCGGCGGAGCTGCGCGTGCTTGTCTACGGCGCGGCGCACGCCGTCGCGGCGGGGCCGTATACCTTTGCCTTCTGGTCGGTGGACGAACCGGCGGGGAGCTTTCCGCCGGGCATGCTTTTTGTGCAGAGCGCCGAGGACGATCCGGACGCGGAGGCCGATTTGCTGCATGCCTACAGCATCGCGGGAGACGCGCATGCCGACGACGACGCTGCCTTTCCGTATGCGGCGGAGCGGCGCACGCGCCTGAACGGGCTGGGCGAAGACGGTATCAGCTTTATCAACACGGGGCGCGGCCGCGACCTCGGCGGGGCCGTGCTGACCCTCGACACGACGGGAGCGCACGGCATCGACGTGGGCTTCACGGCGGGCACGGTGCAGCCGAACGACCGCGTCTACGCCTTGAGGCTGCAATACCGCCTCGCCGCGGAAGGGCCGTGGACCGACGCGGAGGCGGGCGGCCAGGCGGTCGTCTACTCGAGCGCGGGGCGGGCCGCCGGGCACACGCAGCCCTTCGGGCCGGTGCGGCTGCCGGAGGCGCTGGAAGACCAGCCGCTGGTGCAACTGCAGTGGCGTTACCACCATGTGTCTGGTACCTCGGGATCGCGCGCGCAGCTGCGCCTCGGCGACGTGGTCGTGACGACGGAGGGCCTGCCGCAGATCACCGTGCTGCATGCATGGGACTTCGAGGACCTCGATGAGGAAGCGCTGTTGCTGCCCTCCTTCACGGTGGGCGGGGGCACACTGGCGATCGACCCCGGCCCGGACACGGAGGTCATCTCCAACACCGGCGGCGACTTCGCGACGCGGCACCTGCGCGTGAACGATCCGCTCGGGGCCGCGCTCACGCTGGCCCTGCCGACGACGGGCTACGAGGCCGTATCGCTCTCCTTCCTGACGCGGCGCTCGGGCTCGGGCGCGGGCCTGATGGGCGTGGAATACACGACGAACGGGTCGGATTGGGAAGCGGCGGAGGAGAGCCCGTTGACGATCCTCAACGAGCCGCCGCAGGCCTTCGCCCTCGACTTCGGCGCGGTGCCGGAGGCGGCGGACAATCCGGCTTTCGCCGTGCGCTTCACCTTCGCGCAGGGGGACGGCGGCGACGAAGGCAACAACCGCTTCGACGACATCATCGTGCGCGGCGTGCCGCTGCCGGGCACGAACCTGCCGCCGGTCGTGAACGAGGGGGCGATGCCCGCCACCCTCGCGGGCACGGCGGGCGCGGGGGCCTTTGTGGTGGATGTGTCGGACTGGTTCAGCGATCCCGAGGGCGACAGCCTGACCTACACGGCGTCGACGGTCGCGCCGGGGGTGGTCGCGGCCAGCGCCGACGGCGCCTCGGTGTGGCTCACGCCCCTGCAGGCGGGCGGCGCGGTCCTGACCGTCTCGGCCATGGACGGGCACAACCCGCCGGTCGAGGCGAGTCTCTATGTGCTCGTCTATCCCGCGCCCCACGCCCTCGCGGGGAGCGCCTACACCTTCAACGCGTGGAGCGCGGAGGCGCCCGCGGGGGCCTACCCGGTGAACATGGTCTTTCTGCAAAGCGGCACGGACGATCCGGACCTTGAGACGGACCTGCCCTTTGCCTACAGCATTGCGGGCGACGCGCACGCTGATGACGACGCGGACTTTCCCTACGCGGCGGAGCGGCGCACGCGCATCAACGGGCTGGGGGAGGACGGTATCAGCTTTATCAACACGGGCCGCGGGCGCGACCTCGGGGCGGCCCTGCTCGCCCTCGACACGACGGGCCGGGAGAACATCCGCGTGACGTGGACGGGCGGCACCGTGCTGCGCAACGACCGCGTCTACGCCATCCGCCTGCAATCCCGCATCGGCGACACGGGGCCATGGGAAGATGTGCTGCGGGAGGATCCGGAAAACGGCCCGTCCCCGGTGGAGTATGTGCGCGCGGAGACGGAAGGACACAGCGCCGTGCTCGGCCCGGTGACGCTCCCGGCGGCGCTGGAAGACCGGCCTCTGGTGCAACTGCAGTGGCGTTACCACCACATCGGAGTGGACTCCGGCCCCCGCGCCATGCTGCGGCTGGACGACATCCTTGTGGAGTCGGCGGCGGCGGGCTTCGCCTCATGGGCGGCGGAAAGCTACCCCGGCGAAACGGATCCCGCCGTGACCGGCCCCATGGCCGATCCGTCAGGCCACGGCCTTCCCAACCTCCTGCGCTACGCCCTAGGGCTGGCGGCAGGAGAACCGCTCCCGCCCGGTCTCGTGGATTACGGCCCCGGGCCGGAAATGACCTTCGCGCTCACCTTCCCGCGCGACCCGGCCAAGACCGACATCGCCTACATCGTCGAAGCCTCGGGCGATCTGCTGGACTGGACGGAGGTCCTCTACGACTCGCGCACCGACCCCGCGCCCAACACCCACGGCGACAAAATGCGCGTCGCGGACCCCGCCGCCCTGCAAACGGGCAGCCCGCGCTTCCTTCGCCTGCGCGTGGACGTGGTGCAGTAGGGAAGGAGGAAACCTGAAGCCTGATATCGGAAATCGGAAGTCGGACACCTGAAACCTAAAAGCGGAGATAGGATACCCAAAACGCTGAACACAGAACATTGAACCTGCGACAACCAACACCGATCCCCACGCCCTTGCGCTACCGCTGGCGGGAGTTCCGTCTGCGTTACCTCCCCGCGCTCGTTTTCGCCCTTGCCGTCTTCGCCGCAACCTTCCTCTGGGAGCGCGAAACCGGCGCTACCCTCCGCGACTCCGCCACCCCGGTCCCGGCAACAGCCATGCCCCCGGAGGAGAAACCGGAGTCGCCCGGTCTTGGGTTGTCTTGATGCAGTTGTCGAAGAGGCGCGAATGTAATGGAGGGTGTGGGACTGGCTCAAGACCTGCCGTGCCGGCGATTTGATGCAATGGCATCGTGGAATATGTCCAAAATAGTCAATCTTCGGACGTGTGGCGACAAAACAATTTCGTCGCGTCCGGCGCGACGGGACTGGCACCCTTGATGACGGTTCGCTTTTTTCGCGGACTGCTCCGACCTACCCATGTCCGCAAATCCCATATCCGTCGACCCGCCCAAACAACTGAAGGGGCTTTCCTCGCCCTGGTGTTTCGTGTTCACGCTGTATTTCGCCGCCGGCATGTGCGGGGGCGGAATTGTTGGCAACCTCACGGCGGTGATGTATGCCGACATGGGCTATTCCAATGTCTTTATCGGCGGAGTGGCCCTGCTCTCCCTGCCGACGTCAATACGCTTCCTCTGGTCGGCCTATATTGATGCGATGGGCTCGAAGCGGAATCTCGCCTGCCTTTTCATCGCCTGTCTCGGCGTCATTTGCCTCCTCCTCTCGCTCGTCATCTATGTGGACTTTGCCTTCACATGGACGTCGCTCATCCTTTTCGGGCTGCTGTCGTTCTGTTTCGCGAGCCTTGAGATTTCGGCCGACGGCTATTATATCCGCGCGCTTTCGCTGAAACGGCAGGCGGAGTTCGTGGGGATCAAGGCGGCGGCAATCCGGCTCGGGATCATCTTCGTGTTGGTCGTCCTTGTGCGCCTTGCGGGTGAGCTGACAGACCGTGACTGGGCGGCGAACACAGCGTGGGGCACGGTGCTGCTCGCGGCGGCGTTCATCTTTTTCATCTTGGCAGCCTATAACTTCCGCTTCCTCCCGCAGGCGGAGGACGACTATGCGGTGAAGAACAAGGGTTTTGCGCTCGCCGCGGTGGTTCGCGACTACCTCAAGCTGGAGAAAGTGTGGGCGGTTATCCTGCTCATTCTTTGCTACCGCTGGGGGCAGGGGCTGCTTTTTTTCATGCTGGTTCCGTTTTTCATGAATTCATGGGAGGACGGCGGCATGGCCATGTCGACTTCGGAGGTGGCCTTGCTGAAGACCTACACGGATATGCCGTGGATGATTGTCGGTGGCATCGTCGGCGGCATGATCATCAAGCGCTTCGGCCTCCGCCGGGTGTTCATTCCCATGGCCTTCATGATGAACCTGCCCAATCTGCTCTACGTCTACGTTGCCTTCGTGCAGCCGGAAGGGATGATACAGATTCTCGGCACGCAGTTTTACACGAAATTATTCATTGTCTCGTGCTTCGAGAGTCTCGGCTACGGTCTCGGCTTCGCCGCCTTTTTCTTCTACATCCACGCGCTCTCCATAGGGCCGAACAAGACCTCGATTCTCGCCATTTCGAGCGGACTCATGGGCCTCGGCTTCTTCATCCCGGGCGGTATCAGCGGCATCATCCAATCGTGGCTGGGCTTCCCCGGACTCTTTATCGTGAGCACTGTCGTGGGCATGGGAGCGATCCTGCTCATCCTCCTTGTCCCCATGCCGCGCATGCGCGAAGAGCCCAAGCCGGCGGAACCGCTTACGGATGAAAAAGCATGAGGATAGAACAACTACTTTAAGTTCCCATAGATATGTCCGACGAGATGAAAGGGAGCGACAGCCGTCCGCCCAATGTGATCCTCATCCTCGCCGACGATCTCGGCTACGGGGACCTCGGGTGTTACGGCAATGACATCGTGCGCACGCCGCACCTCGATGCCCTTGCGCGCGACGGCATGCGCTTCGACCAGCACTACGCGGAGGCACCGATCTGCGCGCCTTCGCGGGCGGGCATGCTCACGGGCCGTCACCACCACCGTTGCGGTGCCGTCGACGTGCCCTCGAACAAGGGCTTCGACCGAATCGCCGTGGCGGAGACGACGATGGCGGACGCCTTCCAGCGGGCGGGCTACGAGACGGGCATGATCGGCAAGTGGCATACCGGCCTGCACGACCTCAACTACCACCCCAACGCGCGCGGCTTCCGCGAGTTCATGGGCTTCCTCAACGGGGGCATGGATTACTGGCAGTGGGTCCTCGACTACAACGGCACGCCCGCGCGCCACGACGGACGCTACCTCACCGACGTTTTCTCGGACGAGGCCGTGTCTTTCATCGAGCGGCACCGGGAGCACCCGTTCTTTTTGCATCTTTCCTACAACGCGCCGCATCCGCCCATGCAGGCGCCCGCTGACGTGGTGCGCAAATACATGGAACGCGGCGACCTCAGCGAGACCGTGGCCCTCAACTACGCCATGATCGAGATCATGGACGCGGGCATCGGCCGCATCCGCGAGACGCTCGGGCGCAACGGGCTCGCGGAGAACACAATCGTGATCTTTACGAGCGACAACGGCGCATGGCTGGCGGGGGACTTCGCGCGCTTCAACGGTCCCTTCCGGGGCATGAAGCAGCTGTCGCTTGAGGGCGGCATCCGTGTGCCCGCCATGGTTGCGTGGCCGGGCCGCGTCGAGCGCGGCGCGGTGTGCCATGAAATGATCAACAGTATCGACTGGTTCCCGACCCTGCTGGCACTCACCGGCAACGAGGGCGCCGGAGAGGGTATTGCCTTCGACGGCGTCGATCTCTCGGCCCTGCTGCGCGGGGAGACAAAGACGGTTTCGCGCACACGCTACTGGCAGTTCAACCGCTACGAACCGCTCGCGCGCTGCAACGGCGCGATGCGCGACGGCCCGTGGAAGTTGTATTTTCCCTACAGCGCGGGCGGCGACTGGAAATACGACGGCGACAACTCTTGGTACCAGCGCGGTTGCCTCGGTCCGCACGAATGCATGCCCGTGGACAACCGGGTGACCCATCGCCCGGTGGAGGGCGAACCACTGCCGCCGCAGCTCTTTCACATAGGCGACGACCCGGGAGAGGCCCGCGACCTCGCCGCCGAGGATCCCAACCGCGTGCAGCGCATGACCGCGCAGTGGGACGCATGGTGGGAGGAAATGATGCGCGACTACGCCAAAGCGCGGGCCGACAACCTGCGCTGGTTGCGGCAGGCGGGCACCGTGGCGGAGCGGCGGTAATTCGGCAGGACGGTTCGTGGTTTACCGCCAATGGCCGCTCGGATAAGCAGCTGGCTCGCAGGAGTGCGGCTCTTTAGACCGCATAATACCGTTGGTACGCTCTTCGATCCCGGTCTTATCCGAGCGCCATTGTGGTTTACCGCTGCGTTGCATGGATCACTGCCGCGAGATTTCAAGAAGACCCCATGGCCCGGGGGCGGGAATGCGCAGCCGGATGTCGCCGCCGTCGCGCTCGGGGGTGAGGATCGTCTCCTTGACAAGGGATTCGTAGCGGCTTGTCGCGTTGGCGAGGGCATGGGCGTCCGCGTCGTAGGCAGCGGGCACGCGCAAACGGAAGACGAGCCCCTCCGGATCGTCAAAGGCCGTTGCATCGACCACAAGGGTGAACGGCTCGGGGCGCGTGCGTTCGATGTTCTCGGCGGGTGGGTACATGCGGATGCGTTCGCCTGTCGGTGTGCGGAAATGGCGCGGTGCTTCCGGTTGCGATTCCGGCAAACCCCAGTCGACGAGGTGTACAAGGACCGGTCGCTCGGGCCCGTGAACGGGGGCCCGAACGAAACCATAGACGCCGCCGCTGCCCCCTTCGGCACGGACCACGCCCGGTCCTTCGGCCTCGATTCCGGGGCCGAAGGCCGCGCCTTCACCGTAGTCCCGCCAGTCGTGAGCGCGCACGAAAGCGTAGAGGTCGGAGATGTCGGCGGCCTCGACGAAGTAACGGCTCTTCCCGTCCGGCGATTGATCGAAGACATCCCAAGGCACTTTGCCGATCATACCGCAGGCGTACGCCGTCGCCACGACGCGGCGCAGAAGCCGGTTCTTGGCCGCCTCGGAAACGGGTTGCGCACGGGTCTTCGGGGGGCCCAGGACCTGCACTTTCCCTACCTCGCGCCCGATTCGACTGCGCTCCCAGATGTGCACGGGATTCGCCGTTTCAAGAAGCAGTTCGGAGATGGCGAAATCGAATTCGCGGTGGTAGCTCTCCCACATCTGCAGGGAACTGTTGTTCGCCGAGAAGGTCAGGTTCTTGCTGCTGTAATCCTTGATCTCGGCGAGAAAACGGCTCCAGAAGGCTGTCGTCGTGTCTTCCCAGTACCGTACCCAATGGGGTTTGACCGGGCAGTCAAAGCGGGCGAAGTCGTCGCCCACAGGC
Source organism: Opitutales bacterium (assembly GCA_020831525.1). Taxonomy (GTDB): domain Bacteria; phylum Verrucomicrobiota; class Verrucomicrobiia; order Opitutales; family Oceanipulchritudinaceae; genus SLLG01. The sequence continues at coordinate 10,867 of JAFIGH010000085.1, forward strand.
GCACCCATGGCGCGGAGGTGCTCGGCGTAGTCGAAAGTCGCTACATCCTCAATGCCGAGGGAGGCCAGTTCGGCTGCGTCCAGATTATCGGCCAGCCATTCGCGGAAGCCCGCCACCCCGGTCTCGGAAAAGCCGCCCCCGTAGCGCTCGGCGGCGAAGACGGGTGACTCCGGCTCGTCGCGGTGCAGCGTTTCCGCGCCCCAGTCGATGATGCGGCGGTAGTAGGCGAGGTGGTGCTCGTAAAAGGCCGGGTTGGACGGGTCACCGATGCCGCGGAATTCATCCCATGCCCGCATGTGCGGTTGCACGATCGGGTTGCCCTCCAGATCGAGCATGTGGGTGTCTCGCGGTTGCTGCGGGAAGTTACGGATGGAGCCGTGTAGACTGGCCGAGCCGGCCCCGCCGAAGACCACACCCATGCGCCGGACCCGCTTGATGTTCTCCCGGTCGCGCTCGTTGAAGTCGATGTAGGTCCATTCCAAGCGCGTGGCATGGAAGTCGCGCACCGCTTGAAACGGATCCATCTGCGAACCCGCGGGCACATCCCGGAATTCGAGCGTGCGCATCGTCACTTCGTTGGGTCCGGGGCCGACGCGCTCGAAGACAGGGAGGGCGCGGGCCGCTTCGTGAAAGACGGACCAGCCGCGGTCCTCCGCCGCCAGTGTGGCGACCGTGCAGGCGAGGGCGGTGGCGAGGGCGAGGCGACCGGGCAGGCGGGTGTGTTTCGGGAATGGGGGGTAATTCATGGAGATCTTTTTTGGAGGTCCGTGATGATGCATCGTCCAAAATTGCGGGCTCCCCGGGCAGGTGACAACCCGGTAGCTCTGCTCAATGCGGACGCATGATGGTCGAAACAAGACGCCTGGCATCACGCTGCCGGGGGCGGGAAGAAGCCGGGCCGAAAGAATTGAACGAAGGCATTCTATATCCCCGGGTATAGAGTTTGCGTTGTCATCTAGGTTTCATTGAGCTTAGCGGCGACAGCGGCGGCCCGTTCTCCGACTTCCTGTTTCCCAACCGGATGAATGTCATCCGGATCCCCCAGATCATAAATGTCGACCCATCCAACGTTCTCCATGCTTTCAGCGACCTCTTGCTGGATTTTTCGGAGAAGGGACCAGGCCTCGTTGGCCTCGGGATTTGCTCGTTCGAAGCGGGGCAACTGCACGATGACGAAGGGCAGGTCCGGATTGCTGAAGAAATCGCGGTAGCTCTTGATCAAAGCACGCAGCCAGGCCTCATACTCGCCAGCCTGGGCCACAGATCTGGTATTGGATTCACCCTGATACCAGAGGACGCCGTCAAAGGGAACGCCCTGCAAGGGACGAATGTGCTTCTCGAAGAGGGAGGTTGGCACGGCACGACCCAGACCCCATTGGGCAAGCCGATGCTCTCCCGCCGGACGAAAGTCTTCCGCGTCCATCGCTGCCGCCGCCCATACCTCCGGGTCATCGACGAGTTTGGCCAGTCTCTTGGCCTCGTCAGTTGACGGAAAACCCCCGAGCGGCAGCCATGCGTCAATGGAAGTCCCTCCGGCGGCAGCCACGCTAATCGCCACCGGGCGGTCGAGTTTTCGGGAGAGGGAGGCGGCGAAGGAAATCCCCACGGCGGAGAGACGCGGGGCGGATTCGTTGGTGACCAGCGTCCAACCCGACGAGTCACCGGCATAGACCGTCGCACCCTCCAACCGGGCGAGAATTGCGTCCTGGTCCTCCGCCCGGGAGACCCGAAAAGCCATATTCGACTGCCCGGCGCAAAGCCAGACCTCAGCTCGGTTGCTTTCCAGCTCCGGCGTGCCAAATTTATTCTTCGGACTCACTTCTTTTAGCACGAATTCACGGGTATTGGGCAACGCCCGCTTGCGTGCCTCCAGCGCAAAATGAATCGCGGTCTGCCGGAGTTCCTCCTCATTTCTTTTCAAGTATTCGTATTCCCGATACCGTCGAAGAATGGCCGCACGGAGTGACCCATCTTGTCGTTCTCTTTGCCCGGCTTCATGCAGCAAGACCTTCATCTCCTCCATGTTGACGGGTCGTGGACGGTCACCCCATAGCCGCAGTTCACAGAATGCAATATCCGACAGGGCCTGCTGGATGTCCTGCTTGCGTTCGAGGATCTCCACGACCTCCTGCGCCTGCTTTAGCTGCGGAGTCGCCGTATCAAGGCTCGCAAGATTGACCCCCGCCGACCATTCGACAGCGCTTGCAACATGCACGGGCTTCCGGTCGATAGAGAGCTGATACTTTCCGGGCGAAAGCCCCCGCACAGCCAGGATCTCCCGGTTAAACAGTTCGTTGAATCCCAGCCGAACGGCCAGTGCGGCGGCCCTATCCGGCACTGGAAAGGGTAGGGATTCGGCCTGCCACACGATGGAAACGGTGTTGGACGAGGCTTCGAGCGTTTCGACCTTTCCGCCCACCTCGACGACCGCTCTCTCCTTCTCCGCATCGATCACAAGAGTGGAGACGGGAACTTCGCCAAACATCTTTCGCAGCCAAAGGTAAGCCATCAGAAAATGCCCCTCGACGCCGGGATGGACCCGGTCGCGTCCGACGAGGGTCGCCGTCGCATCCTCCTCCTGCAGGGCCAGGTTCAGTGCCTGCATCGGTTCGAATATGCGGACCACCGGAAGATCCATCGCCGCAGCCAGTGACCGCACAAAGGCCGCCGCACGGGCCAAGCCCTCATTGACTTCGTAATGGACCATGGGATCGGACTGCATGGTGTCATCAGCTGGAGATGGGGTCACGAGGATGACGCGCGCACCCCGTTCCCTTATGCTGTCCGTCAAGGACCGGAGGTTTTCCCGATAGGCCTCCAGTCGCTCTTCGCGGGCCTTGAGAGTTGACTTTGCCGGATCCCGGGTGAAGTAAAGAGCCCGCCCCACGTCGTTCATTCCGTATTTGACCGAAACAACGGTGGGACGGCTGGGAAACACATCCCAATCAAGACGGATCAAGCCCTTGTCGGTGGAGTCGCCGCCGATTCCATGGTTGAAGATGAGAAGATCGGATTCCGGGAAACGGGTCCGGAGAAAATTCTCCAGGTAACGATGGTAGCGCCCGCTTTGGGTAATACTGTCGCCAAGAACGGCCCAACGCTTTTCGCCCCGCAATCCAAGCGAATCCTGCCGGGGAGTCGCCTCCAGCCTGCGGACGTGGGCGGCTGTTCGAATCCGCAGGACACCCCATGGGTCAAGGGCGGGAATATGCAAAATCATCACGCCATCTCGCCGCGATATGGTGACTCCCTGACGCCTTGCCAGCATCCGGAGATCATCCATTTCCTCAGCGAGTACGTGAACGGCGGAGTCATACGGTCTTGGCGTGAGCAGTTCAAAAATCAAATCTTCCGGTTGATCAAAGACATCCTCTGGGATGACCAGCTTGAATAGTTTCGGATGGGTGCGCTGAAGAGTCCCGGATGGGTCCCGCGTGCCAAACCCTTCGCCAGTTGGTGCAAGGAACGATGATTCTGCGGCAGGCTTCTCTTCCGGCCAGCCCCAATCGACCAAATCGACCAAGAGTTCGCCCTCTTCAGTGGCGGGTGCCCGAACAAAGCCGTAAAATCCACCGCTGCCCCCGCGAACCTCCCACCGCATTGGATCCGGCGATTCAATACCGGGACCAAAGATCTGGGCTTTTCCAACTTCACCGGCGAGGCGAGAGCGTTCCCACAAGTGCACAGGATGAGCCGTTTCGAGCAATATTGCTGAAATGGGATCCTTTGCCGAAAGGGTGGCGACTGCGCACGCAAGGACGGCTGCACCGGCGAGGGCACGACGACAGAGTCGGCGGGTGTGTTCCCTGGCGGCGGGGTGGCTCATGGTGTTCTCACTTTCGAGGTCTGTGACGATTGATCCACTGAATCTGCGTGTTTCCCGGGCCGGGGGCAACCCGGGAGCCCTGCGTATTGCGGACGCGTGATGGTCGAAACATGACGCCTCACATCACGCTACCGGGATCCTCGGGAGCGGCCTGGGTGTTGGCGATGAGGCGGTGGAGAAGCTTGCTCTCCATTTCGCGGAGCAGTCCGGCATGGGCGGGATCTTCGGCGAGATCGCGCTCCTCGCGGGGGTCATCGACAAGGTCGAAGAGGGAAACGCGGTCGGGTGGAAGGTTAACGGGACGGCCAAAGGCGGGGCCGTTATAGGGGGATTGTTGCCAGTGGGTCCGCGTGTCTTTGGCAAGGTTGCCGTAGAGGAGCTTGTGACGACCGTCGAAGAGCATTTTGTCGCTGCCCATCTCCGCGAAAACCGTCTCGCGGTGCGAGGTCCTTTCTCCGCGGAGAATCGGTAGGATTGACTTCCCTTGGTCAAGGGCGTGTGGTGCGACCCCGTGCGCTTCACAGATCGTCACTCCAAGATCGATCAACTCGACAAGCGCATCCGGGGTCCCTCTCGCGACGACCGGGCCAGCGACGATCAGCGGCACGTGCACGGAGGGATCATAAAGGACGATCTTTCCCCACAGGCCATGTTCGCCGACCATTTCCCCATGGTCGGATGTGTAGACAATCAGGGTTTGGTCCGCGAGTCCCGTCTCCTGAAGGACATTGAGGACGCTTCCGATGTGGTGATCGACTTCCCGGACGCAGGCGGCATAGGCCGTCCACCAGTCGGGGTTCGTGAGGGTATGGACCGGGGGCTGGGGGAGATCGTTGCGGAAGGTGCTGGGAGCATCGAAGGGAGGATGCGGACCGACAAAGCCAAGATGGAGATAAAAGGGGCGGTCGTTTGGTTGCGCCCGCAGAAACGTGCAAGCGGTCGAGGCGATGAAGGCGTCCTGTGTGAGCGAAGGGTCCCATGGCCATGGTTCGGCAGTATTTTCCGGATACAGGTTTCCATCCCAACGCCCGGTCCATTGGCGGTAGCGGTCGAGGAGCCCATGACCTCGCAGAAAGGCGGTGTAGCGGCACTCACAATGGATGGAACCGCTGCCTTGCTTTCCCGAAGTCTCGCAAACCTCTTTGAATCCCAGTTGATGAACGTCCGCCGCGTGCAATGCATAGTCGCGGTCCATGGCATGAACATGGTGGTGGAGCTTTCCCAGCATCGCCGTGTGGATTCCCGCACGGGAGAGCTGGCGGATGAATGTGGGCGCTGAAGGATCCACGGGATGTCGGTTGGTGAAGCATCCGGTGTTCATCGGATACCGGCCCGTTGTCAATGCGATGCGACTGGGAACACAAAGTGGAGCCTGACAATATGCGCGGGTGAAAGAGGTTCCCCGGGCAGCGAGACGGTCGAGGCAAGGGGTCTGCACAGGCCCGCCGTGGCGGCTGAGGTAGTCCCACCGGAGGTGATCGGAGGTGATCAGAATTGTGTTCATGAGATTATGACCTCATGCGCCCGCCATGGTTCCCGGTGGATCTCGCCACCGGGTCGGTCGATTCGTTCGAAACCGTGTCCACCGAAGAAGTCGCGCATGCCTTGGACGAGGCGTGCGCCGGACTCGGGAAACCGCCATGCGTCGTAGGTGGATAACGCGGCGGAGTGTGCTGGAACGGGCATGTTTTCGTCGGTTGCCTCATGGAGAACCTCCCGCCAACCCGGAGCGAGTTCGGCGAGGCGTTTCCGGACGGGCTCCCGCAGCGCGAAGGGGAGGCCTTTGCTGGTTTCATCTGCGTGGCTGAAGACCGCGTGAGCGAGTTCCAGCAGGTTGGATTGCAGGATGCAGCCGCCCTGCCAGAGAGCGGAGATTCTCTGTAGATCAAGGTTCCAGGCGAAAGCCTTGGACGCTTCTTCAAGGAGCGAGAAGCCTTCGGAGAACGCGATGATTTTTGCGGCAATAAAGGCATCGAGAAGGCCGTCAGGCGACAACGTCGTTTGCCGCAGTGCTGCGCATCTTCTGGTCTTTATCGAGTGTAAATCCTTTTGGTTCGAGAGATAGCGTGCGTTCACGGACGCGCTGACAACGGGCATGGGAACACCCAGAGACCACGCGCTTTTCACCGTCCATCGTCCCGTTCCCTTCTGCTGCGAGCGGTCGGCGATGCAGTCAATGACGGGTTTCCCTTCGGGGTTATGCCTGCGGAGAACCTTGACGGCCGCATCGACAAGAAAGGAGCCGGCCTCCGTGCCGGACCAGTTCGAGAATGCCTCCGCGGCGACGTCATGAGGCATCCCGAGAAGGTAACGCATGAAGAGGTGTGCTTCGGCGATGAGTTGGAGTTCGGCGTACTCGATCCCGTTATGCGCCATCTTGACGAAGTGGCCGCTGCCGTCGGGGCCGACCCGGGCACAGCACGGCTGCCCTGAGCGGTCCCGCGCGCTTATCCGCTCAAGCATCGGCCCGACCTTGGCCCATGCTTTGGCCGGGCCCCCGGCCATGAGACAGGGGCCTTTGCGGGCGCCGTCGCTTCCGCCCGAAACGCCGAGACCGATGAAATCGACCCCCTGCCGGGCACATTGCGATTCGCGCATGCAGGTGTCGCGGAAGTGGGAGTTGCCGCCGTCGATGATGATGTCACCGGCGTCGAGGTGAGGCAAAAAAGTATCCAGAACGGTTTCGACCGGTGGTCCCGTCGGAACCATGGCTAGAAGAATCCTGGGGCGCCGGAGGGCGGCGACAAACGACCTCGGATCCGTCGTCGTGGTGATGGGTTTTGCTTGTCCCGTGCCGGCTCCGATTCGGTCCAGAGTCTCCGGACGCTGGTCGTGGCAGGCCACTCGGTAGCCATGGCCGGCGAAGTTCTCGGCGAGGTTTCTGCCCATTACCCCCATTCCGATGATGCCAAGATCGCAGTATTTCATTGATGCCTTCCGGGTATCGGTATTACGGGACCTACCGTCCGTGAAGCGCGGGGGAAGGGCAACTGCATCAAGTGCCACAATCCGGACAAACCCCGATGCGAAACAGACGCATCGCGACCGACTGTCGTCGTTGGATGCTATGAGGCTCTGGTCTGCATCTTTGCGGGTGCCGTCGCTTCGTTGGTTATTCCGGCGGCGTAACTTCGAAATGGTGCGTCCGGCCGATGAGCCGAGCGGTTGTGCCGAGGCGCGTGGACGTGCGGATAAAGTCCTCGTTGAAGGCGAGGGTGTGGGTTTCGTCGCAGATCACCTCGCGGGCTTTGCCGAACACGCGGCGGAGGGCCATGCGGACTTGGACGTCGTCGTGGTTCGCGCGGTTGGCCTTTCGCAGCAAGCGGTCGACGCCTTGCGGGGAATAAATCCACATCCCCCCGCTTTCTTCAATGAGCACGACAAGGAAGCGTACGCCGCGGTGTGCGGGCGCGCGCCACGGCGCGGGCAGCCGCAGGTGGACCTCTCCGCCGCAAGGCCGCAGGGGGGGGTCGAATTTGCCGGTGAAAGTTTTGCGTGGACGGGGCATTCGTGTGTTACGAGGGCGGCAAACAATTGTTTAGTTTCCTTGTCGACGGTGGAAAACCTACCGGATCTGCCAGCGATTTCCTGGGGCGTATGCTGTGCTTGCTGGAGCCGAATTGGTGCCCCAATCTTCAAACTCATGATTTGGCAACCCATTCTCTCCCGCCGCCAAGAGGCGCTGTTGGCTTACGCCGACGCGCTCGAGGTGCATTTGCGGGATGCCTCCGAGCTTCTCCTCGGCCCGGTCCCGGCGGAGCGGCGCGAGGCAGTTTACCAGCCGTTGAAGGTCGAGCGGTATGAGCGTTTGCGGGAGGATGCGATGCGGGAAGGGTTGCGGGATATGCGCAAAGAGGATCCGGGGCGCGATTGGGAGGATCGGGAGCGGAAACGAAGGGAGAAGAAGGAACCGCCCCGCCCCGCGCGAGAAGTCATGGCGCGTGGCGGCGTCATCCTGGGTGATCCGGGCGGAGGCAAGAGTGAGTTGCTCCGGCAGGAGGTTTTGCGTCGGGTGGGGGAGTTGCGCAGGGCGGTTCTGGCGGGCCGTGCTGGGGAGGTCGCTTTTCCATTGTTCCTTTCCATTCCGCAAATGCCGCGGTTTTTGGACGTGAAGGTCATGAGTTGGTTGCGCCAGGACGTCTGGGGTGGTGGGGAGGCACCGGGAGAGACTGGAAAGGACGGGGCCCGTCTTGTCGCGCTGGCGGCGCTTTTCCGCCAATGCATCGAGTGGAACTTAAGCGCCTCCACCGCCGGGGATCTGGTGCGACATTTATGGCTGCTTTGGCGAAAGGGCGGTGCCAAACCATTCATCGCTCTGGACAGTTGGGACGAGTTGGAGGAATCCGCCGTGCGCCAGAACATGCGTCCGGTCCTCAAAGACCTAGTCCGGCGCGACGGGGCCACCTTGACGTCACGGGTGGTGGGTTTTACCATGAGCGACTTCTCGGGGCACGTCTGGCGATTGCTCCCCTTCACTTTGGAAGAGGCGCAGGCGCTCGTGAGCGCCCGCCTGGGGCGCACGGCTCAGGCACAGCGGTTGAACGGTGAGCTGAAGGCCAAGCCGCAGGTTGCCGCGCTTGCCAGCAATCCCCTCGCCCTCACGCTCATCATCAAAATTTTTGGCAGCGACAACCCCTTGGAACTACCGGAGAAGCGCGGCCAACTTTACGAGCGCGTCATCAACGACCTGCTGGGCGAACCCGAGGCGCGGCGACGGGGTCGCGATCCATGGACTTGGGAGGCCTCCCGTCGTGAGAAACGACGGTTTCTCGAGCATCTGGCATGGTGTGGCTACCCCAAGGTCGGACGGACGCACGCTGAATTTGGAGCCATCTTGCGGCAAGTTTGCGAAGATCCCGGTATCGCGGAAGTCCTCACCGACGCGGTTGACCCATTGCCTGGGGCCACCTTTGCGGCGAAACTCCGGCATGGTCTCCTACAAGACCACGGGTTGCTCGTGCGCTTTGGCAACGGAGAGCTCGCCTTCGTCCACAAAGCCCTGCTCGACTATCTCGCGGCGAGGTTCCTTGCGCGGATCATTAACGAAAAGGGATTCGACGGCCAGGTTCCCGTTGTAGAGGATGGGAGAGCCTTTACCGTCACGGTGAAGCAGTACCTCAAGGCCAAAGGTTGGTGCCCTAAACATTTCGAGGTGATTGCTCTTCTGGGGAACTGCGTTAACAGTTTGGAGAATCTATTGCGCGTGATTGTAGGCGAAACGCCTGATGATATTCAGCACACTCGCATGAAACTGGGATTAGCCGTCGGAGCGGAGATGCCGAAATGTCGAGCAATGTCAAATGAGGTCGTCCAGGAGATAGTAGTCAAAGCAATCGAGATGCTATTTCGTGAAGAGATTATGGGGATTCGAGACATTGTTCCCGAGGAGATTGGTATTTCAAGTAATGTCATTACGCAGGTAATATCGCGTTTGGATGCGGAAAGTTCCCAGGTTCTTCGCGAGCGAGCGGCGGATGTTTTGGACGCTCTTGCCGGAGGCATGGTTGATGGTGCTACAGAGGTTGCCAATTCGTTTTCGGTGTTTCTCGCGAAAGAGAAGCATGTCTGGACCCGAAGTCGTGTCGCCCGTGCCTTCGGCGTCATTTGTTCAGGAGCGGGGTATGATTGTAATCGGATTGTCTGGGACTTCATTGGGGGGCTGCGATCCGAGAGTCATGACGAAATGTTGTCTTCTTTCAGTGGTGGGCTCGGCACGAGGGGAACAAGAGTCATGATGTCATTATTGGCGGAGCTACGAATGGAGGGACTACATAAGGCGCGCGAAAAAGTTGCTGGTGCTTTCCCTGCGCTATGTGTAAGTGAAAATATTGGAGGAGATGAAATCATCTGGGCTGTTGTTTCTCATTTGGAGATGGAGAAGTCAACGAGTGTTCGAGAAGGTCTCTCCGAGGCGCTAAAGCCATTGTGTAAGCGCCTGGAACCTGGAGGTTTGGAGATCTCTCGAGCACTGATTTCGAGACTGGATCAAGAAACATCGGAAGCGGCCCGCTGTAGCCTCGTCAATGCATGTTGCAGTCTGAACAAAGGATTGAGAGCGGATGACCCAAGTTCATTGCAGCGTTTGGTGAATTGCTTGGAGAGTGAGAAGGCTGCGCAAGTTCGCTTGGGAATCGCTGAGACAATAGAATTATTCTGTAGCGGTGAGGTTGATGCAGAAATGTTGCGGCAGTTGGTCTTCTGTTTGAACTCGGAAGAGTCGGAGTTTGTTCGCAGTGGTATTGTCTCTGCTTTAAAATCCATCTCGGTGAGCTTTATTGATCGAGCAACCTTCCGATGTTTGGTTGCTTGTTTGAATAGAGAAGGATCAGCTTGGCAGCGGATGCATATAGCCGAAGCGTTATGCAACTTGGGGAGAGGTCTCCAGCAGGTTGATGTGAAGATTATTCAGGATTTAGAGGACTGTTTTAGGAAGGAAGAATTTTCATTGTGTCGTTCCATTATTCAAAGTGCCCTGCAAGTGCTGGGAAAAGGTATGACGGTGGACGATTCGGAGGTTCCGCAGGATTGGATTCGGGATTTGGAACTCTATAAATTGGAGCCGGAAATATACCGTAAGTCGATTGTGAAAACACTCCGCATGCCATACGATATTATCTGTGGTGGTCGGATTGCGATAGCAAGAAGTCTTTTGGCTCGGGTGAGGGGTAACAGACGGGTGCCGTATTTGAATCTGATTCGACATCGCGCCTTGATTGAGTTGTCTCATGGTCTTACGGATGATTTTAGAACACAAATGATTTTGGTTTTTATAGAGGGATTAACTGATTTTAGTAATCAAAGCAATTTAAAAGGGTTTCTGGATGTTCTTTTCGAAGCGTGTAGAGGATTGTCTAGGATAGAACCTAAGGTATCATTGGCTTTGATTAGACACCTTGAGATGAATGAATCAATGATCGTCCGTAGAAGAGTCGCCGAGATTTTGGGCGCAGCAACAAGCGGTGTGATTTCTAACGCAAAAGAAGTAACTTGGGCTCTTCTGAAGCGCCTCCAGTTGGAGGAATCTCATTCAGTGCGTTGGAAAATCGCTGATGCATTGTGCGAAATTTGCAGGAGTTTCGAGGGAGAGCGGTCTAGGTTTAGGAGTGCTTTGGTTGAAATTCTAAAGGCGGATGAATCGGAATATGTCCGAGCCAGTATCGTAGAGGTATTATGCGTGCTTGGCCGAACTTCAAGCGTTGATGCGGGCGAGATATCGAAGGAATTGGTGATGCGGTTGTTCTTGGATGTTTCAGACATGGTGTGCCGCATTGCCGCCGAAGGTCTGGCTGAAATGTTCGACGGAAACTTGGATGCTAGAGGATCGGAACTTGCTCCCGCGTTAGTGGCCCGTTTATCGGTGGAGCGATCAAGCTCTGTAAAAGATGCTCTCTGCAGAACAGTCGGGAGTATGGGTCTCTTGTCGATTCCTTCGGTCCTTGGCGCTTTTCGAGAGAAGCAGTTGAGCAAGCAGGAGTTATCGGTAATTGCCGGTTTAATGCCTGGTATTCTTTGGGTTAGTGATTTGGATGTTCGATTTATCCCACTTGAAGAAATCACCCGCCTGCAACCCACTCAATCATGACCTGGCTCCCCATCCCCTCCCGCCGCCAGGAGGCGCTGCTGGCTTACGCGGATGCGATGGAGGCCGATTTGCGCCGGGCCTCTCACTTGGTTGCGGGGAAGTCGTTCTTCGACGGAGCCGCGTTCTATCAACCGCTCAAGGTGCTTTCTTATCGCCCGCGTGCGGAGGATGTTATGCGGGAGGGACAGGTCCCGCTGGATCGCGAGGCGGATAGCCTCGAGGGGCGTTCCTGGCGCGAGCGGGAGGAGAAGCGCGAGGAGGAAAAGGAGAAGGCAAGGCCGGTGGCCGACATCCTGAAACAATCCGGCGGGGTGATTCTGGGGGATCCGGGGGCGGGAAAGAGCGAGCTGTTGCGGTGGGCGGTTTTTGAGCGCTTGAAGGTCTTTCGAGAGGCGGTGCGCGGTGGAAGAGAAGAGGATTTGATTCCGCCCGTCCTCGTGAAAATCCCGCAGTTGGCGGGGAACAGCGAAACGAAGTTGAAGACCTTCCATCGTCAGGTCTTGAAGGAAAAGGGTGCGCGTGAGGAGCAGAAGGGATATCCCCTTCCTCGATTGGCGGTGATGAAGACGCTGTATGACTGGGCGGTTTCCCGCGAAGGCAATTTGGAGCACGGGGTTGCGGTCACGCTTGTGCGGCAGCTATGGCGGGATTGGCAGGGTGGGCGGGTGCGACCTTTCCTCGCCTTGGATAGCTGGGACGAAGTGACGGGCGAGAAGACCCGCGCCCAGGCGCGAGAATGGTTGGAGCCGCTTATCCGCCTTGACGGCGCAATTCTGACCTCACGGATCGTGGGTTACGAGCCCTTGGAACTGGTCGATTCCAAGCGGGAATGGCGCCTCCTGCCCTTGATCCTGCAGGAGGCGGAGACGTTGGTGAAAGCGCACTTAGGAAAGTCGACGCAGTCGGAGGCCCTGTGCCGGGAGCTGCGCCAGAAGCCACAAGTGGCCGTCCTGGCGAGCAATCCTTTGGCGTTGGCCCTCATTGTGAAGGTCTTCGGGCATCGCGATCCGGTTGAGTTGCCGCGCACAAAGTCGGCCCTCTACCGCGAGGTGCTGCACGATTTGCTGGGGGAACCGGAAGCGCGACGCAAGGGACGGTCGGTGCGCTCGTGGCTGGAATCGAGAGAGGCTAAACTGCGCTTTCTCGAAGCGTATGCATGGTACGGCTATCCCAGGGTGGACCGTTCGACGGATGACTTCGATGCCGTCCTGGATCGGGTCTGGCCGAAAAAGGATTTTCCCACCTCCTTAAAACGGTCGCTGGGGGCGGGAAGGGATGATTTGGCGGAAAAGCTCCTGGTTATCCTGACCGATGACCATGGTCTCCTCGTTCCGTACGGAAAGGGAAGTTACGCGCTTGTGCACAAGGCGTTGCTGGACTACCTGGCCGCCTCTTATCTTGCCCGCCGCATCAACGAGGAGTTATTTAATGCCAAAATTGTCGTGCATGAAGGGGGTAAAGAATTCCGTGTGACCGCCCGACACTACCTTGATCGAAAAATTTGGTCGCCCCAGCATCAGGAAATGATTGCCCTGCTTGGGGGTCTGGTTGAGGATCCGGAAGGTTTACTGGGAGTTCTCTGGAAGAACAAAGAGGACGATATCTTTAATCATCGTCTTTGCGCCTCGCTGGCGGCATCGGGGGAATCTGCCAGCGTGCCCGACAAAAGAGGCAATTGTTTCCATGAAATCTTCTTATCCGGATGGAAGCGGCTGACAGCATCTTGCTTTCCCGAGCCGGGGAAACCGGAAAAATCTCTGAAGGATGCTCTGGTAGCGATGGTGAGTAACTTGGAGAGAGATTTTTGCCGGAATTGGATTGCCACGGTCTTTACGCGACTGGAGGCGGAGAAGGATCACGGGGTGTGTCGGAGGCTTGCGGGAGTGTTTGGAGAAGTAGGTGCGGGGCTGGAAGGCGTGGCGCGTGCGGAACTGTGCTCGCGTCTGCTGGAGCGGCTGAAGGCGGAGAAGGATTTCGGGGTGCGCGGGAGCTTTGTCGAAGTGCTTGTAGGAGTCGGTGCGGGGCTGGAAGGCCCGGCGCGTGCGGAACTGTGCTCGCATCTGTTGGAGCGGCTGAAGGCGGAGAGGGATTACGG
>JAFIGH010000172.1 GCA_020831525.1 Opitutales bacterium
CACCCTCGTTCCCGCCGCCTGCCAAACCGCATAGACAGTGAAGTTTCATGGAAGAGATTGGATTATTGAGCAACCCTTGCAATGCGAGAACATACAGGGGCCCCACCGCCTTTTGGAATCCAACGGATGAGATGAGCAACGAAACCGCGTAGCAGAGAACGAAGAAGAGGGCGTTATAGAAAATGATGCCGGAGATGAACTCCACAAATCGTGACCGTTGGCGGTATGCCCGCGGATGGTGGCGAGTTCGGTCACGAACGAGGTCCTGTCCGTCGCAAACTGCGTTGAAATCGAGAATTTCCTCAACCGAAGTGAACTTCAGTTGGGGGCGTTGGATCCGGTCTTGCCGGACGGGTGCCATGTCTACGGTTTCGGTAGTCTGTTCGGCGGGCGGCTGCATGCTGTGGACCGGTAGCAACGGTGAAGGCATGATGGATTTCAGGACGGCGTCCTGTTGTCCTTTTGTCAGGAACCTCTGACAATCCGGGTGATGGGGGAGCGTGACCCATGACGTTTCCCGCTTGGAGCGTATGCGGGTCCGGGTCAGTGAGGTTTCATCCTCCGGAAGCAGTCTTCTGAGTTCATCAGCTGTTATCGGTCCGGTCTCTGTTCCATCGGGCAGTTGAAGCAACCAATTTGAGAATTTCATGAATTGGAAATGTATGGGAAATTGCCCGATTTAGGAATAATGCCTTACTTTATTGGCTGTGTTCTCCTCGTGTTTCGCGGATGAAATGCCAAGCAAAAATGAAGACAATTTTGGCGGTCTTGCCTCTTGCTCCCGTGTCCGGCACGGCATTGCATCGCGGGTCATGGATCCAGACACAACAAAGGACGACGGAGAAGCCCGACCGCAGGCGCAGGATCTTGCGTGGGGCATCCTTGGCACGGGGAATATCGCGCGTAAGTTTGCCGCCGGTGTGCAGGGCTCGCGCACGGGACGGCTTGCGGCCGTGGGCAGCCGTTCGTCGGCGTCGGCGCGGGCGTTCGCCGATTCGTTCGACATTGATTCGGCGCACGGCAGCTACGAGGCGCTCCTCGCCGACCCGGAGGTGGACGCGGTGTATATTAGCACGCCGCATCCGATGCACGCGCGCTGGGCCATCGCGGCGGCGGAGGCGGGCAAGCACATCCTCTGTGAAAAACCCCTCACGTTGAATTTCGCGGAGGCCGCGGCGGTGGTGGACGCGGCGCGCAGGAACGGCGTTTTTTTGATGGAGGCCTTCATGTACCGCTGCCATCCGCAGACGGCGAAGCTTGTGGAGTTGATCCGGAGCGGAGCTGTGGGCGAGGTGCAGTTGATCGAGGCTTCGTTTAGCTTCCGCGCGCCGTTGGACCTGAAAGGCCGGCTCTTCAGTCAGGAACTCGGCGGCGGCGGTATTCTGGATGTGGGCGGCTATCCGGTGTCGATGGCGCGGCTGATCGCGGGAGCGGCGCTCGGGCAGCTCTTCGCGGATCCGTTGACGGTGACGGGGGCCGGGGTAATTGGCGCGGAGTCACGCGTCGACGAATGGGCCGTGGCGAGTCTTTCGTTTTCCGGCGGGATCCTCGCACAGCTTACATCGGGCGTGCGCATGCAGGGGCAGAATGTGGTGCGTGTGCGGGGAACGGAGGGCTGGTTGGAGGTGCCGCAGCCGTGGGTGGTCGCCCGCGACGGCGGCGAGGCTGAGATTCATGTCCACCGCGCCGACGGCGGACGTGAGGTTGTGACGGTGCGGGAACCGCGGCCGCTCTACGGAGTCGAAGCCGATACTGTGGCCGCGCACATTGCCGTCGGGGAAGCTCCGGCCATGAGCCACGCCGACACGCTTGGCAACATGCGGACGCTTGACCGGTGGCGCGAGGCAATTGCTCTCGTCTACGACAGCGAGCGACCGGAGAACCGCAAGCTGCCGGTGTCGGGACGGCAGCTTGCCCCGGCCTCGCGCACGCCCGTTATCCCGCGCGGCGCGGTGGCGGGCCTGGACAAGCCTGTCAGCCGTCTTGTCCTCGGCGTCGACAACCAGCATGACGGGCGTGCCGCCGACGTCATGTTCGATGCGTTCTTTGAGCATGGAGGAAACGCTTTCGACACGGCTTTCACCTACCTCGGCGGGCAGTCCGAGGTCATTATCGGTCATTGGATGCGCAACCGTGGTGTGCGCGATGATGTGGTCATCCTCGATAAAGGCGCGCACACGCCCAATTGCTTCCCGGAGAAGATCGGCGAACAGCTCGCGGTCAGCCTTGAGCGGCTGCAGAGCGACTTTGTCGATATCTACCTCATGCACCGTGACAACCCGGCGGTGCCGGTAGAGGAGTTTGTCGACGCCCTCTACGAGCAGCACCGGCTCGGGCGGTTGCGGGTCTATGGCGGGTCCAACTGGTCTCTTGAACGGATCGAGGCGGCCAATCGCTACGCGCGCAAGCGCGGTTTCCCGGAGTTTGCCGCCGTGAGCAATCAGTTCAGTCTCGCGCGCATGGTCGATCCGGTGTGGACCGGTTGCGTGAGCGCTTCTGACGTGGAAAGCCGCCAGTGGTTCGAGGCCACCGGCACCGCCCTTCTCCCGTGGTCGAGCCAGGCGCGGGGGTTCTTCACCGACCGCGCCGGGCCGGACAAGCTCGACGATCCGCAGCTCGCGCGCTGTTGGTATGCAGACGACAATTTCGAGCGGCGGGAGCGTGCCTTGCGGCTCGCTGCCGAACGCGGTGTCGACGGCGTGGCGGTGGCGCTCGCCTATGTGCTGCACCAGCCTTTCCCGACGTTCCCGCTCATCGGGCCGCGCACGCTCGGCGAACTCCAGGGGTCACTCCGCGGGCTCGGCCTGCGCTTGTCAGCGGCGGAACTCGCGTGGCTCAACTTCGAATCGCCCGCACGCCCTAATCATTAGCGACGCAGGAAAAGGTTCACCGTGCGGGTGAAAAAACTT
>JAFIGH010000086.1 GCA_020831525.1 Opitutales bacterium
TTCATCTGACTTTAGCCTTTTATCTCCCATAATAAATTAATAATCTCAGAGATTTAATGCGTGCGTCAAGAGAGAAAGGCGGCTCCGGATTTTCGGGGGCTCCTCGGATGCCCGTTCTGGTTCGCGCGTCATCGGGGGCTTGTCTCGTGCTTCTTGGTAGGGCAGGACAGGGAGTATGTCGAAGGACAATGCCAATGTTGCCCGTTTTCTGCCCTTGCGTGCAGCGGAGATACCCGATGCGTCGGCCGTGCGCGCGCCGGTTGGACGAGAGCGGGACGGCACCATTCTATACCGCGAGAAAACGTTTGCCGAATTAGAACGGGACGCTTGCGCGACGGCGGCGTACTTTGCCGCGAATGGAATTGAGCGGGGCACGCGCACGCTTGTTATGGTCAAGCCCGGTCTTGACCTGATCCGGGTCATTTTCGCCTTCTTTAAGATCGGTGCCATTCCCGTGGTCATCGATCCCGGTATGGGCATGCGCCACTTTCTGCGCTGTGTGGAGCACACGCGTCCGAAGGCAGTTGTCGGCATTCCCCTCGCGGTCATTCTCAGTCACCTCTTTCGTCGTGCCTTTGCTTCGGTGCGTGTGCGGGTATTCGTGGGCCGGAACTTCGAGCGGCGTCTGCCGTTGCAAGGCGGCTTCGCCGCCGCCGAAACGCGTGAAGACGAAAGGGCGGCGATTCTCTTCACCTCCGGCTCCACGGGCGCACCCAAGGGTGTGTGCTACGAGCACGGTATGTTCGACGCGCAGGTGCGGCTCATCGGCGGACGTTTTGGTATTGAACGCGGTGAAGTCGATCTGCCGATGCTGCCAATCTTCGCGCTCTTCAATCCCGCCTTTGGCATGACGACGGTCGTGCCGGAGATGAATCCGAGTCGCCCCGCCGCCGTTGATCCAGCACGCATTGTGCAGGCGATCCAACAGAACGCGGTGACGAACAGCTTTGGATCGCCCGTGCTCTGGACGAAGATCTGCCGCTATTGTACCGAGAACGGAGTGCAGTTGCCTTCTGTGCGACGCGTCCTCATGGCAGGTGCGGCGGTATCCCCGCATTTGATGGAGCGCTTCGGCCCAGTCATTCCCAATGGTGAAATCTTCAGTCCTTACGGTGCGACGGAGAGTCTCCCGGTTTCCGTAATCAGTGCCGCGGAAGTTCTCGGCGGGACTCGCGTGGAGACCGACGCGGGAGCAGGCACCTGCGTCGGGCGCGTCTTTCCGGAGATGATTGTGCGGATAGTCGAGCCGGTTTCTTCGCCGCCCCGGTGCATGGAAGAGGTACGCGTCCTTGGGCGGGGGGAGATCGGCGAGATCGTCGTCGCCGGTCCGGTCGTTACGCGTGAATACGACCGCCTGCCGGAGGCGACCGCGGCGGCCAAGGTGGTCGACGCCGATGGGCGTTTTTGGCACCGGATGGGTGATCTCGGGTATCTAGATGACGAGAACCATCTGTGGTTTTGCGGGAGATTGGCCGAACGTGTTGTGACAAAGGACGGGCCGCTCTACACCGATTGCTGTGAGGCGATCTTCAACCGTCATCCGAGAGTCTACCGCAGTGCGCTTCTCGGCTTCGGTACGCCCGGGCGGCAGACGCCCGCCGTCGCCGTCGAACCGGAGCACGGTGCTTTTCCGCTCGGTAAAGAAGCTGCCACCGCCTTCCAGCGGGAATTGCGCGCGCTTGCTGAAGAGCATCCGCATACAGCAGTGATCCGGCGTTTCTTCTTTGTGAAGCGTTTCCCGGTTGATGTGCGTCACAACGCGAAGATTCATCGGCTCGCTCTTGCGCGAAGGCTCGACGCGCGGAAAGGATAGCTGTAAGTTACTCCCGCTTGATCATGGAGATCTCCGGAAAAACCATTCTTGTCACTGGCGGCGCCGGCTTCCTCGGGCGCTACATCGTGGCCGCGTTACGCGAAGGCGGCGCGCGGGTGCGCGCCTACCAGCGTTCGGCGGCGGATGATCTCGCCGAGGCGGGCGTCGAGGTTGTGCGCGGCACTGTGACGGACGCCTCCGCGCTGCGCCGTGCCGCGCAGGGTTGCGCCGCGGTCATCCACACGGCCGCCAAAGCCGGTGTGTGGGGCTCTCGCCGCGAGTTTGTCGAGGCCAACATCGAGGGCACCCGCAACGTTCTCGCCGCGTGCCGCGAAGGAGGTGTGCCGTATCTCGTGCATACAAGCACACCTAGCGTTGTCTTTTCCGGTGAGTCCTTCGAAGGTGCGGATGAATCCCTGCCCTACGGTAAGAACTGGCTATGTCACTACGCTGAAACCAAGGCGACCGCCGAGCAGGAGGCGCTTGCCGCCGACGGTGGCACTGGGCTCCGGGTCTGCGCCCTGCGTCCCCACCTCATCTGGGGACTGGGCGATCCGCACCTACTGCCGCGCGTCATCGCCCGGGCACGCGCTGGTCGCCTTGCCGTCGTGGGCGATGGCTCCAATCGCGTCGACATCACCCACGTGCGCAATGCCGCTGCCGCACATATCCTTGCGCTCGACGCCCTCGCCGCCGGGAGCGCCGGAGGCAAAGCGTATTTTCTTTCCCAGGGCGAACCCGTCGAGCTATGGCCGTGGATACATGATTTGCTCGCATGTATGAACATTCCGCCCGTTAAACGCCGTGTTTCCTTTACGACGGCCTACCGCGTGGGCGCTGTCGCGGAAATGGTCTGGCGCGTTCTGCGCCTCGGCGGCGAACCACCCATGACCCGCTTCGTCGCCACTGAACTCGCGAAGAGCCATTGGTTCGACATCAGCGCCGCCCGTCGCGACCTCGGCTACTGCCCCGAACGCAATTCTACCGAAGCCGGTCTGCGCGAATACACCGCGTCGGTTGCGTAGACGCGGCACATCTCCCGCCGCAGGCTGCGGAAACCGCGCGCCTACCAGAAGCGGATGCCTTGGGCGAGGGCGGGCGGTTCGCGGCCGTAGTAGATGGTGGAGGTCTGTCGGCGCATGTATTGTTTCCAGCTATCAGAGCCGGATTCGCGTCCTCCGCCGGTTTCCTTTTCGCCGCCGAAGGCGCCGCCGATTTCCGCGCCGCTGGTGCCTATGTTGACGTTGGCGATGCCGCAGACGGCGTTCCGGCGGAAGACCTCGGCTTCGCGCAGGTCGGTGGTGAAGACGGCGCCGGAGAGGCCCTGGGGCACGGCGTTGTGCAGGGCGATGGCTTCGTCGAGACTCCGGTAGGGCATGGCGTAAAGGATGGGCGCGAAGGTTTCGGTGTGGACTAGGGGTATCTGTTCGTTGAGTCGGACGAGGGCCGGTTCGACGTAGTGGGCATCCGGATAACGGTCGGCGAGGACGCGGCCGCCGCCGTGGACGGTTCCGCCGGCTGCGCGGGCGGCGTCGAGGGCGGATTGCATGGCGTCGTAGGACGGGCGGTCGATGAGCGGCCCGATGAGTGTGCCGTCGGCGAGGGGATCACCGATCCGCCCGCGCAGGGAGGCGAAGGATGCTTCGAGTCGGCCCGTAAGTTCGTCGTAGATGGATTCGTGTGCGATGAGGCGGCGGGTGGTGGTGCAGCGCTGGCCGGCGGTCCCGACGGCGCCGAAGACGATGGAGGGCAGCGCGACCGCGGGATCGTATGCCGGCGCGACGACGGCCGCGTTGTTTCCGCCGAGTTCGAGAAGGCAGCGTCCCATGCGGGAGGCTACGTCCTGCCCCACCGCCTTGCCCATGGGTACACTGCCGGTGGCGCTGACGAGGGCGACGCGGGTGTCGCGCACAAGCGCCTTGCCCGTCTCCCTGCCACCGATGACGACTTGCGAGAGGTGCGGAGGGATGCCGTCCATACCGGATTCGGCCACCGTTCTCTCGAAAAGCGCTTGGCAGGCGAGGGCCGTGAGGGGAGTCTTTTCGGAGGGCTTCCAGACGACGGTGTCGCCGCAAACCAAGGCGACGGCGAAGTTCCATGCCCAGACCGCGACGGGAAAGTTGAAGGCACTGATGACCCCCACGACCCCGAGCGGATACCAGTTTTCGTGCATGACATGGGCGGGGCGCTCGGAGGGGAGGGTGAGACCGCCGAGGGTGCGTGAAAGGCCGACGGAAAAATCGCAGATATCGATCATTTCCTGCACTTCGCCGAGACCTTCCTCGCGGATCTTGCCGCACTCCACTGTGACGAGTTCGCCGAGGGCTTCCTTGTTCGCGCGGAGCGTATCGCCGAAGCGGCGGATGAGTTCGCCGCGCACCGGCGCGGGGACGGATCGCCACACTTCGAAGGCTTCGGCGGAACGCGCGACGGCGGTGCCGACGTCGTGCGGCGCCGATTGTGGAAGACGGGCAATTTCGCTGACGTCAATCGGAGAGTGGACGGGCAGCTCTCCGCCGCGAAGAGCACCGGGTTCAAGGTGGAGTTTTGCGAGAAGCGGAGCGATATTCATGGGGCGGGCGGTTGGTGGTTATCGCCGGGCTTGAAATGGCGCCCGTTGCTGGTTTCGAGGAAATCGGCGAGGGAGATCTCCTCCTGTTTGAGAAAGCCGGTTTTGTTTGGAAGGCGTCCCGCGAAGAGCATTTCGACGACGGCGCAGGCGGCGCAGGCCGTCGTCCATGAAATGGCGCGCCATGTGTCCCCGGCCATGGGCCGGGGCAGGTAGGCGTGGACGAACTCATCCAATACATGCTCACGGCGGCCGGAGACAGTTTTCCATCCGTCCACGGCGGCGTAGACGTAGACGACGTCTTTGCTTACGGGCGGAAGCGCGTTGACGAGGATTTCTCCCGCGAGCTGGCGGTTGTTTTCCATGAGAATTTCGTGGAAGTAAAAGCGCATGAGGTCGAGGTGGCCGGGGTAACGGATGGTCTTGTAGTTGAGTTCCGATACTTTGCCGTCGAAGGTCTCACACAACGTGCCGAGGCCGCCGGAAGTGGTGAAGGCCTCGAGCTTGTGCCCCTCGATGACGAGGGTCTCCCGGTTTTGCATGGGGGGGACGATCTTCCGCTTGCCGCCATGGATGACCTCGCAGTCGTTGAGGTATTGGTTGACAACGCCTTCCGGCGACCAGTTGAAGGCGTAGCCGAGCATGCCGCGCGGTGACTGCGGCAGCGCCCCGACACGGAGCCGGATGGACCGGATCTCATCGAAGGCTTTGGCAAGGCTCGCGCCGACGATGGAGATAAAGCCCGGAGCGAGGCCGCACTGCGGGGCGAGCACACACTTGGCGGAGGCGGAGAGTTCTTTGATGTGCCGCGCAGTGGCAACATCCTCCGTGAGGTCGAAATAGTGCACTCCGGAAGCGGCGGCGGCTTCGACGACGGTCTTGTTGAGGTCGTAGGGAAGGCACGAGACGACGGCTTCGTAACCGGCAATCTGTTTGCCGACAGCTTTGGCATCGCGGACATCGCACTGGAATACGGGAAAGGGAAAGTCGTCGCGCGCTTCGCTGTCGATCGCGCCGATTTCGAAGCCGGTGTCTTTGAGAAGCCGGCCCACAAGGGAGCCGACTTTGCCAAGGCCGAGAACAAGGACTTTATGACTCATGAGTGGTTGGGTACGGGGTGGATGTCGCTCGCTGTAGCTTCACACTACGGCGGTGCGGAGCGTAGAGGCACGGCGCGATGCGGGCGAATCTCATGGGAATGACGTGCGCCCGCCGCCGTCGATGACATCGCGGATCGAGGCGGTCTCTTCCGCGGCGTAGAGTTCGTAAGCTTCGGTGATGGTTGTTTCGAGGTAGCTTTCGAGACGTTCCTTTGTGTAGCTCACGGTTTTGTCGGCCTGCGGCCGCGTGCCGTATTGGCCGAGGTTGGCGGCGAAGATGCCCGCCGCGCTGACGGGGAGGAAATCTTCGTAGCGTATCGGATCGGTTGTGACGATCCCGTTGGCAAGGGCTTCTGGCAGCGATCCGGCGGGGACGTGCGCGCTCGCCGCAGAATCCACCCGCAAGTAGCGGAAATAGGCGAGTCCCTCCCGGCGCAGGGCTTCAAGGTCGTCGGGGATACGGGCAAAGGCATGTTCCTTGTCGCCGGAGGCGTCCGCCTCCGCGAGGGCCTCATCGTAGAGGCGGCGGCCCGCGGGTGTCATGGCGACGCCGCGCTGCTCGATCTCTCCGAAGCGCGCGCGGTGGGTCGCTTCGACGCGGGACCCGTCGGGCTCGGTGAAGACGACGCCTTCGTCGAGGGCGTTGTAGGCGGTCTGGCGGAGGAGTACGGGGGCGGAACGGCGGGGCGGTCCTTCGATGGAGTCCTTCATGCCGCGGTGGGGCAGGTGCGCGTAGGGGCCGTTGAGCCGATGCGTCATCTCGGCGTAGAGTTCGTCGATATCGAGGGTGTTGGGGGTGAGGTGGTTGAGGTGCGGGTTGGGAAAGCATGCGATGTCCGCCGCGATGTTGAAGCGGGCGTCGACGAGGGCGCGGTAGAGACCATGGTCGCGCGCCGTGCCGCGCCATGCAAAGAGGGCAGTGGCTTCGGAGACAAAGACATCGGCGTCGCCGCCCGTGAGCCCGCCTTCACTTTCCGAGGCTTCGATGAGGCGGAGGAGTGCGCGGCTGAAAATACGCCGTTCCCGCAGGGCGTCTTCCACCCGTCGTCTTATCGCCGGGGTGAAACTGTCGGTCATGAGCAGCGAGCAGAAGACGCGGTGGTCGGCGTCGCGCAGGGGACGGAAGGCGGTGGAGATGACGGGCTGGCTTTTCGCGCCCGCTTCGGCGAGGTTGTAGAAGTTGACCGGCATCATGTCGAGGCAGGCGAAGAAGCGGGCCATGTCGCGCATTTCGTCCGGTTTGCCGAGGCGGATGGCCCCGTGGCGTTCGGCGCTGATCTCGTCGACGGTCCGTCCCGGCGGCAGTTGCGCGGGATCGCGCGCGGCTATGCGACCGTTCACGTCGCGGACGGTTTCGAGAAGCTTGTCGTAGAGGGGCACTTCGCGCGCGTAGAGGGCGGAAAGGGCGGCGAATAGGCGTTTGCGCAGAACGGTTTTGGGGTTCGTCATGACGGGCGGGTGTTGAGGCCGGATGCGTTAATCCAACTGTCTGTGCGAGAATAGCGTCGATACGGGCAAAATCCAGCGGATTCGGTTGACTGGAAGGAAGCATTCGACGGGCGGATGGAAAAAGGTTGCGGATTCGGCGGGCGGTGGGCGACCGTTGCGCCTTCCCCCCCCTTCGACAGACATAATCCCATGAAGACGACAACTTCCCCCGAATCCGCTGTTCCCCCCCGCGTAAAGCGCTATGAGTCGATGGCCTACGGCCTCTTTTTGCACTGGGGCCTGTACTCCGTGCAGGCCGAGGGCGAGTGGTACCGCCACCACCACAAGATTCCGCAGGAGGCATACGGAAAGTTAATGGACCGGTTTACGGCGGAGGGGTTTGACGCTGTGGCGCTGGCCGAATTCGCGGTGTCCGCGGGTTTCCGTTACGTTTGCCTGACGACACGTCACCACGACGGGTTTTCCCTCTACGATACACGGGGACTCAATACCTACGACGCGCCGCACTCGCCCGCCGGACGCGACCTTGTGGCGGAGTTTGTCGAAGCCTGCGGTGCGCGGGGGCTCGGAATCTTCTTTTACCACACGACGCTCGACTGGTGGGACCCGCGGTTTGACGCGGACTGGGACGGCTACCAGCAATACCTCCGCGATTCCGTTCGTATCCTCTGCACGGAATACGGCAAGGTCGACGGTCTGTGGTTTGACGGCAACTGGTCCCGCCGCGACCGCGACTGGCAGGAAGATGCGCTCTACGGCATGATCCGCGAGTTGCAGCCGGAAGCGATTCTCATCAACAATTCCAGCATCGGCAACCTCGGCGCGGTGGGGCATCCCATGCTCGACGCGGTGACGTTTGAGCAGGGGCTTCCGGCCCGCAAAGCACCGGGCGGCCGCTATGTGGCCAAGGAAATGTGCGAGACCTTCAACAGCCACTGGGGCGTCGCCGCGAAAGACTATTCGCTCAAGAGTCCTGCCCGCTTGATCGAGACGCTTGCCTCCTGCCGCGGCGCCGGAGCGAACCTGCTCCTCAATGTCGGTCCCATGGCCGACGGATCGCTGCCGCCCTACGAGCGGGCGGCCCTTGAAGTCGTGGGTGAGTGGATACAACGCTGCGCGCCGTGCATCTACGACGGCCGCGCCGCCGATGTCGTGTGCCGCGGGCGGGATTTCGTTCTCGACGACGGGGAGCATCTCTATGCCTTTGTCCACAACGTGCCCATCCGCAATAATATGCACCTGAGCGGGGCCGAGCGGGGCGACGGCTTGCAAACGGTGGAGGGCGGGCTGCCGGAGATCCGCCGTGTGTCGTGGCTGGACAACGGAGAGATCCTCGAACACTGGCAGGACTGCGGCAAGGAGATGCTGACCTTCCGCGCCACGCCCAATCCTTACGGTTCGCAGCGGGTGGTACGCGTGGCCCGGATGGAACGCGTTTAGGGCATCTCTGCGGAGTCGACCGCGGCGGTTGCCCGCTTGCGCCGGACGGCGGAGAATAGGTATTGCTGCGCGAGACCGGCGTGCGGGCCGAAGTGGATCTCACCGAAGCGGCGCAGCTGCAGCGGAGACCAGTCGGCGAGGCCGTATTCGGTGCGGAGGACGTTTGCAATCCATGTATCGACCGGAAAAGCGCCTAGGTGGCCCCCGGCGAAGAGGAGGACACAGTCGGCGATCTTGCCGCCGACGCCGGGAAGGTCCGTGAGCATGGCGCGCGCTTCTGGGTAGGGTGCCGTGCGCACGCGGTCGGGCAGGCCGGGGTCGTCCGCGAGGCGCTTCGCCACGGCGGCGATGTAGCGCGCGCGGTAACCCGTTTTGTGGCGGCGCAGTTCGTCTTCGGGGATGGTAGAGAGAACGTCCCACGAAGGCAGGGCGTAGGCCTCTCCGTGCAGGCGCATGCCGTAATGCCGGGCGAAGAGGCGAAGGATTTCTTTGATCTGCACGATCTGCTTGGTGGAGCTGCAAAGAAACCCGAGCAGCGCCTCGCCGGGGTCCTGCCGCAGGATACGCAGGCCGGGCCATTGGCGGATGGCCCGTGCGAGAACGGTGTCGCTGCGCCACGGAAGGGCGTCGGTGAGCGCGGCGAAGTCGGTGTCGAGCGCGAAGTAGTCGGCCAACAGCGCGGGATCGCCGCCTGTGGGGCTGTTCGCGAGGACGGTGCCGTCAGCCGCAAGCCCGATTTCCCAGGCATGGTCGGCGACCGCGCCGCTGTAGGTCGTTGTGCCGGTGGCGTCCCATGCGAAGGCTTGGCCGCCGTCGAGGATTTCGGCGAGCACCGCCGGCGTGAGGCGGAAATCAAGGTCGACAGGCTCCCAACCGCTGCCGCTCACGGCATTTCCCACAGAAAGCTGCTCCATGTGTCCATGGGGTCACCGGCGGAATTGAGAAGGCGCAGACGCCACGCGACGGGGCGCAGGCGCTCGCCGGACTCCGGCCAGTCTGCGCCGGTGAGACCGACGTAGAGGATCCGCGCGCGCGCCGGCTCCGTCGGCAGCGGGAATTCATGGACGTGGATTTCGTTGGCGTCGGAGCGGATCATCTCCAGCGCGAGGGAGGCACCCGCCGGGATGTCGCGCAGACGCGGCTTCAGCTCGGCGATGACGTAGAGACCGGTGCGTTCGCCGGGGTCCGTGCGCAGAAGAACGCGGTTGTCGACGGTCTCCTTGCCGGAAAAGAACTCGCCGATGTATTGGAATTGTCCGGTCTCCATGTGGCGCGTGTAGACGCTCTTGAAGACGGAAGCGCCGGCACCGGACGGGAGCGCCGCGGCGGCGAGGAGAAAGAGGGCGGCAAGGGCCGCGGCGGAGGTCGGACGGTGGGTCGGGCGCATGGGATGGGCGGATCGGCGGTGGTCAATAGCGGGTGGGGCGGAAGCCGACTTTCTCATAGCAGTCCGGCGGCAGTTCGGTGAGAAAGCGGCTCGGCTCTGTGCGGATGGCACCGCCCCGTGTCTTGTTCATCATCGGAAAACAGAGGTAGAGTTGGTCCATCGCCCGCGTGACGGCAACATAGAAGAGACGCCGTTCCTCGTCCACCGACCCGGATTCCACCGCCCGCTTGAGGGGAAAGAGATCCTCCGCGCAACCGAGGACGAAGACGACCGGGTATTCGAGGCCTTTCGCTTGGTGGACGGTTGTCATGCGCACGGTGTCTTCGTCCGGGTCGACCGACCGGTTCGAGGTTTCCGAATTGAGGAGCACAACCTGCGAAAGGAATTCGGAGAGCGTATCGAATTTCTCGGCGAAATTGATGAGTCCCTCGAGGTCTTCGCGCCGCTCCTCGCCGTTGGAGTAGGCGGTGAGAATGTAGTCCCCGTACCATCCGTCGATGCCGCGCTGCACGAGCCGCGCCGCCGATGTCCTGCTTCTGCCGTCCTCGAAGAGTTCGTTCAGCTCGCAGAGCGTTTGTGCGAGTTGCTTGAAGTCGGCCTTGGCGTCCGCCGGGACTTTGGCGACAACCGTCGGCTTCAGCAGCGCGCTGAAGATGTCGCCCGCCTCGGTCGGTGCCGTCTCGAAGAGGGTGTCCTCCGCGGAGATGTTGGCGCGGCGGGCCTTTTCGCGCTCGAGGTCGGCCGCTTTCAGGATTTTCTCGACCGTGGCCGGGCCCACGCGGGGGAGTAGACCGAGGAGGCGCTCGAAGGCCGGCTTGTCCGAAGGATTGTTGATGACGCGCAACTGCGCGATGAAGTCGCGGATGTGCGCCTGCTCAAAGAAACGCACCCCGCTCGTGATGACGAAGGGAACGCCCGCCCGCGTCAGCTCCAACTGCGCGTCGACGGCTTGGTAGTGGGCGCGGTAGAGCACGGCGATGTCCTTCAGGGCGTAGCCTTCGTCGTAGAGCCCCTGTATGCGCTGGGCGAGGAACTGGCCCTGCTGCACGCTGTCGAGCAGAGGAACGACATACGGCGTGAGATTGTCCTCCTTGGCCGCCACGAGCTCTTTGAAATACCCCGCCGTGGCGGGCTGCGCTTCCAAAACTTTGTTGGCGAGGCTGAGGATTTGCGGCGAGCTGCGGTAGTTGCGCACGATCTTGTAGATGCGCGTGCCGGGATGCCGGTCGGGGAAGGCGCGGATGTTCTCAAAGACCGCTCCGCGCCACGTGTAGATGCACTGTGCGTCGTCGCCCACCGCCATGATGTTGTGGTGGTGCCCGATGAGATCGATGATCTCGCTCTGCATGATGTTGGTGTCCTGATACTCGTCGACAAGGATATACTGGAACTTTTCCCGCAGGTAGTTCCGTGTCTCCTCGTCCTCTTTGAGCATCTTCAGCCAGTAATAGAGCAGATCGTCGTAGTCGGCCACCTGGAGCTGGAGCTTCCGCTCGCGGTAGACTTTGGCGAACTTCTCGAACCGGCCCGTGAGCGCGGCGTCGCCCCACGGATAGCGCTGGCGCACGACCTCGCGCAGCGCAGTGTCGGTGTTGATCGAGTAGCTGATGATACTCGAGACAACGTTGGGCTTGGGGTTGTCTTTGTTCTTCAGGTAGCCGGGGTCCAGCTCCTTAATGATGCTCGACATGAGCGCCTCGGCATCGCCTTGGTCGAGAATGTTGTAGTTGGGTTCGATGCCTACGGAGCGACCGAAGCGGCGCAGGAGCCGCCCGCCGATGGAGTGGAAGGTGCCGCCGTAGCTCGGCGGATACTGGGCCCCCGTCAGCTCCATGACCCGCTGGATCATCTCGCGCGCCGCTTTGTTGGTGAAGGTGAGCAGGAGGATGTTCTGCGGCGAAACCCGTTTCTCCAGCATGAGGTAGGCGACGCGGTAGGTGAGCGTGCGGGTCTTGCCCGACCCCGCGCCCGCCAGCACCAGCGCCGGCCCCGGCGGCGCCGTCACCGCCGCAAACTGCTCCTCGTTCAGCTCGGCCTTGTAGTCAATGGGCGAAAAATCCAGCATCCCCACAGCCTGCCGCATCCCCGTCACCGGCTCTAGGAAAAAAACCACTTGCAATTTCTCGAAGAAATATAAGAAAAGTTGGGGAAGGAGAAAATTACTATGGGCGAAATACGAATAAAGGCAGAACAGTGCGGCGTTTACCATGTAACATCGCGGATCATCCACCGTCGGCGTTTGCTGGGGGACGCGGAGCGGGAGGTGTGGGTGAGCGCGCTGCGGAAGGCGGCGGAGTTCAGTGGGGCGGAGGTGATTACGTACTGTGTCCTGCAGAACCACTTCCACATTCTGGTGCGGGTGGATAAGGCGGCGAAGGGTTGTGATGACGCGGAGTTCGTGCGGCGCTACCGTGCGCTCTATGGGACGGCGCGGGCGCAGTGGAGCGGACTGGATGCGGATGAGCTGGCGCACGCGCTGGCGCGGGGTCCGGTGGAAACGGCGGAGGCTCTACGGGAGCGCCTGCGCGCGCGTATGGGGGATATATCGGAGTTTATGCGTACGCTGCGGCAGCGTTATACGAAGTGGTACAACCGCACGCACGAGACGGTGGGGACGCTGTGGTCGGAGCGGTTCGGGAGCGTTTTGGTGGAGGACGTGCCGTGGGTGGTCGGCCTTGTCGCGGCGTATATAGATTTGAATGCGGTGCGGGCGGGGCTGGCGAAGCTACCGGAGGATTACCGGTGGACGGGGTATGCGGCGGCGCTGGCCGGGGCCGGGGACCTGCGGGAAGCGCTGGCGCGGTGTTTTCCGGGGAAGGGCGGTGAAACTGGGGCGCTGGCGCGCTACCGGCTGCTTATGCTGGGCAAGGGGGCGGCGGCGCGTCGCGGCGGAGGGGGAGGACGCATTGCGCCGGAGGACCACATTGAGGCGGTGCGGGCGGGCGGGGAGTTGCGTCCACACGAACTACTTCGGTTGCGGGCGCGGTTCTTTTCGCGTGCGCGGGTGCTGGGAAGCCGTGCGTGGTCGGAACGGGGCGGGGGTTGCCGGGCGCTGGAGGCGATGGGTAAGTCCGGCGGTGGAACGCCTGTGAAGATTCTCAAGGATTATGACCTTGCGGTGGGTTCGCGGCGACTGCGTGCGGGTGGGCTGTCGCGGCCGGATGATTAAGGAATCCGGGCCTCTTGAGCCTGGATTCCACGGTTGAACTTAAGCGTCCGGCGGCGAGATGCCTGCGGATTCGACGATTCGTGATTTTGGAAGACTTGCCGGCTTTTGTCCGCAAAAGATCCGCCATGCGAATCGAAGAAATTCCTGACGGTTGGTCGCAGAAAGGGCGGATCAGGGCGTGGAGAGCGACTGGCCGTTGTGCTCGGGCGTCAGGGAGAGGATGAAGGCCGCCGCGGCCTGTGCCCACTGCCGGGGGTTGCGGTAGTTGCCGGCCGTCGTGCCGTAGCAGAAGCGCAGCATGTCGGTGTCGACCATGCCGGGGCTCAGGGGGACGATGCCGATGCCCTTGGGCAGTTCCGCCGCAACGGACTTGGAAAGGCCCTCGATGGCCCACTTTGTCGAGGCGTAGGCCGCGATGCCGCCTATGCCGGAGCGTCCGGCGCCCGAGCTGAGGTTGACGATCATGCCCCTGCCGCGCAGGATCATGGCGGGGAGAAAGGCCTTGAGGACGCGGCTGGTGCCGAGCACGTTGACGCGGAAGACGTCTTCGACTTCCTTCTGTGGAATCTCCCAGAACGGCGCGGGGCGGTGCACGACTCCCGCGTTGTTGACGAGGAAGTCCGGGCTGCCGGTTGCGTCGATGACGGTTTCCGACCACTTCTTGACCTGCCCGCCGTCCGCGATGTCGACGGCGTCGATCCGGTGGCGGTCGTCAACGCTCGTGCGCAGCTCATCGACCGCTGTTTCATTCCGCCCGCAGCCGAAAACGGTGTGTCCCATGGCGTCCCACGCGTGGAACAAGGCGCGGCCGAGGCCCCGCGTGCATCCGGTCAGAACGATGGTTTTTTGGCTCATGGGTTGGCAGCGGTTCCGGCTGTGGAAGCAAGGAGCGTGCAACATGGGGAGGTGTTTGCGGATTGGCCAGAAAATGTGTGCCGCGGCCCGCGGATTTTTGCGGCTGCGCGCATATCCGGCTTTGCCTTGCGCGCTTGGCCACCCTTTGCTCGCGCTGTATGGAGTTGGTTTTTCTCGGCACCGGAACATCGCAGGGCGTTCCCATGATCGCCCATGAGGCGGCGGACCTCGATCTCGCGGATTCGCGCAACTGGCGGACACGGGCGAGTGTCCATGTTGTCATGGGCGGACACCGTATCCAGGTGGATGCGGCGCCGGAGTTCCGCCTTCAATGTGTCTGGAACCGCATCCCCGCTGTCGACACGTTCATTCTCACGCATGCCCATGCCGACCACATTCTCGGCATGGACGACCTGCGGCGATTCATCGACCTGCGTGATGGCGAAGCGCTGCCCGTCTACAGCACTGCGGACGGCCTGCGGCGGGTGCGCGAAATCTACCCGTATGCCATCCGTGACCGCCCTGAGTTCAGTGGCTACCCTGCCTTTCGTCCCCGCCCCATGCCGCCGGTTCTGGAACTGCCGGAAGGACGGGTGTTGTCGACCCTCCTGCCCCACGGGCGGGTGCAGGTCCTCGGTCTGGTCTTCGAAGAGGCGTCCACCGGCAGGAAACTCGCCTATTTCACAGACTGCAAGGAAGTGACGGATGAGGCGGCAGCGCTCGCCGAAGGGGCCGATGTCGTTGTCCTCGACGCGCTGCGCCCGATCCCGCACCCGACCCACATGTCCGTCAGTGAGGCCATTGAGGCGGCGGCCCGGCTGCGCGCGCCGCGCACCTTCTTCACCCACATGACGTTCATGGTCGACCACGCGCGTGACGGCGCGCAACTGCCGCCCGGCGTAGAGTTCGCCTACGACGGTCTGCGCGTCGAAATTTGAGGGCGACGGCAACGGTGGCGGCACCTCGGATTTGCCCTTCCGGACTTCGTTCTTCAACGTGCGAGGGTTCAACAGCAGTGCGTGCATGCGGTAGTTCGAGAACAACATGGCGGGAGCGTGCCTGGCGGAGAAAGAGCGGATCCGGGTGAACTTCGTATAGGGAATCGCATGGAGAAAGTATTGTTCGTAGTTTTTGGGCTCTTGATGCTCGTGTTTAAAAATCAGATGGAAATGATTGCGCAGTATTTTCAAGATAGGGTTCTTCGGATGAACTTCACGTTGATTGCCTTCCGGATACCGAAATTTGTTGTTTCCATTGTCTTTATCGTCGGGCTTGTCCCAATGAGTCCGGAGGTCAAGGAGCTGCTTGAGGATGTGCTGAGGAATGGGGGGGCGATCAGGGAGTTCGCCGGGGAGCATCATCTCTTTCAGAAACATCTTAGCGCACGGTTACGATCATATAGATGATCGAATCTATGGGGGATTATCCAGACGGATTTGGAGACGCTTTTATAGGACCTTGTCAGCCCGAAATAAGAATAGCGGCAATCTGATGCGCGCTTGCATTGCTTTCCTTCATGGACGATCGAGATGCACGAACTACTCACACAAGAGGCCCAGAAGGAGCTGCGCATGCGTGCCATGAGCATACTCAAGGAGGGTATGAAACAGAAGGACATTGCCCGTGTCCTGGGAGTTTCGCAGACGGCGGTGACGAACTGGAAAAAGCGGGCCGCGGGGGCGGACTGAAGGCGTTGCGCAAGCGCAGCGTGCTCACCGGCACGAAACGCCGCACGAGCAAAGAACAGGAGCGGGAGGTTCAGCGCTTGATTGTGGACAAAACGCCGGACCAGTTGAAAATGGGTTTCGCCCTATGGAACCGTGAGGCGGTCCGGTAACCGGCAACTGATCGAAGAACGCTTTGGCGTTACCTACACGCTGGAGGCTCTGAGCCTCATTCTCAAGCGTCGGGGATTCACACTCCGGCGTCCGGTGAAAGCGGCGTATGAGCAGCGGCCCGCGGAGGTGCGCCAGTGGCTCGACGAGACGCATCCGAAGGTTCGGGCGAAGGCCGAAGCAGAAAACGCGGAGATCTGGCGGGGTGACGAAT
Organism: Opitutales bacterium; assembly: GCA_020831525.1. GTDB lineage: Bacteria > Verrucomicrobiota > Verrucomicrobiia > Opitutales > Oceanipulchritudinaceae > SLLG01. Next base: position 15,832 of record JAFIGH010000086.1, read on the forward strand.
TCGCCGTTAAACTGGAATGCCATCATCGGCGCGGCTACGCTCCGAAGGGCCATACTCCGGGGGTGCGCCAACCGGCCAAACGCTTCCACAGCAGCCTCATCAGCGCGGTGAACAACCAAGGCAGTCTGCTATGGATGGCGCTCAAAGAGAGCCTCAACGCGGAGCTCTTCATCCAGTTCCTGGGGCAGCTAATCAAGGGACGAAAACGCAAGGTGATTCTCATCGAGGATATTCTTCGCGTGCACCACAGCAAGCCCGTGAAGGCTTGGGTTGGAGCGCACAAAGACCGCATTGAGCTGATCTATTTGCCCGCCTACAGCCCCGACCTGAATCCGGACAAGCATCTCAAAAATCACCTGAAGCAGACCGTCACCGCGGAAAGGGCCCCCCGCACGGAAAGTGAGTTGAACGCCAAGGTTTCCGTCAGTCTGTATATGCTCAAAGGGGAACGGAAAACCGTGCGGAACTTCTTCAAGCGTCCCGTAGTAGCCTATGCCGCGTAAATCAAACTATAGAACTTGCGGAGTAATAATGGGCTGACCGAATAGTCGCGTTTTTACTCGCACCTCCCCTATACGTCGGTCAAGAAAAATTGATGATCGAAGAAATCTATATCGCGACCGACATTGAAACGGATGGGCCGAGCCCCGGCCAATACTCGATGCTCAGCTTCGCGTCTGTTGCCTTTCGCCTCGACAAGTCCATCATCGGGACCTTCGAGCGCAACCTCGACCTGCTCCCGGGGGCACGACAGGATCCAAAGGTGATGCGATTCTGGAAGAATAATCCGGAGGCGTGGGCGGCCTGCCGCGAGAACCCGGTGCCGACCGCGCAAGCGATGAAGGATTACGCGGATTGGCTCCGCGGACTCGGGGCGACGCCCGTCATGGTTGCTCACCCTGTGGGATTTGATTACACTTTCATCCACTGGTATCTCCATGAGTTTACCGGCGGGAGCCCTCTCTTTCCGGCGGGTCTTGACATCACCAGCTACGCCATGGCCCTGATGGGAACCCCCTATACCAAGTCCCATAAGCGGTATATGCCCACCGAGTGGATTGATCCCGATTTTCCCCACACGCACAAGGCGCTGGACGACGCCCTGGGACACGCGATGGTCTTCTGCAACATGGTCGCGGCCAATCCGAACGCCCGAACCATGCCGGATGACAAGTCCGGAACGGCCAGCCAACGCCGCAAGGCTAACCCGCCGCGTGAGAGCTAGGCGCTTTTGGCAGAGAAGATGAAAATGAGAATCGCCATCGCTTGCGACCACGCCGGCTACGAATACAAGGAAGCTCTGAAAGCCCAACTTGAAGGCAAAGGATTTCAAGTGGAAGATTTCGGAACAAATTCCAGCGAATCGGTTGACTACTCTGATTTTGTCAGACCTGCGGCGAATTTAGTTGCCGCTGGCGCGAATCCACGCGGGATCATCGTTGGTGGAAGCGGTAACGAGGCCATCGTTGCAAATCGGTTCCCAGGAGTCCGGTGCGCCGTTGTCTGGAATGAACAAACGGCTCTTCTCTCGAAAGAACACGGTGACTGCAACATGATCGCGATCGGCCAGCGTATGGTATCGAAGGAGGAAGCGCTATCGATTCTTGATACATGGCTCGCCGCGAAATTCAAAGAAGGACGCCACCAAAGGCGCATCGACAAGATCGACGCCGGAGAAAAGTGATCTTTTCGTGGACGACTTCATCGCCAACAGAAGAGGAAGACGGAGTTCTAAGCTATGAAATTTGAACACAATGTATATATTGTCATGGATTTAAGCGATCCACTGGCGGGGGCGGTGATGCGGTTGCGGGAACGATTTGATGCGAGGCTGGCCGGAATTCCTGTGGAAATCGGCGTTGCGGGGTCGTCTGGTCTGGGAACACTGGAGAATGATCAGGATCCGGACCATGTCTTTGGGATCCTCAATGACCTGGCTCGGGGAATCCGGCGTTTTGAACTCAGCTTTCAATCGCTGACGAGTTTTCCCGGAACCCAATGGCATTACTTTGAGCCGATGGACCCGGCTCCATTTGTCCGTATCCACGATTCCTTGAAAAAGTCCGGTATTGTGTTCAAGCCGTCACCGTACCCGTACACCCCCCATTGTTCGGTCGCCGACCTGAAGGATCGTCCGGAGGATGCATCCGTTCTGAAAGGATTGGGCGATCCGGGGGCGAGTTGTGTTATGGATAAGATTTCGGTTTATTCTCTTCGACCCGATTGGAGCTGCGGTTTGTTGTTCCAGGCTCTCTTGCGTCCAAATTCATGACAACCATCCCGGCCCGGGCAAGAACCCATGACGCCAATGGCAGTCGGATATGCCGATTGTTCGCCCGAGCCCTGGCTGATCCACCGCGAATCGGAACGTCGGCTTTAGCCGATGAATACCCTGGGAAGCCCTCATGCTCCGCAAACATCGGCTAAAGCCGACGCTCCAGGGGCATCCATTGGTGGTTCGCAAAACTCTTGAGTCTACAACGCGATATCGATCCTATCCGAGTGCCATTGACCCATGACCCATTTAGTTGAGCCCAGCATTGAGCGAAAGGACTCTCCGTTTTTTCACCGACGGATGGGGCTCGTCGGCAGGCGCGGGCCCTGCCTTGAAGGGGAGACAAAATGAGCACCGCAGGTAGAGCACCATCACTCCGACCGGCGGGGGAAAACGATCTTCCATTTCTCGAAGACCTGCGTCGCGAAACCATGCGAACGGTGGTTGAAAACCATTATCCTTGGGACGATGCTGCCCAGAGAGATCGCGTCTTGATTCATTTCGAGCATGCGAAAGTGATCGTACTCGATGGTACCGATATTGGTCTCTGGAAAACATTTCTGCGGAGTGATGCCATTGAACTCGTGCAGATCCAGATTTCGCCCCCCTACCAAGGCAAGGGTATCGGCCAACGGCTCATACGCGACCTCCAAGCAGAGGCTTGGAACCAGGGATTGCCTATCGAACTGCACGTTTTCCGAAGCAATCGGGCTGTACGGTTGTATGCCTCTCTTGGATTTCGTCCTGTAAAGGAGGATGAAAACAGCTTTAGCCTGCGGTGGCTGCCGCAAATCGCCTACCAAAATCCGCGCGGGCGTTCCTCCCCGTGACCCCTCATTGACCGACGAAAAAATGAATCAGCATCGAGGCCTTCTACACCACATGATCATCAACGTTTCCAGCGTTGAGCGCTCCTCTCCCTTCTACAGTGCGATGTTTCGGTATTTCGGGTATGACTTGGCGGATTCCAGCTACGGGAAGGAATACGGATACGAAGATTGGAAACGATGGGACCTTAAAACGCCTCATGAAATCAGCATCTGCCAGGTTCGGGGAGATTTTAGAGATAGGGAATACTGCCGCGGAGCCCTCGGGCACCACGACCACATCGCGTTTAACGCGTCGGATCGCGAGGATGTGGATCGCTTCCACCGGGAGGTCTTGCTTCCGCTGGAGAGGGCAGGGCATTGCAGCATTGAGGATCCGCCCTGTGATTGCCCGGAGTATGGCGAGGGCTATTACGCCACTTTCTATTTCGACCGTGATGGATTGAAATATGAGTTCGTGACCAATCCAAACCACCTCCGGCGAATGAAAGAGCGGAGAGCGCCATTTTCGGGCTGACGCCGCGCGACCCATCCACACTGTGCGAGAAAAGCAATGGAAACACCTTTTCAAAACCTGTTGTATGACCGACCGGAGCTCTACGAGGCTTTGTATCCGGAGGAGAATGAAGAGACCCCGGAAATGTGCCGTCGTGTTTTCCGGGACTACTTGGCGCAACCACCGCGATCAATCCTTGATATCGCATGCGGGACGGGTCGGGACATCAGGAGGCTTCGGAGGGATTGCACCGATTGCACCGGCGTCGATCTGCTGCCCGCTTTGATCGATTATGCGAGGTCACAAGCCCCGGAAGTTTCCTTCCATTTCGGAGACATGCGCACCTTTCGTCTCGACCGGACGTTTGACGTGGTTCTTTGCTTTGGGTCGGCCATCCTTTACGCGCTGAGCAACGAGGACCTCAATCAGACTTTCGCGACGTTTGCCGCACATTCGCATCCGGGGTCACTTTTGATCCTCGATTGCCGGAACGGAGCCGCTTTACTGGGAGATGGCTTCAGGGCGCGCATGGAAGGTGAAATTCGGGTGGGGGACTTCACGGCTCATTGGATTGCCGAGCAGTCATTGAATCGCAGGAAGCAACGGCTCATTCGCAAGCGGACGTGGCAGTTTTCCACCGGCGGGAGCGCGGAGGATTTCTGCGAGTACCGTCTGCTCTTCCCCCTGGAGCTTGAGCGCCTCATCCGCTCGGCAGGATTTCGCATTCTTGGTTTTTTTGACAATATGAAGCTGAGGGAAAGCGATTTTTCCGGGCCGACCGTATACCTCATCGCGCAGCGGATGGCGGAGGGGGAGGCAGCGTGAAATGAAAACAAAGATACGGAAACCGTCCCAAATCGCTGCAACCAGATCAATCGGGATTGCAATGAGGGGGCCAGTCTCAACGTTGGCGGAGAGATGACAGCATCCAATGCAATGGATCAACCTTTAGCAGAAGTGCAGCGCGCCTTCGGTTCTAAAGGTGTGCCTGTGCGCTTGAAGGGAGGCGAAGGACGTTGTTTCCGGGTCGCGAATTGTGTCTTCAAGCCCGTAGAGAATGTGACGCTTCATGAATGGAGCGCACGCTTACTGGAAAGACTGCAGGCAAATGGTTTTCGAATATCGAGGCCGATGCGGTCCGCACGGGATGGATTTGTCTACAAAGGCTGGGCAGCATCCTCCTACGAACCGGGACAACACTTCGATGGAAACTGGACGGAAAAGTTGAAGGTGGGGCGGCTATTTCATCAAGCGATCAATGCGCTTGCGCTGGATCCGATTCCGGCTCGTGACGACCGTTGGGCGCGATCCCATGACATAGTGTGGGGTCGAGGGGAACTCCCTGACGGAATGGACCCGGTGGTTTTGGGCGCGATTGACAGCATTGTTTCACGCTTTGGAGAATCGGATTGTGCGGAGCAGATCATTCATAGTGATCTATGCGGGAACATCCTGTTTGAAAAGGGGTTGGCTCCGTTGATCATCGATTTTTCACCCGCAGTTGGCCCTTTGGCCTATGGAGAGGCCATACTCGTTGCCGATGCGATCGCATGGGAAGGTGCTTCTACAGAACTGATAGACTCCCTTCCAATGACGGAATTCTATCGGCAAATGCTCTATAGAGCAGTCGCTTTCCGAATAGTCGTGGCTGGCTTGTTCTTTGCGAAGGAGATTGATCGATTTCGCGACGAACATAGGGCATTTCTCCCAATCATTGAATATCTCGACGGAAGCGGGAGCCAGCAAAACGGGAGAGGTAGCGAGTGAGATTTGCCGCTCTTGCCCGCACCTCCCCTTCACGCTAATTCAAGAATTTATGGCACAGATCATCATCTACTCACTCCGCGAGAATCTCGCGGGCCGAAAGGCCCGGATTTCGGACACACTGCACATGTGCGTCACCGAATCCCTTGGTTTGCCGACGGACAAACGATTTCACCGGTTCATCGCCATGGAAGAGGAGGATTTCATCCATCCCGAGGACCGCAGCACCGGCTACACGATCATTGAGGTCAGTATGTTTGCCGGTCGATCCAAGGAGACGAAAAAGAAGTTGATTCGGAGCATTTTCCGTAGGTTCAATGAGGAATTGGGCATCACGCCGCAAGACGTTGAGATCACGATTCATGAAACGCCCCAAGAGAACTGGGGTATCCGGGGAATGCCGGGAGATGAGCTTTCTCTCTCCTACAAGGTGGAGAAATAGGGTCGACCGACCATTCGGAGCAGGCAAAAAGTGTTTTGCTATCCTCCACATTCCTGTCTGTCCTCCAAGTAGCCTCCATCATGCCTGCTTTATATGACAGCATCGGAACCGGGTACAACGCGACGCGGCGAGCGGACTGCCGTATCGTGGATTGTATCGTAGAGCTTCTCGACCTCGCACCCGGTCGCCGGGTTCTGGACGTCGGGGCCGGAACGGGCTCATATTCTCTGGCCTTGGCTGAGAGAGGCTATGAAATGGTCGCCCTTGAGCCATCTTCCGTCATGCGCGACCAAGCGCAGGCAGGTGTTCCGGTCACATGGGTGGAGGGGACTGCCGAATCGCTGCCTTTCCCCGATGGATCTTTTGACGGGGCCATCCTGATTCTTTGCATCCATCATTTCGCCGACAAGCCCGCTGCATTCGCTGAGGTAAGGCGGGTGGTGTCATCCGGGCCGATTGTGATCTTCACGTATGACCCCGACGCGATTGATTCCCCCTGGTTGTTCCATTATTTTCCAGCGTTCCGCACTCAGATTCGAGGAGCTTTCCCTACATTGAGCACCCTTGGCGAGGCTTTCCGTTGCACCGATTCAATCAGCGCCCGTCCTTTCCCGCTTCCGCATGATCTGGTTGATGGGTTTGCGGGTGCGGCTTGGCGATATCCGGAAAGATACCTGGAGCGTGATTTTCGCGAGGGCACATCAGCATTTCGTCAAACCGACCCGTCATTGTGTGAGGAGGGATTGGCCACCTTGGAGAGGGATCTTGAATCGGGTGCATGGGATGTGCGTTTTGGAGCGATCCGATCACTTCAAGAATATGGTCACGGCTACACCTTTGTGACCATCAAACCACCGAAATCGGTGGTTGGCGGCCACTCCGCTGCGCTCCCCGCACCATTCTGTTTTGCCCGGAAGGATAACGGATCAAATCGATGAAATGGCAACCCTCTGGGCCAAGCAACCTTCTGGACCAGCTTTGCATGAGCGGCATTCTGTCCGATTACAGGGAGGTCTTCGATGTTGTCGAAGGCTCAAAAACCTTAACCATGCTAAGCGCTCAAATCCGCGTTGCCCGCGCCTCGCCCCATGAGCGTTCTCCGCGATATGCGTCAAAATAGTATACCTCCGATTGAGACCAAACGGCTTCAGTTGATTTCGATGCCGCTTCCGTTGCTGCGGTTGCTCAGCGAACGGAAGTTCGACGACGCCCGGAAGGCCTGCGATTTCGTGTTGTCCGGAGAATCTACCCTCGCCGACAAGATCTGGCTCAAGCGGAGGATCGCGATGATCGAGCGGGATCCCTCCCAGCATGAGTGGATGTACCGGGCCATTGTGCGGCGGCGGGACCGCCAAATGGTGGGGTACATCAGTTTTCATCACAAGGCACCGGATCCGGATCTCCGGGAGCACTGCCCCTACACGGCGGAACTGGGATACACGATTGAGCCGGCGTATCGCAGGTGTGGACATGCAACGGAAAGCGCGGTCGGCATGATGCACTGGGCACATCGGAAACACCGCGTTGAGACCTTCTTCGTGACCATCAGTCCCTCGAATACGGCATCCTTAAAGATGGCGCAGGCATTGAACTTCAAAAAGACCGGGGAGCGTATCGACGATATTGACGGGCTCGAGTTCACGATGAAGCTGGACATCGCCGGGATTCCGGAAGCATTTTGGGAATTGACTGGGGGCAAGGCCGGACAATTCGGCGTGCCTTAGCCGAAGGGTTGTGCAATGAATATTCGATTCGCAAGGACCACTCCGGATGAAGCCGATGTCCTCAGCGCGTTGGCCATTGAATCCAAAGGCTACTGGGGCTATCCTCGTGCGCAGTTGGAAATCTGGCGAAAGCATCTGCGGATTACACCAGACTACATTTTGTCGAACACCGTCGTGACGATTTGGATGGAGACCGAAAGGGTGGGGTTCTTCGCGATCCAGAAGGGAAGTGAGAGTATTTTGGACCATCTCTGGCTGCTGCCCCGGGCAATCGGGCAGGGAGTCGGCGCTGCGGCTTTTCGTGAGATCGAAAGAGAATGCGAGGCTTTGAATATCCATGAATTCGTCATCATTTCCGATCCAAACGCCGAAGGGTTTTACTTGCGTCAGGGAGCAGTCAGGATCGGTGAGGTTAAAAGCGTCCCCCAGAATCGTCTGCTTCCGAAGCTGCGATACCACATCCGCATTGCGCTCTAAACAGCCGCACACCTGTGGGCCGAATGGCTCTCGGATAAGCCGCCATTGCAAGGGGCATTTCCGGAAAACCAGCAGGCGGGACGCCCAATACTGTCAGTTTAGGTTGACAAGCGCTTCGCGCGGTGCGTT
>JAFIGH010000173.1 GCA_020831525.1 Opitutales bacterium
TTTCATTTCATGTGGTTCACCAGGGCGCGCCCGGGATGTTGGCTCCTGTAAAAAACCGTTGGAAGGCTTTGCGCAGGCAAACGGTGGCAGACGGCGGCGGTCGGTGCCGTTGGTCCGCCGGATGACGCGCGCCGCGACCGGTGGAGCGACAAAAAACCCCGCGCGTCACGGAGACGGGCGGGGTTTTGCGGGAACGGAGTGCCGACAGCGGGGGCTAATCACCCATTCGGGTCGTCCAGCATGCGGGGCACGGGTTTGGCGGGAAAACAGTGCATTGGGCAAATGGTCAACGGACGCCGGGCAATCGTTTGCGGACAGCGTCGATGACCGCTTCCTGGTCCGGCCCGCTGAGATTGGAACCGCTCGGCAGGGCGAGGCCGCATTCGGCGAGGGATCGCGCAAACCCGGTTGTCCGGTGCCCGGCATCGCGGTAGAGTGGTTGCTCGTGGAGCGGCTTCCAGAGGGGTCTCGACTCGATCCCGAGGCTGTGCAAGTGTTCGCAGAGGGCGATGGCGGAGACCCCCGTTACGGACGCATCGACGACCATACAAGTGAGCCAGCGGGTGGACATCCAGCCCTCGGGTTCCGGCATCCACGAAATTCCGGGGATATCGGCGAAGCCCTCGACATAGCGCTCGAATATCCGGCGTTTGAGCCGGACAAATGTATCCAGCGACTCCAGTTGCGTAAGCCCGAGCGCGGCAAGCACATTGCTCAAACGATAGTTGTAACCCAGCTCCGCATGGACGTATTGGAGCCCCGGTTCTTTAGCCTGCGAAGCCCAGAAATAAACCTTTTTAATCCACTCGGGGCGCTCACTCATCACCATTCCGCCACCGGAAGTCGTGATGATCTTGTTTCCGTTGAAAGAGAGCGCGGCGAGGTCACCGAGGCCGCCTGCGTTGCGTCCTTTGTAGGTGGCGCCGAGGGCTTCCGCGGCGTCCTCGAGAATGGGAATGCCAAACGGTTCGCACGCCGCGCGGAGGCGGTCAAAGTCCGCACATTGCCCGTAGATATCAGCCACAACCACGGCCTTGGGCAGACTGCCGGATTTCGCCGAGTCCTCAAGGTGCTCCGCGACGAGGTCCGGATCCATGTTCCATGTTTTCCGCTCCGAATCGATAAATACGGGTTCCGCGCCAAGATAGAGAATGGGATTGGCCGCCGCGACGAAGGAGAAGGTCGGGCAGAGCACACGGTCCCCGCGCCCGACCCCGAGAGCCCGCAGGGATAGGTGGAGCGCCGCGGTGCCGGAGACCACACCACAGGCCCGCGCCACGCCAACGCGCTTCGCCACCCGGCTTTCAAATTCGGCAAGCTTCGGACCAACGGGGGCAATCCAATGGCTGCGCACGACCTCCGCGAGGGCGGCAGGCTCCCGTCCCGTAATATGCGGGGGCGAGAGGTAAATGCGGAAACACTGCCCGCTCATGGACGCGCCGGCGCCGGCGCTGCCCGGCCCCCTGCCCTCCGCCGACTTTTCTTCCGCGGGGGCGGCGTCAGTCTTTGCCTCCACCGGCACACTCCGCGCCTTTCCGCGGTAGCGCTCCACCGTGGCGAGGACCGCGCTGATGACATCCTCCACATCGTCATCGGACAAGCCGGGATGCAGGGGCAAGCTGACGATACGGAGGTAATTGCCGTAGGCGACCGGAAAGTCGACAGGCTGAAACCCGTATTTGTCCCGGTAATACGGATGGAGGTGAATGGGAATGAAGTGGAGCGAGGTGCCGATGTTGCGCGCCTTCAGCGCCTCGCTGAAGGTATCCCGGTCGACGGTCAGCCCTTCAAGGTTGAGCCGGATCACATAAAGGTGCCATGCGTGTTCCACGTCCGCCCGTTCCACCGGTATCTCCAACTCAGGGATCTCTGCAAACGCTCCGGTGTAGCGGGCCACAATCTCCCGGCGCCGCCTTTGAAACGCGGCCAGCCGCTCCAATTGGTGCAATCCGAGGGCCGATTGCATATCCGTCAGGTTGTATTTGTAACCTGGCGTCACGACCTCGTAATGGGCGGTGCCCTTCCGGTCGTAGCGGTTCCACGCGTTATTGCTCATGCCATGGAGCGTGAAGATCCGCGCCCGGTCGAGAAAAGCCGGGTCCCCCGTCAGCATGCCGCCCTCCGCTGTCGTGAGGTTCTTCGTCGCGTAAAAACTGAAGGCCGCGAGATTCGGCCCCGCACCGATCATACGCCCCTTGTAACGCGCGGGCAGGGCATGCGCCGCATCCTCCACAATGGTGATTCCATGCTCCCGCGCCAGCGCCTCAATCGGGTCCAGGTCCACCGGATGCCCCGCGTAATGCACGGGCAGAATGACTTTCGTCTGCGCCGAGACCGCACGCGCGACACCCTCGGGGTCGATATTCAGGGTGTCCGGCTCAACATCGACAAAAACCGGAGTCGCGCCCACATGTTCGATGATGTTCGCCGTGGCGCAAAAAGTCATGGGCGTGGTGATCACCTCATCACCCGGCCCCACCCCGAGGGCAAGGAGCGCGGTGTGCGCCGCCGCCGTCCATGAATTCGCCGACAACGCGCCCGGTGCCTCCACATAATGCGCAAACGCAGCCTCGAAACGCCGTGTCTTCGGTCCCGTCGTGATCCAGTTCGACCGCAGGGTATCGACGACCTCACGGATCTCCTCCTCGCCAATCTGGGGCTCAAAAAACGGCAGGAACGTGTCTCTGGGGGGGCGTGTTGCTTTCATCGCTGTTTTCATCTCTTCACGGGGCGGAAACGGACGCATTCCTCGCGAATTCGCCACCTCGAAGCAAGGGCAATCTCAGGACTGTCGGACTGTCGGACTGTCGGACCGTCGGACTGTCGGACTGTCGGACTGTCGGACTGTCGGACTGTCGGACTGTCGGACTGTCGGAC
>JAFIGH010000174.1 GCA_020831525.1 Opitutales bacterium
GGGGTGGCGCGCCATTCGCCGGTGGCGCGGACGAGTTTGCCCCAGACGTCGTACTGCCTCAGTCCCCCGCCCAAAGGGCACCCGGTGGCCTTCGCCCTTCGGGCAAGCGAAGCTTGGCCATCTCCGCGCTGCCGCGCTACGTCCATGCCGGCGACTTTTTCGCCGGTGTCGGCGTCGACGAGGAGGGTGACGCTCCCGCGGCCGTCGTAGCCGGGGTAGTAGGCGCGGTCGTTCGGGTGGTCCTCGACGAGGAGGAGCGCGCCGATGCCGCCGCCGGCGGTCTCGTGCCCCCACGCGAAGGTGCGCCGCGTGGTGATTTCTTGGCCCGTCGCGCCATCGGACACATCCAGTTCCGCGACCATGGTGTAGCCGTCGTAGATGTAGCGGCGGGCGTATTGCCGCTTGGTCCGCCCGAAGGGCACCCGGCCCGCGCGGCCCTTCGGGCACGCCTCCGGCGCACCATCTCCGCGCTTCCGCGCTTCGTCGGGGTCGACCTCCCAATTGTCGTTGGCGTCCTTAAGGTAATACCTCTCCTCAACCCGCCGGGACATGTAGTCGTAGCGGAATTTCTTCCGGAATTTTGGTTGGCTGGTTGTGTGTTCGATGGTCACGAGGCGGTCCTGTGAAAGCGTGCGCCCGGAGGGCACCCGCCCGCTTTCATCCTTCGGACACGACAAAGTCGTGCCATCTCCGCGCGGGCGCGCTCCGTCAGCATCCCATTCGTAGGTGAAGATCCCGTCGGAGGTCAAGTGATCCGCCTGCCCCGCCGTCGCGGGGTTGGCGTCATAGGTTTGCCGGCGCTCCCTGGCGGGGATGAAGAAGGGCTCCGAGGCGGTGACGGCGTCGGCGGGGGTGGTGTTGCCATCCCCCAATACAACCGGGGATGAAAGAGAGATCTTTTGCGAAACGCATCACCCGCATTTCGGGGGAAAGAGCATGCGGCGAAAGCGCGCCAAATCCCTCCGGTTCATATACCATCCAACTACGACGCATACAAAAGCGAGAGCAAACCAAAAGAAAAAGTTGCTTCTCGTGTATCTATCAGAGTACAGTTCAAAACTACCGTCTTCCGATTGGATAGCCTGCACAATATCAAAGGGGCTAAGAATGAGAAACTCCGCGTAGGCCACGCGCTCTCCGGGCACAGGAAAGTCCAGTCGTGTCCGCCTTTCCGTAACCTGAAAGACCAATTTCCCGTGAACGGAACGCACCTCCTCCCTCGCTTCGTCCCACGGTCGGGCAAGACCCACCGCCAATCCAAAGATCTCCCACGACAATCCGAAGATGCCCCCGAGAAAAATTGCCCATCGGAATGTAGTTTCGATCGACATCACTGCCTTGGATCGCATCCATACTGATCTCTCAGGATTCGGTCGGTGTCGTCATTGATACGATCCAAATTCAACTCGAACCCCGCCTTAATGAAACCTGCCGTTGCGTTAATTCCAAACGTATCATGCTCGAGAGATGCAATATCGCCTTTCAAGCTTTCATACCTCTTTGTCTTTCGATGCGCACTTACCAACGTCACTTCCGGACTGAAAAGGCTCTTCGAGAAGTCGGTCTCATAATATTCAGTCAATGTAATGGACCCGCCACCTGCTCTCGGTCCGATTTGGCCACCAAGGGAAGCGGTATAACTCGACCCTAAAGTTGACCGCATCGCTGCATTGTCATACGTGAACTCGACCACCGCCTCCACCCGGGCTTCAACCTTCGCTGCACGGTTTTTGTAACCAACCCCGAATCCGACCCCTCCGCCTCCGACGATCTTCGTGTTCATGTTGACCGCTTGCGCTCTTGCCGCCGCTCGCTGCCACCACTTGCACGGCGGCAAATCATCATCAGGATCATCGGCCTCATCCGGATCATCGCCTTCGTCTACGCCGCCGGAGCCGCCGCCGCTGGACGAGCCGGACCCGCCTGAACCGGTGGAACCCGTGTTGCCGTGACCGCCACCCTCGTTATCCGTGCCCGAATCAATCCAATCGATGCCCTCCCGTGATGGTCCGGAAGGGGGTGAGGAAACGGGAGAAGGGCGAAGCATTTCAAAATAGCAGTTCCCCATTCCATCTGGAAATCCGCCCATTTGAATGCAATCTCCTAAACTAATGTTTATATACATCATCCATCCCTGATCAAGTAACCCCTCATCCAGCAACCCCAGAAAATCCGTCCGGTTGACGGGATCGCCGGCGAAGGCCTGGTAGAGGTTGAGGCCGCCTTCTTCGCGGATCGGGTCGCGGCTGATGAAGCGCCCGGTGGCGGGCTGGTACATGCGGAACCCGTAGTTCCCGACTCCGTTGCCCTCGCTGCGCTCGGCGGGATTTCGCTGAGGCTCAACAGAAAGGCCGATGGGCCAGTGGGAGTAGGCGCCTTCGGCGCCTTGGTCGAGGCTCCACTTGGTGTCGTAGAGGAAGGGGGTGGCGCGCCATTCGCCGGTGCGAAGGGCTTGTTCGACAGTATGGCAACGATTCCGCTCCACTATGAGACAAATCCACACAGATTCATGCGGGATTCGTCAAGCAGACGATGCGTCGGCAAGAAAGCCCGCTCGCCGACCGCAATGTAGGAACAGGAGGAAACGGAGAGCGCGGAGGGATCCTCCCGCTTCGGTCGATGGCGGCACGGATGCGGGAGACCTGCCACTCGACGGAACAAGCCACACGGCTTCTCTCCTTTGTACTGTAATCCGCACCATCCGCGGTTCATTAGTCGTTGCCGTCCGAAGCCTCAAAGATCCGCAGTGAAGGTTTCGCGAACCTCCGACGGGGCAGGGGCAGGACGCTTTGGAGGCGTCAGGGATTTGTTTGCCGGGCAACGGCTTTGCCGGCAATGGCGCGGATAAGCCACCGTTCGATAGCTCTTGCGGC
>JAFIGH010000087.1 GCA_020831525.1 Opitutales bacterium
CGCTTGTGCACAATGCGGGTATAGACATGATAGACGGCGATTTCATCTGACTTTATCCTTTTATCTCCCATAATAAATTGATAATCTCAGAGATTATAGTGTCTGTCAAATTTAGTTTTGGCTCTCTCGGTAGCGGTGCATTTTGCGGTGGGGTTAGGTGGGGGAACGTTTTTTGGCGACGGCGAGGAGGGTTTCGAAGTGAGGTTCCATGGTCTCGCGGGCAACGGTGTCGACGCGGATGTCTTCGAAGCCTGTCTCGCGGAGCCACTGGTGGAGGTCGACGTGGGTGAAGCCCAGCCAGACATCTCCGTAGAGTTCGCGGGCACGCTCGAACTGGTGCTCCTTGAGATCAAGGACGAGCACGGTTCCGCCGGGCCGGAGAAGGCGGAAGGCCTCGCGCAGGGCACGCTGGGGGCTGCGCGCATGGTGCAGCGCCTGACTGAGGAGGGCAAGGTCGACGCTCCCGTCGTCGAGAGGCGCTTCCTCAATGTCCCCCTCGAGGTAGGTAAGGTTTTCGATGCCGTTGCGGCGCGCCAGCTGCGCGCCGAATTCGACCATTTTGGGCGAGCTGTCGACGCAATACACATGCTTTGCCCGCCGCGCGATGAGCTGCGAGAGCACGCCCTCCCCCGCGCCTAGGTCGACCACATCAATCGCCGGAACGAGATGAAGCAAGAGGTGCCCGATGGCCTCCCACGAGCGGCCCGGGCAATAGTTGCGACCGAGCCGCCCGGCGACCTCGTCGAAATACTTTTCCGTCTGCCGGCGCCTGCGCTCGAGGATGCGCCTGAGGTGCAGTTGGTCCGCCTCCGCTCCGTTGTTACGCGAGGCGCTCAGGGCCGCCTCGATCAACCGCCGGCGCTCCACTGCCGCTGGCAGCCGCAGCCGGTAGAATGAGCGCTTCCCATCGCGCCGGTCGGCCACGACACCCGCCTGCCGCAGGATCGCGAGGTGGGAAGAAATGCGCGACTGCCCCATGTCAAGAATCTCCTGCAGTTCCGCGACGGAAAGTTCTTCCTCGCCCAAGAGGCGGATGATACGCAGGCGCGTCGCATCGGCGAGGAGTTTCAACGTATCGAGCGGTTCGGCCATCGTGTTCGCCTCTAATGTTTCCGCAAAGTCTCCTTCGAGCGGATCTCCGCAAGGACACGGAGACCGTCAGAGGTTCTGTCGCGGTTGATCATGAAGCCGAAGCTGGGGAACGAATGAATCGCTGACAACGCGAAAGGGCGGCGCACTCCGCATCGAAGGCGGCATGTAATGTAATGTTACACGAACAGCGGTGTTGAAGCTCGGCGCACCCGGCGCACCGTTTAACGGCCTGCATCCTTGGAGCCCACGGACATTGAGGCACCGGCCCGGAACATTCGGCTCAATCCTCGACGAAACGTCCGTCGAGCATGGAGAGGGTCTGATCGCAGCGGGCGGCGAGTTCAGGATTGTGGGTGACGACGAGGGTGGTCTGGCCTTTTTCGCGGGCGAGTTCGCGGAGCAACCCGAAGAGCGCCTCGGAGTTGCCGCGGTCGAGGTTGCCGGTTGGCTCATCGGCAAGGATGAGCCGCGGGTCGTTGGCAAGGGCGCGCGCCACGGCGACGCGCTGCTGTTCACCGCCGGAGAGCTGGTTTCCGCGGCGGTCGGCTTTGCCGCGCAGGCCGACGCTGTCGAGGAGGTCTTCCGCCGCCGCACGTGCCTCGCCGGGTGAGCGCCGCCCGAGCTTGAGCATGGGCAGCATGACGTTTTCCGCCGCCGTGAACTCCGCGAGGAGAAAGTGAAACTGGAAAACGAAGCCAATTTCCGCCCCGCGCAGCCTTGTGCGCGTCTCTTCGTTGGCGTTGTCCACCCTGCGTTCGCCGAAGTGGATGCTTCCGTCGTCGGGCAAGTCGAGGAGACCGAGGAGGTAGAGCAGCGTGCTTTTGCCGCATCCGGAGGGGCCGACGACGGCAATCGTGCGGGCCGCTTCGAGATCGATGTCGAGGCCGCGCAGGACGTGGACGCGGGTCTCCCCCTCCCCGAGCCAGCGGTGGAGACCGCGCACGCGCACAACCGGTTGCCTCGCCGCCTCCATGCCGTTAGCCGCTGGTTCCCCGCACAACGGCGCCCGGCTCGACAAGCGACGCCCGCCGCGCCGGGATGAGCGCGGCGGTGATGACGACGACAAAAGCGATGGCCGCCGCGATGAGGTAGTGGTTGAAGGACCAGTGCATAATGAAATGGTCCGTGGAAAAGATCCCGCGGATGCGGATGGGGATGCTCTCGATGATGCGGGTGAGGACCGCCGCGCTCAACCACCCGAGCAGCGTTCCCGCGACGTAGACCAATATGCCCTGCAGTAGAAAAATACTCAGGATGTCGCGCCTCGAGTAGCCGAAGGAGCGCAGGATGGCGATTTCCCGTGCCCGCTCCATGACGATGATAGCGAGCGTGTTGAACATACCGAGTCCGGCGATGACGAGAATGGTCGTCATGCTGATGGCAGAGGACAGCTTGAGGGCGCGGAAGACCTCCAGCCACGACCGCTCGCGCGCCTGCCAGCTGGCGACGTGGTAGCCGAGCACTTGGCTCATGTGGGCGGCTATCTCCGGAGCGCGGTCCGGATCGTCAAGAGTCACCTGAATGTAGGACACAGAATCGAATTCGTTGAGAACGAGCCGTGCCTCGCGCATGTGGGCGTAGAAGTGCACCCGGTCGACCAATTCAATGCCGGATTCAAAAATAGCGACGAGCCGGAAACGCCGCTGCTCCTGCGCACCGCGGAGGAGGACGGGGTCCCCCACCCGCAGCCCGAGCCGATCCGCAAGGACGGAGCCAAGTATGATACCGTCGGGCTGCACGCCGAAATCGTCGAGGCTGCCGCTGACGATTTGCCGGTCGAGGTCGGAGACGGCGAGGTAGGACGCCGCATCGATTCCGTGCAGCCGCCCTTCCTCGGAGCGGAAGCCGCTTGTCACTTGAACGGGACCGCGGAGCACGGGTGAGGCATCGACCACCGAGTCGAAGGCGAAAATCCCTTCGAGCACCTGTCGCGGATTTTGGATACCTTGCACATACGTCTGGCCCTCCCGCAGCGCGACCTCGAATGTGTCCCCGGCGTCTTCATCCGCCGCAACCATGCTTGTGACCGTTTCCTGGAAGCGGTCCTGCACACGCAGTGCTCCATTGGTTCCAAGGATCGTGCGGATGAAAAAGCCCTCGAAGCCGGAAGTCTGCGCCAGCATGACGATGAGCAACGCCACGCCGAAGACGATGCCCGCGAGGCTCATGAGCATAGCGCGGCGCTTCGAGAGAAGCAGCCGCAGCGCGATGCGGAGATTCAGTTGGAGGGAATTACGCGCCATAAGCCCGTAGGGTTTACCTTACCAGCGGCGCGCCTCCCGCGCGCGAGCCCGCCCCCCCTCGCGGAGAAGGCTTTGGTTTTCCACGACGACAATCTCGCCGGGTTCGACGCCCTCGAGAATCTCCGCGCGGTCGAGGCCGAGAAAGCCAGGCGTGACGCGCCGCACCTCCACCCGCCCGTCGACAAGAACGAAGACGCGGTTTCCCATGAGCGCGCGGCGCGGCACAAGCACGGCATCCTCGCGGGTGTCTTTGTAGAGAAGCGCTTCGCCGGTGAGACCGGGGGCGAGGAGTCCCTCGTCGTCGTCGACGCGCACAGTCACCTTGCGCGTCTTTTCCGCAGGATCGGCCGCGCCCGCGAGCCGGTCGACCCGGCCCTCGAACTGCCGGTCCGGGTAACTCGCAAGGCGCACCGTGACGCGTTGGTCGCGCTGCACGCCAAAGTAATCCTCCTCGTTGAGGGTCATCTCAAGGAACCGGCCCGGGGCGACGACGCGCACAAGGTCGGTGTTGGGGCCGAGGATGTCGCCCGCAAAGCGGAACTGCTCGATCACCTCGCCGTCGAAGGGCGCATGTACGGTGAGGAGGTCGCGTTCCAACTCCAACTGCGCCAGCTCATTCTCCAGCAGCCCGATCTGCTCCCGCTGGCCGATGCGGTCAAGTTCATGGTAAACCCGCTGCTTCTCCAGCTCGCGCTCGACCTGCTCGAGGCGCGAACGTGGGGCTTGGTTCATCTGCACGGAGAGACGCACAGCCTCCACCTCGCGTTCGACGTTTTCGATATCAAATTCACGGGGATTGCGCAGTTCCTGCCGCTCACGGGCGGCGGCGAGCCGCAGCTTGAGGCTCTCGATGCGCAGATCGAGAGCCCGCGACTCCTGCCGGGCCACGACATCGCCGTTCTCGACGGTGTCGCCCACCTTCGCCTTGACCTCCGCGAGCCTGCCTTGCCGCTCCGTCTTCAGGCGCATATCGAGGTCGGAGAAGACCTCCACGGTTCCCGTCACGGCGTTGAAGGCCGTGCCCCGCCGCGCCTCCGCCACAACTGCCTCGGGCTGGAGCCGTCCGGCGAAGGCCCAAACGAGGAGGCCCGCCGCAGCGAAGAGCAATACAATCTTCCAAAGGTGTTTCATGGAGTTTCCTGCAACCATGGGTCCGTCATGTGAAGGGCCGCCAGATGCATCAAATGCACAAGATATTGCGCACGGGACTCCAGTACACGCAAGCGGGTATCCTCATAATCCATATGCGCCTCCAGCCGTTCGCGGCCGGAAGCCTGGCCGCGCTCGGCCTGTTCGTCGAGGTGGGCGGCGCGACGGCGCAAAATATCCGCACGGGTGTTACGCGCCGAAAGCTGCTTCACGACATACTCCAGTTCGTCGAGCAATCCGGCGGTCTCCGCACCCATGCGCTCCCGCTCGTTCTCCGCCTGCAGTTCATGCACCCGCCGCCGCGCGAGCGCCGCCATCTTCTCGCCTTCGGTGCGGCGTCCGTCAAAAATATTCCAGCTCACCTGCACACCGGCGAAATACTGCATGCGCAGGGCGAAATCGTCACGGTCGAAGGCTTCGAGCTGATCGGTGTGAATCCCCGTCACAAAGTCGAGGCGCGGGTACCGATTGCGCGAGACGATGGCGTAGCGACGGTCTTCGATCTCGCGCATCTTTTCCTCGAAACGCACACCCGGCGAATGCTCCGCGCCGCGGCCGGAAAGGCGCCGCGAAAGCATCTCCAGCCCGTTCAGGTCGAGCACCTCGATCTCCGGAAATGCGGTGTCGCGGAAAGCCGCCACGACACCGGATACCCCCGTCAACTCGTCAAGGCGCCGCTCGAGGCGGGCGCGCTCCCGTTCCTGGTGCGCGAGACGCTCCCGCCCTTCCAGCAGGCGCGCCTCCAATTCCATGACCGAGGCCTCTGTGCCGCGCCCGATATCGAGCAATCCGCGCTCGTACTCCAACAAACCGTCGGCGACCTCCGTGGAGCGCTCGAGTACGGCGATCCGCTCGCCCGCCAGCACCCACTCGAGGAATGCACGCCGCACCTCCGCGAGGTGGTGTCGCCCCCCGCGCTCGTACTCGATTTCACCGAGTTCCCGCCGGAGCCGCCCGATTTCCGACTGATTCTCCAGTCGGTTCCAGTGGTAGAGCGGCTTCGCCGCCTGCACATTGCCTTGGACCGTGCCGCGGAAGCGGTCGTCTATATCCGTGCGCATCTCGTAGGCCCCGAGGAGGCGAAGGTTGGAGTCTACCCGCAGCCGCCGCCACGATTCGAGGACACGTGCCTCGCCCTCCTGCTCGCGCATGCGCTCGCGCAGGATCTCCAGTCGGGGCGCCTCCGCTACTGTCGCGCGCAGAACTGCCTCCAGCTCAGGAAAATACGCCTCGGGGAAGCGCACATCCGCCTCCCGCGGCGACGCCGCGGCCCAGCCGGCCAAAACAGCCGAAGCCGCCAAGAATGCTGTCAGAATTCGTCTCAATCTCATGCGGAAACCCGTTCGCTCCGGGAAAAGTTCCAACCGCACCCCGCTCCGGAGACCGGCCCCGGGGCACAAACAGACCATCGCGCCCGTGAACGCCTCTTCCCGCAAGCCAAAACCGGAGGCAAACAAATCTGGTCTTCTCGCGAGTCATCCTTTCCAGCGGCGCAATCTGAATGAGCGGAATCCCCTCAAAATGCTTTCGGGAATGGAACCGGCCCCGCAACTGGCACGGCGAAGGCTGTATTCTTCTTGAAAAAGCCACCCGCCGCACCGCGATACACACGCCCCGAGAGCAGGAGGGCATCGCCGCCCCTCTGCGCCCCAAAAGATTCCAGGAAGCCGGAGCGTGCTCGCGGATACATCCCGAACCAGCGGAGCTTACGCTGAGGAAACGTACGCAAGTACGCGTATTGCCGAAAACACAGGAAATTGGGAATACTCCCGGGGTTCCTATGAAATCTATCCTTGCTGCGGATGAATACAACTGCCCAAAGCCAATGAAACTGCACATGCACACTCACTGTTTGCTGACAGGACTTGCTGTGTCGGGACTCCTCGCCGGTCCCCTTTCCCTCAACGGCGCCCCCGACACCGTCGATACCGACTTTGCCAACACCGCCGGGACGGTTTACCGCGACAACACCGGCGACTTCGGCTCCGTCGCCTCTCTTCTCATGCAACCTGACGGCAAGATCCTCGTCGGCAGCAACGAGATGGCGACGACCCTGGCTGCGTCTCCGAGCGGTCTCATCCAAGCCCCGCTCATCCGCTTAAATCCCGACGGCACGGTGGACAACACCTTCTTCGCGGATGCGAACGAGGTGGGCGAAGACGAGGGCATCGTCTTCATCGGCCAGGGCTGGCCCGAGGTCATGGCCCTGGGCCTCCAGTCCGACGGCAAGATCATCGCCGGGGGCGTGATGACGGGCATGAACGACGGCACGAACAACGTCATCTCCCGCAACATCGTGCGCATCAACCCGGACGGCTCCGTCGATCCGAGCTTCCAAACCGCGGGCACGCAGCAGTGGCTCTCCGGCGGCATCAATTACATCAACCACCTCATCGTCGCACCGGACGACAAGGTCGTCGTCGCCGGCGGCTTCAGGGGGGTACGCAACGCGAACGACGATCCTTTCATGACCCGCCACGGCATCGCCCGCCTCAACGCGGACGGTTCCCTCGACACGGGTTTTGCCCTCGATCTGACGCAGTTCGGTGTCAATCCTGGTCTCGTCGGCTCGGCCCGAGTTATCGTCTACCAAATCGAGCGCGACGCCGGCGGCAACTACTACATCGTCGGCGAGATCAGCGGCACCGGACCCAACATTCAAATCTTTGCCCGCCTCTTCCCCAATGGCTCGCGCGACTTTTCTTTCGCCCCCGACCTTCCCGAAGCCCGCTGGAACAGCGTTGCCCTCGACCGCCAGGGGCGGATCACCGTGACCGGTCTGGTCACGTCCAACCCCACCGTGATGTATCGAGTCTTCGCCGATGGCTCGCTCGATTCGACCTTCACCGCCCCCGGCGGCTTGTTTGGCGTTATGGCCCAGCCCCTCCAAATCGATTCCGCCGGGCGCTTCCTCTATACGGCGGGCAACCAGCTCCGCCGCATCCTCCCCGACGGCTCCATCGACCCCACCTTCACCGGCACCGCCGACTGGGCGGTTTGGGCGACGACTCCCTCCTGGAACGTGGCCACCACCGCCCCCGACGGCCGCATCTACGCGGGCGGCTTCTTCAACCGCGTCAACGGCGAGGAGCCGGTCAAGTTTGTCCGCTTCGAGGGCAACCCTGTGGCCAATGCGTTTGTCCTCGATGCCACCTCCGTTTCCGTCGTCGAGAACGCAGGCACCCTCTACCTCAGCGTCAGCCGCCTGGGCGACGGCTCCGGGGCCGCTTCGGTTGATTATACAACCGCCAACGGAACCGCCCTCCCCGGAACCGACTTCGCCGCCACCTCCGGCACCCTCACCTGGGCCGATGGCGAGACCGGGCCGAAGTTTTTTGCGATAGCCCTCATCGACAATGCCGTGGCCGATGGCGACAAGACTTTCTCCGTCAACTTCAGCGGTGCCAGCGGCGCGCCGATCGACGGCCCCACGATCACGGCGATCACGATTCTCGACGACGAAGCGGTTCCCGTCATCACCACGCAACCGGCAAGCCAGAGCGTCAAGCAGGGCAACAACGCCACCCTCTCCGTCGGCGTATCCGCCCCCGTTCCGGTGTCCTTTCAGTGGTTCAAGGACGGCGTTATCATCCCCGGTGCGACCAGCCGCACCCTTCTCCTGGTCAATGCCAATGAGGGCACGGCGGCCGATTACACCGTCGAAGTCACGGGTAATGGCGACCCGGTTCTGAGCGATCCGGCCACGATCACGGTGATCTCGGCGGAGTCCCTCCTCGACCCCGCATACGCGCCCACCGGCATTAGCAGCGCCCTGTCGGCGGTCTTGCTGCCGGGGGGAGATTTGCTCACGATCACGGGCAATTCCACCGACGGTTTCACTCTGGTTCGCTACGATGCGGACGGCGTTCCGGTGGCGACCCAGGCCATCACCTACAGTCTCACCGGAACGTATTCATTTCCGGGCTTTGGTCTCCATCCGGCCCCCGACGGCACCTTTTTACTGAGCGGGAATTTCGGCGTCATCAACGGCGTCGCCCAGCCCCGCCTTGTCCGCTTCAATGCCGACCTCACAATCGACTTCTCCTTCAATGCCAACATCGGCACCGGCAATGTGCCGGTCTCCGGCGTCACCGTCACTTCAAGCGGGGCGATCTACCTGTCCATCCGCCTGCAATCTCCCTGGCTCGGTCTCGCCCGCCTCCTACACGACGGCAGCGTCGATCCGACCTTCAGCTCCACCCTGACGAACAGTTCCTTCGGGTTCCTTGACGCGGTTTACGAGTTGCCCGATGGCGGCCTCCTCGTCGGCCACAACTCCGGACCGGGCAACAACACCTTCGGCCTCGCCAAGCTCTCCCCCGACGGCTCGCCTTTTCCCGGCTTCAACGCCAACAGCAGCCTCAGCCCGCGCCCGCAGCACTTCCTGCACCTGCCCGACGGGCGCTTCTATGTCGCCCGCAACACGATCCTCGAACGCCGCCTCGCCAACGGCGACCTCGATCCCACCTTTGATCTCGGCGGCGGTTTTTCGGGTAACATCACCGGCATCCACTTCCAGCGCGGGCGCATCGTCGTGACCGGCCCGGTCTCCTTCGCCGGTGAACCCATTCCCGGCCTCGCCCGCTTTTCGCTCGACGGCGCCTTCGATGACAACTTCCCCGGCGGCACAGGCCCCAACACCGGCTTCGGCACGCAGGTCAGCCAGGCCCTCATCGATTCGACCGGCTCGCTCATCGTTCGCGGTGGCTTTTCCACCTGGGCCGGGGTTGCCCGTGCCGGAATCGCCCGCCTCCTCCTCACCGGCAACGAAGTTGGGTTCAGCACTTTCTCCGCCACCGCCTTCGAAAACGAGGGCACGCTCAAGGTCGAGGTCGTCCGCTACGGCGACACCTCCGGTGCCGCCTCCGTCCGCGTGACCTCGGTCGACGGGTCCGCCACCAGCCCGGACAACTTTGTTGCGGTCGATGAAATCGTCACCTGGGAACCCGGCGACGCCGCACCCAAGGTGGTCACGATCACCCTCGTTAACGATGATCTCGTCAACGGCGACCGCAGCTTCACCCTCGAACTCTCCGAAGCGACCAACCTCACCGCCATCGCGACCCCTTTCACCATTACCCTCCGCGACGATGATTCCCTCCCGCAGATCACCAGCCAGCCGCAGGACGTCGATGTGCCGCCCGGTTTTGCGGCCTCGTTTACCGTCGCCATTGCGAGCCCCACCGCCGAAACGTATCAGTGGTTCAAGGACGGTGTGGCCATCGCCAGCGCGACGACCGCGACTTACACAATCGCCAGTGCAGCCGCCGCCAACGAGGGGGTTTACACGGTCCGCATCACCAACACCTACGACAGTGTGCTCTCCGGCCCCGCCACCCTCACGATCGTCCCGCCGCCCGCAGCGATTGCCGATGTCTTCACCGGCACCCCCGCTTTCGCCGGAAACATCCTCGCTCTTGCCAACGCGCCCGACGGCGGCGTTTATGTCGGCGGTCAGTTCACCAACTACGACAGCACCAGCCGCAACTACCTCGTAAAAATCAACGAAGACGGCACCCTCGACACCGGCTTCAACCCGCCTGTTCTGAATGGGTTCGTCCGCCACATCACCGTGCAGGCCGATGGCAAGCTCCTCATCGCGGGCGATTTCAGCCAGGTCAACGGCAACTTGCGCAACCGCGGCCTCCTCCGCCTCGAAGCCGACGGCACTGAAGACAGCGTCTTCTCCGCCAACACGGGCTCCGGCGGCAATGGCAACGGCTACGCCACCGACATCCTCCCCGACGGGCGCATCGTTTTTGGGGGAACGTTCACCTCCTGGAACGGCACCTCCCTCGGTTCCAACCGCTACCTCATCCGCCTCAATACCGACGGCACCTTCGACGGCGCTTACGCCGAACCCAGCACCAACCACATCCTGGCCCTTCGCGCCCTCCCCGATGGCAGCGTGCTCGCCTCCAACAATACAACCAGCTCCTCCGCCGTGAAGGTGAGCCGTTTCCTCCCCGACCGCAGCCGCGACGCCACCTTCCTTTACGCCAGCGGACGCAACCGCGTGGATGCCATCGCCCTCGACGCGGACGGCAACTATCTCTTCGCCGGGCCGGGCAGCACCGTCCGGACCACTCCCAACCAATCGACCACCGAGTTTCTCGGCAGCGGCCCGCAGTTTGCCCTGCAGGTTCAGATCAATGGCAAACTCCTCCTTGGCGGCTCCAGCGGCGCCCGCCTCAGCCGCCTCCTCCCCGACGGCAGCGCCGACCCCTTCTTCGTCCTTTCGGCAAATCCCAACGGCAACGTCAACGCGCTCGCCCTCCGGCCCGACGGCAAGTTCTGGGCGGGTGGCGCCTTCACGACCATTAACGGTCGCACGGTCAACCGCCTCGTCCTCCTCAACGGCGACGTCGTCAAACTCGCCATCACCGTCCAACCGGCGACCCTCACCATCGTTGATCCCGGCGAAGACATCACCCTCCGTGTCGATGCCACCGGCAACACCGCCATATCGTATCAGTGGTTCAAGGACGGCGAACCGCTCAATGACGGGGCAGACCTTTCCGGCGCGACCACCAACACCCTTGTCATCGCCAGTGCCGTAGCCGCCAACAGCGGCAGCTACACCGTTGTCGCCACGAACGAATCCGGCAGCGAGACGAGCATCACCGCCCAGGTCGTCGTCCTCGACGCGCCCGTCTTCCTGAGCCAACCGGAAGGCACCACCGTGCTCGAAGGAGCCACCGTCACCCTCTCCGCCGAAGTGCTCGGGGCCTCCCCCCTCACCTTCACCTGGCGCCGCAGCGGCGTGCTTGTCGAAGACGGCCTCGGCGTCTCCGGTGCCACCACCCCAGCCCTCGTTCTCACCGGCGTGTCCACCGCCGATTCCGGTGATTACGTCCTCACCGTGAGCAATCCGCCTGGTTTCGTTTCGAGCACGCCTGCCTTCGTCGATGTCATCGAAAACCCCGCTGCCATCGCCCCCGGCTTCAATGCGCTCAACTTCCTCTTCGGCCGCCCCTCGGCGCTCCTGCCTCTCCCCGACGGACGCCTCCTCATCGGCGGAAATTTTACTGGTGTAAGCGATGGCACGCACACCTCCGGTGCACGCCTCGCCGTCATCAACCCCGATGGCACAGTCGAACCCGTTCCTGGCCTCGGCGCCGATAATACCGTTCTCGCCATTCGGCCCGCCAGCGGAGGCAAATTCCTCCTCGCCGGCCAATTCAATACCATCAACGGCGAGACCCGCCGCCGCGTCGCCCGGCTCAACGCCGACTTCTCTCTCGACACCACCTTCGACGCCAGCGCGGGCTTCGCGAATTTCGCCGGAGCCGCTCACGACGTCGCCGAAGAGAACGGAGGAACCCTCCTCGTGGGCGGCTGGTTCAGCGACTTCGGCGGTCAACCCGGCACTGCGTATATCGTCCGCCTCAACGCCTCCGGAAGCCACGACCCCAGCTTCAATTCCGCCGCCACCAATGCCGTTTACCGCATCCTGCCGCAGCCTGATGGCGGTGCCATCATGGGCGGATTCTTCAGCAATTGGGGCGGGCGCGATTGGCTCGTGCGCACCCTCGCCGACGGCTCCGCCCACCCCTCCATCAGCTCTGACACCACCGGCGCGGCCTTCGCATTGAGCCTCCTCGATCTCGGAGAAGACGGCATCCTCGCCAGCTTCTCCTCCGGCGGAGTGCGCCTCTACGCTGCCGACGGCACCCGCGAAACCACTCTCCTTCCGACGGACAACCCGCACGCCAACGCCCTCGCCCGCGATGTCGAAGGCCGCTTCTACCTTGGCGGCGGCTTCACCAGCATTGGCGGTCAACCCCGCAACCGCATCGCCCGCATTCTCACCGACAACTCCGTCGATCCCGCCTTCGGTCTCGGTTCCGCCTTCGACAACACCGTCGAACTTATCACCCTCGCTACCGACGGCTCCGTCTGGGTGAGCGGAATGTTCTTTCTCTACGACGGCATCCAAATGCCCCGCCTCGTCCGCCTCAAAGGCGATTCCGTGGGCACGGGTGGCCCCGTCGAGCCCACCCCCGCCGAAGCCTTTGCCGCCTACCTCGCCGCCGCCGGTGTCCCCGAAGGCCTGCGCGGGCCTGCCGATGATGCCGATGGCGACGGCATCCCAAACCTCGTCGAATGGGTCTATGATCTAAACCCGAACGAGTCCGACGCCGGCTTCAAACCATTGTCAGCCCTTCTCCCCGCAGACGGCGCAAGCTTGAATGCCCTCAACGGCGGCAGCGAGTTTGATCCAGCGGAGAGATATCTCACATTTGTGATCCTCCTTGCCCGATGACACAAAAGGCACCACGTTGACCGTCCAGACGGCGTTCGATCTCACCGAATTCGAGACCTCCCCCCTTGGAGTCATCGAAGTGGGCGCACCTGTGCCCGCCGGACCCGGTTTCTCAAGCTACACCTATGCCTCCTCGTCACCGGTTAGCAGCGTCCCTACAGGCTTCGTGCGGATGAAGATTGACTTACGATAAACGGGACGGGAGTTCGCCGCTCAAAAAAAGAGACTGTCTGCGCTAAAATGCCCAGCGCACGCCGCCGCGAAGCATGCGGGGAGTGCCCTCGGTGATGAGGCCGGCGCCGGTGATGCCGTCGGGATAGCGGCGGTCGAGGAGGTTTTCCGCCGCCGCGAACAGCTCGCGGCCCGGCGCGAAGCGGTAGGTCACGGAGGCGTCGAGGACAAGGAACCCGCCGAGGCGGCGGGCGTTCAGGTCGTCTTCGAACTGCGCGCCGTTCCACCGCGCGCGCAGGACCATGCCCGCGCCCTCCGCCCCGGCGTTGAGCCGGACCCCGGCCGTGGCCGTGTGCCGCGCCACCTGGGCGAGCCGGTTGCCCCTGAGGGCGGGTTGATCCGGGGCCGAGCGGACCCGTGCATCCGTCACGGCATAGGCGGCAAAGGCACTCCAGCGGGTGGCAAAGGCGTAGTCCGCGTCCAGCTCAAGTCCGCGGATCTCTGTGCGCCCGATGTTGCGCCGCTGCCGCAGTTGTCCGCCCTGCGGTGATTCGCCGACGGTCACATTGAGGATCGGGTCGCGCACTTCATTGAGAAACGCGGTCGCCCGCAGGGAGAGCCCTTCGGCCGGAAACAGGTCCACGCCCGCCTCCACCCCGAGCAATCGCTCCGGGTCGAGCGCCGCATTGGCCTCCGTCACATCCGCGCCCACCTGAAACGGCCGGTAAAGTTCGTTGATCGTTGGCACACGGAAGGCCTGGTAGACGGCTCCGCGCAGCCGCACGGTCTCGACCGCGCTCCATGTGCCGCCCGCCCGCCCGTTGACGACAAAACGGTCGCGGTCGGGAAAATCTGTCCGGTCGCCGTTCGGCTGCGTGAGCGAACCGTCCGCACTGCGCCAGTAATCCGCGCGCAAGCCCGCCTGCCAGCGCCAGCGGTCATCCGGCTCCGCATCGTATTCGGCGAAAGCGCCGAGGAGTGTCTGCTCGCCTCCGGCCACGCGGTCGCCGCCTTGGAAGACAACAAATTCATTCGTCTCACCCTCCACCCAACGCGCGTCCGCTCCCGCCGTGAGTGTGCCCGCCGCACCCGCCTCAGCCGTGCGGCGCAGGCTCCCGCCCACTGTGCGCGAGGGCACGGAATACTGGTCGAGCACGAGTGTTTCGGAGTTCCGGTCGGAAGAGACGGAGGTGAATGTATTGGCGTAGTCACTCCGTCCATAGTAGCCGTCTCCGCGCCACTGCGCCCCCGTGCCGTCCGCCCACACCAGTTTACCGTGCAAGCGGTGCGCATCCGTTTCGTTGTTCGACAGCGGTGTACCGTTGCCGCGGGTCTCGCGGAACACCATGCCGCGCAGCGACATCTCCGCTGTATCGGAAATCCGGTACTCCGCCGCTGCGTTGGCCAACCGGTGCCGCGTGCCGGTCGGTATGTCCACCGCCCCGCGTAAATCTTCCCGCACGCGGGTGAAACCGTCCGTCGAAAAGTAACGCCCTTCCAGCGACACCCCGAACCGTTCCGTGCGCTCGCTCCCGTATATTCCCGCCTGCCGCGTGGAACGGCTTCCGAAATAGCCCTCTGCCTCGTACACCCCCGGCGCGGGTCGGCGCGGAACGATATGGATCACGCCGCCGAGCGCCGTGTTTCCCCATGCCGTCGATCCTCCGCCGCGCACGACCTCAACGCGCTCCACCGCGCGCAAGTCGATCTGGCTCCAATAAACCCACCCGCCGAAGGCGTCGTTGAACGGCACGCCGTCCACAAGCACAAGCGAACGCGATGCACCCGAGGGGCCGATTCCGCGCAGGGACGCGCCCTGTGTCGTCGGATTCGCCGCCACACTGCTGGTGCGCCGGAACAAACTGAAATTCGGCACCGTACGCAAAAAGTCGTCCAGCGCCGCGACCGGCGCATCCCGCGCCGCGTCGGCGTCCAGGAGCGTCGTCACCAGCGGCGAGGATTCGGCCGCGCCCGCCCCGCGCGAGGCCGCCGTCACCGTCACATCGGGTAAGTCGACGACGGCGGAAGAAGCAGACGAAGCGGCAAGACACAACGCTGCGGCGGAAAGCCAAAAACAATGGCCCCGCCGTCCTTCCCTAATCTTCACTTCGTAATTCATGGATGGTATCCCTTGCATAAAAACCGGTATGCGCGCGGAAAGCCGGGCACACAACCGGAAAATCCGGTCCCGCGTTTGCATAGCGTTGCGGGTCGCCTAGACTAATGGCTCGCATGAATCAAAAATCAATTCCTTACCGCAAAATACCGGCGATTTTGGCCGGTTCCATGATTCTGTCCACAACAGCGGCGGCTTCGCCGGCGATTGTCGAGCGAGTCATCGACGAAGAGATCGACAGCGAGGAACATGCCTTCAGGCTCGTGCAGGTTGTCGAAGGACTTGAGCATCCGTGGGCAGTGACGTGGCTGGCCGACGGGCGCATGGTCGTGGGCGAGCGCGCCGGACGCATGCATGTCATCGACGGCGACTCGATCACAGAGCTTTCCGGCCTTCCGCGGATCCACGCTGACGAAGAGCAGCGCATACCGCCCGAAGGCGGCGGCCAAGGCGGGCTCCTCGACATCGTGGCGCATCCCGACAATGCACGCAACGGGTGGATCTACTTCACGTATTCAAGTCCCGGAGACAACGACTCCGTCGTCTCCGAAGATCGCTACGGCACTGGGACTGCCCTTGCACGTGCACGCGTCAAAGACGAAGGCGATCAATTGGTCGATCTCCAAGTTCTGTATGTGCAGCAGCCGCTCAGCGCCCCGGGGCGCCACTACGGCTCGCGAATCGTCTTTCCCGGCGACGGCACCGTCGCGTTCACGATCGGCGACAACGGCCTGCGCTACACCTCCCAGGACCTGACGCATCCGGCGGGATCCGTCATCCGTCTTCTTGAAGACGGCGGTGCCTACCCCGGCAATCCGTTTGTTGGCACACCCCCGGGCAATCTGCGCCCCGAGATCCACTCCTTCGGCCACCGCAACAACCAAGGACTCGCCATCGACCGTCAAACCGGCGTCCTCTGGGCGTCCGACCACGGCCCTTCCGGCGGCGATCTCCTCTATCGCGTAGAAGCCGGAAACAACTACGGATGGCCGCAGGTCTCCTATGGCAAAGAATACTCCACCGACGCCCCGATCGGCATCGGCCGGTCCGCCCCGGGCGTGACGACGCCGGACCACATCTGGGAAGATTCACAGGCTCCGTCCGGTCTTGCCGTCTACCGCGGCGACGCATTCCCCGAATGGCGAGGCAACATCTTCGCCGGATTCCTCCTTGCCGAGCGCGTCCACCGCGTCGTTGTCGACGAGAATTCCGTTACCCATGAAGAACCGCTCCTGCACGAAGTCATCGGGCGTATCCGGGACGTGCGTGAAGGACCCGACGGCTTCCTCTATTTCCTAACCGACCGCAGCGACGGCGGGCTCTACCGCATCGAGCCGGCAAACTGACTCCGCCTTTGCGGCGGTGAACAACACACGGCCCCCGCAAATGCGGGCGGGTGGGCACAGACCCTGCTCCGGCGAAAGGGTGTCCGCTTTCTTCTCTCAATATAAACTGAAAAATGAATACTAAATCACATCAACAATGCCTGATTTAACCACTGTACTTCAAACGGCGGCCATCGTCCTCATCATCCTTCTCCTCGGCGTACTGGCGATGAGCTTCTTGATCCGTGCGCTGGATCTCGCCGGCTCGCGTGCGGGCGTGCCCGCGCTCGTCCTCCAGCCGATGCGCAACGTCGTCAAACTCCTCGTCGCGCTCATCGTCATGACGCTCGTGCTCGGCCAGTTCGGCATCGAACTCATGTCGATCCTCACGGCCACCGTCGCCCTTGTGGCCATCGGCTTCTTCGCCGTTTGGAGTTTGGTGAGCCACGTCACCGCGACCATCCTCCTCGTTATCGTGAAGCCCTTCAACATGAATGACACCGTGAACTTCGCGGGCGAAGAGGTGAAGGGGAAGGTGGTCGACATCAACCTCTTCTACACCTCGCTGGAAACAGAAGACGGCGACCGCTTCCAAGTACCCAACAATCTCTTCTTCCAGAAGACCCTGCGCCGCTCCTTCGCCCCCGCCGGCCAGCAGGCCGACATCGGCGCGCGCTTGGGTGAGTAACCTGTGAGCCCCGGCAGCACGGGTCCCAACCCCGCGCCGCGCGGATAAGCCGGGCGCGCAGATACATGGCACTTCGTGGATCGATCCATGCGTCGTAGCCGACTGCCATTCTGGCGGTCGGTCCGAGGCGCGCGAAGGTCCGCGATATTGTCAATCCCCCCGCTTTGACCCGGCACCTATTCCGTCTCCGCTGCCCTACCATTCGGCGAACCACGCTTCCTCCGCCCAGCGGTAGTGAAGCCCGGTCTCCGCTGACAGGTGGAACCATCCGTAGGCACTGTGATAGAGAGAAAGACCGGCATCGACAACGACGCCGGGCGCGTAGATTTCGCCGACTTGCACCCACCCGGCGCCGCGGTCGGCGAAGTGGCCGTGCCATCCGCTCCCGTAAGGGTAAAGCAGACCGAGCCCGGACACATGGAACCAGCCGCCGCTGCCGTATCCGTGAATCTCCCCGAGCTTCGGGTGCCAATACTCACCGGGTGCCGTTGTCCGGACGAGTTTGACCAGCCCCGGCGATATGCCTCCGGCAGCCCCGGCGTCACCCATTCCTTGAACGTTGCCGATGAGGTAGAGCGAGTTTTCGTCCGCGCGGGCGATCAATGCCCGTTCCGCAAAGCCCGCCGTTGAGCGGACGGCAAAGGCCGCCGAACCGAGCGGTCTGCCCTCCGTATCCAGCGCCAGAATACCCGGCGCACGGACGCCGCCGAACTCGGTAAACGCGCCCGCAATCCAGATGCGGTCCCCGCCGTCGGACACCAGCACGCTGTCGACACGCTGTCCGGCAAGCACGCTGCCGACACGCCGCGGCGCGGCGAATACCGGATCGATGGTGCCGTCCGCCAGTACCTTTGCGAGACCATCCCGCACAACGCCTCCGATCTCGCTGAAAGAGCCCGCCACAATCCATCCGCCGCCGGGAGCACGGACCACCTCCGCGACCGGGGAGCGACCGGGGTGAGAAACATCCACCGTGCCCGAATCCCCCGACGCACTGTCGAAGATAGTGGCCCTCAAATCAAAAGGTTGCACAAATTCCGGCGGTCCGCTCTGCGCAAGGAAAACCGGAGGAAAGGTATCGTCCGGGCTGCCGCCGGGCCCCAACCGGATCAACTCGAAGCCGGACTCAACCGCGACCGACCGCAGAACGAGGAGGCCGCCGTCATCAAACTCGCCGACCACCTCGTTAACGATCCGTTCGCCGAAGTCCGGGAAAGCGTCTTCCGCGCTGCGGTGAAGGCGGACTTGCGGGAGCGTGGTGGGGAACGAAGTGAAACCGCCCTCCGCATAGACCTCCAGATTCCAACGGACGCCTACCTCGTCGCCGGATGCCGAGGATTGGAGAAGAATCCCCACACTTTCGCTCTGAGCGGGAATATAGACACCCTCTCCGTCACCGTGAAAGAGCCGGTCCACACCCCAACGGGATTCGCCGACAATCACGGGGTCGCCTCCCGTATCTGGGAATCGGTAGACGTCCGTTGTTCGCCCGGGCCCTTCGACAGAGGCCAGCCAGCCGTCTGCCGTGCGGGCGATATTCGTCGGGCGGTGGTCCGCAATCCCGCCCGTCCCGTCCGGAATTCCGTCCGCCGTAAACCACGCCATACCCGCGGCCGCTTGCCCGCCGGCACGGGAAAAGGACGCGCCGAGCGAAGTGCCGCCCCCCACGACTAAACGACCGTCCGGCGCCAACCGCACGATGTCGGGAAAGGAACGCCTCGAAACCGCTGCCAGCGCTTCAATCGGGAGAATCTCCGAAGTCTCGGTGATGACGAAAGGAGCGACCTGAGCGAAGAACGTGGCTCCTTGCCCCCGGGCCAAAGCAGACACCGAGGATACAAGGACGGAGCCGTTGCCGAGCCGGGTCGCGCGAAACGCGGTCAAAGACAACCATTCGGTTGCGCCGTCCGGCAGCGGATGACCGGTCAATGAATAGCCGGACACCCCCGCCACCGGTTCCCCGTACGCATCCATCAGACGAATGGCCGTCCCGGAGAGAACAATCGTTCCGTTTCTCACATCCATGCTTCGGGATGCGGAGCCAGCAGCTTCCGCGACAGGGTTGCCTGCGTGGTCGATGAACACCGGATCGTATCCGGACTCCAGGGTGCCGTCCATTCCCATGCGCAGAACCGGTCTCATCCGTTCCGAAGAGTCCTGAAAGATCCCCGCCGCCAAAAGCCGTCCGTCCGGGGTCATGCGCAAAGCCCGCGTCCACGAAGTTCCCGGCAGTTCGCCGCCGCGGTCAAAGACAAACGACGCATCCAATCTCCCGTCGGGCAGATAGCGGACCACAGCGGCCAAAGCCGAAAGGCCACCGGCGAATATCCGGTCTTCGGCATCCACGGCCACGGCCCACAACGTCGCGGAATCCGTATCCGTATCGACGGGAAGCGGCTCTGCGGAAAACCCGGTATCGAGGCGACCGTCCGGCAAAATCCGATGCACGGAGTTCCCCGCCAATCCGTGCGGATTCCCGCGCGATACCCTTTCCACGGCGACCGCGATCCGCCCGCGGCTGTCAAAAGCGATACTCCGCGGCGCCCACGCGAACAAGGGCGAGGCAAACAATGGATCGATCTGTCCGTTTTGAAAGAGGCGTACGAGGCGGTGGTTGCCCGCGAACGTCGCGGTCTCCCACGGGTCGGGCAGTAATTCCACCCCAACGTAGGTCTCCCCGTGCGGCCCCTTGAAAACGCCGTGTACCCGGAGAATCCTAGGGTCGGCCTCAAAGCCGGAGTCCAATTCGTGCGTATCCTCGTGAAAGCGCACGAGCGGCGCCGTGGCGGTGGCGCCGACACCGGAAAGCGGAAACCCATGCGCCCACACAAAATAGCCACCGTGACCGTCGGCCGCGGTCGCGACCTCCGTCGCACTCACGTAGTCGTGGAAGTCCGTCCCCGCAAACGACGGGTCCGGCGCCCAGTATTCAAGGGCCGGAAGCAGCGGAAGGCAGAATATGGAAACAGTCAGAGAAATCAGGGTGGTTTTCATTTCGAGTGAGTCCCCGGGCCAAGGATGTCGCTGAAGGAATCGTTGGTTGTTTGTATTGTCGAGCAGCTGGCATTGGCCTGAGTACCCATTACGCCGTAGAACGGCACCGGTTTTGTCAATTGGAATCGGGCCAAAAAGAACGAAAGCGGTAGCTCCGGAGACTCTTGCTCCGGCGGACCGCCGGACGAAACGCAGGCTCACCTTCCACGCATGGAAACCGCGATCCCCGGAGCCGCCACGGTTGCGTGACGGCGGCCCACGGTTCCGCCCTGCGCGCGCGGGGCACGCTATCGCTATCGCGCCATTCGCACCCGCCAGGTATCGTATTGGAGCGAGAGCCCGCCGACGGTCACGGAGCCGTCGTCTTCGCGCCTCACCTCAGGGTGTTCGCCGCTCCCAGAAAGGGTCATGACGACGGCAAAGGTCTCCCCGCCCCGCGCGGACACGGCGCCGTCCTCGTAGACAACCGCTGCCTGTTCCGGTTCGAGAAAAACGCCCCGCATCGTGGCGGTGCCGTTTCTTGGACGCACATAGAACGTGTTTCCGTCGACCTCCACATCGCGCGGATCGGACTCCCGTAAAACTGAGTTGTCAGCAAACATCTGCCAAACGGGGTCCGCGCTTCCCCGCACGGTGTCGACAAGGACAAAGACGGCGGCAGCGCCCGATTCCTTCCCGAAGTCGACCGCGAACACACGGCGTCCCCGCAGGCCCTGGTCTTCCAGCGCATCCAGGTTTACAGTGCCGTCGAGCGTCACCAACGCCCCGCCTTTCGGCTTCCGGTATAGCCGGTCCAGCTTCAGCGTCACCGATCCTGATCCGTCAGGCCGTCCGTCGAAGAACACCTCTTCCGCACCGAGCATTTGAGCGATTTCTTCCGGCACCTGGACCACAGTTTCGAGATTCCGGCCGCCCGATTTAGCGACGTCGCCCCACACCGCCCAGTGGTGTCCGAGCCCGCTTATGCGGAAGATACCCGCATCGGGCCGGGACCAGCTGGCGCGCCGGAAATCGCTCTTCGCAAACACGGTGGCGATGATGTCATCGCCGTCCCGCCATCGGTTGCGGAAGGCGTAGGCGCCTTTCTGCCTGTCGCGGTAGACACGGGGAAACGCCATGGCGGGATTCACCTCGTTTCCGTTCTCCGGATAGTGCAGCAGCGACATCGCCCAACCCGTCGGCGACGACGCCTCACTCAACGCTTCCGGGTCCATTTCCAAGAGCCGGTTCCAAGTCCAGAGGACTCCCGGTTTCCACGCGTCGGGCACCAGATCGAATCCGTAGGCAAGGATTCCCGGCATCCGCGGGTTGATCCCTCCGCCGACACCGATGCGGGACACGTCCATCCCGCCGGGTCCGACAAGGTAACGCCACGCGTAGACGGGGATCGCCCACTCCCCGTTCGTCCCCGACAGGGCGTTGATCCCGGTCATATTCCGGTATCCGTGCAAAAACGGCAGTATGGAACGGAGCGTGGCCGACGTGTAGATTTCCCCCTCCGCGTTCCATCCGCGGTCGCCCAAGGCGTGGTCCATCCACCGGCGCACTCCCCGCAGCGCCACCTCCAGCGCGTCGTCCGTGTCGAGAATTTCGCGCCCTCCGGCGATCTCCGGTATATTGGGGAATTCATCCGCGGCGGGCACCGGAAACGGATACTTGTCGGCCAGCAACATCGCCGAGAGGCCGGCCGCGGCGCGCGCATGAGCATTCCAGTTACTCCAAGGCGATGGATTCCAGCCCGGTCCTCCGCCGCGGATCAGACCTGTCATCGCCAGCGCAAGAAAACGCTCCACGCGCTCACGGAAAGCGTCATCCCACGCCTCGGCCGCAAAGTCATAGGCCAGCGCCACCTCCACCGTCCGCTCGGCCCATTCCAGCATGCGGAGTTGGTCGCGACTGCCGGCGTAGACCGACTTGCCTCCCATCTCCAGCCAGTTTTCGGCGATCCCGCGCAATGCTTCGGCATACCGATCCTCGCCGGTGATGTGGTAAAGGAAACCAAGTGCGACAGGCCGGGCGTTCCGGTCGCGACCGGAGTCAACCGACTCGCGCAGGATCGCGACGATCGACCGTCCCCGTTCCGTATCCGCCCGGCGCCGCAGCTCCGGGATCTGCTTGCGGCGCAGGAGCAACCGCGGGTGTTCGCCCGGGGCCGGCGGCACAAAGCCTTCCGGAACCCGCCGAGGCGAACTCCGCTCCACCGCCACACTTCCCGCCACAGGACGACCGCTGAAGCGCCCTTCAAAATATCCGTCCACACCCCGCGCACCCTCCACCAGTACAACGCGGTAGGACGCCTCCGTGGAATCGCTGTAGGCATCGCGATAGACCGGAAATTCCATGTCCAGCGTCACGCGCCCGCTCCCGTCCTCGACCGTCGCCGCGATCTCTCCCGGATGCTCGGCAGCGTTGAACTCCATAAAGAACGCCCACGGCACGGAATTCCATTTTCCACCCTCCCGCACCAAGTCGATCTCCGCCGCGGAGTGACGCCCTCCTTGGTACACACCACCATCAAGGCGAAGAGCGTAATGCCCGTCAGGCAACGCATCGCGGGACGAAAGGGACGTCGAAACACTCACAATACAAAAAAAAATCAAATCCAATGCCGGACGGTGAAAGGGGAACCGGAACATATTCGCACCCTACATAAAAGCCGCCGTCCGGCAAACCGCTTCGTGCACCTGTGCCACCCGTGAGACCGCACCGCTAAATCCAAACGCCAACATTTGCCTCAACGGGGCCGCGCTCGAATGAGCGCGGAGAAGCACGGTCGACCCAAGAACGCTCCGTATCAAGGGACATGGGACGGCATTCACATTCCGATCATCTACCTTAATTCATCTATCTCCACACTCTATGGAAACGATTCGTTCGTACATTGATTACTCGAACACACATTCGGATGGAGAACACGGAAACTTGCCCGCAGCGGCAAGTTCCCCTAACTCATTCAATCCAACGAGCGAAAACACAATGTTCGAAGAATTTCAGCCATCCAAACGCCGGAAAAAGAAGGTCGACACCGAGGCACTCCACTCTCCCCTCAACCGCATTCCCGGTATGCGCATTGAGGTTGTGCGTGATCTTATCGATATCGGTATGGGTCAAATTGAAGAACTGCGTGGACGCTCCCCCGAGACGCTTTTCGAAGAAGTCCAAAACCTGCGCGAGAACACCGCTCGCGAGCGGCTCTTCAGCATCCGCATGGCCGTCTACTACGCCGAAACGGAAGATCCCGACCCCTCTCTACTCCAGCCGCACCGCTGGGCCGACTGAAGCGGTCGCAATCTTTCATATCCAGCCGTAGGTTGTTCGCCGATGCCGTCCGTCACGAGGTCGATACCTCTACGCCATAGCCACTTCCCGCCACCGCGAGGTTCGTGTCCTTCAACACCTCCACCGGTCGCGCTCCGGGCGGCTTGCGCAGGCGTGACAACGCCGCCGCACCCGCCCCCTCGCGCAGCCAAAACTCCGTCCCCAGCGCCTTGCCGCGCGTGAAAAAGCGCGCCCGCAGACGCAGCAACTCGTGCGCCTCCAGCTCGCCCCCCGAGGACGCCGCCTCCGCAAGCACCGCCGGGTCAATCCGCGCGCCCGTCCCGTCGCGCTTCGACGCCGCCCCCTTCCCCAGCATCAGCAAACGGTAGC
>JAFIGH010000088.1 GCA_020831525.1 Opitutales bacterium
AAGTTTTTTCACCCGCACGGTGAACCTTTTCCTGCGTCGCTAATGATTAGGGCGTAGTTTGTGGCCGGGGGGGGCGGCACAACATAGCTCCTCGGGCTTGTTGATACGCCGCGCCCCCGGATCTGCGGGCACACTGCGGTTCCGGGAATGTTGTGGGAGGCCCCGGCGGTTCCCGCAGGCTCAGCGCTCGTGGCCGATGAAGCGTCGGACGGTGGGTGGCCAGCTGTCGGATTCAATGGCGCGTAGGAGTTCGAGGTTGATCTGCTCCTGGAGGGGAAATCCGCGCCGCAGCCCGATGGCGTGGAAGCTTATGCGGAATTCGCTTTCAAGAACGATGATTTCGCCGGGGAATTCGTTGCGGACAAAGTAGCGCAGGAGCGAGGCGTCGTTGACGAATCCGTCGAGTTCGCCTCCGGCGACCGCCTTCAGGCCCGTGCGTGTGTCGGGGTAGGCGCGGTGGGCGACGCCCTCGTGGGTGAGGAAATGTTCCGCCTGCGAGCCGGCGACGACCCCGACGCGCGCGCGGTAGAGATCGTTGAACGACGAAATACGCGGCGCGATGGTGCTTACGGTGAGGGCCGAGGCGATGGCACCTGTGAAGACCGAGATCAGGAGGATCGATGCGAACATCCAAAAGAGTCCTAGGAGTTTGCCGGGAAAGGTGATGGGAGCCTTGTCGCCGTAGCCCACCGTCGTCATGGTCACAGCGCTCCACCAGAATCCGCTCCCGATGCCCTCGAGTGGAGTGCCGCCGAATTGTTCGGCGTTGCCGCGGCGCTCGGCCAGCCACGCGAGAACACCGATGCCAGCGAGAAGGAGGGCAAGTCCGCCGATGGCGGCGAAAAACTGCCACGTCACAAGGCGTTCGATGATCGCGAGCCAGAGCGATTGTTCCGCCGCGGGTGTCGCCACACTCAGACCGCCGCTCAAAAAGGTGTGCGAGAAGTTCATGAACTCCTCGCGCTCCGAGGTTACGACAAGCGCCGCAGCGCCCACGTCGAGGTCGCCTTCGCGCAAACTCCCGAGCAACTCGCTCACCGTCGTTGGGTGCACCTCGTAGTCGATCCCGAGATTCCGCGCTATGTCGTCCCAAAGAGTAACGGTTAGACCCGTCCACGATCCGTCTGGCGCTTGGTAGGAAAAGGGCGGCGAATCAGTCACGCCCACCCGCACCGGATCCGGGGACTCCGCTGCCGGAGCGGTCCCCGCGAGCAGCGGGAGGAAGAGAAAAATGAAGACTAGGCAGAACGCGGATGATTGGTTAAGCATATCGAGGTAGCCGATTGTGCACCGCCCGCGGCCGGCCGCGCAACTCCTTTTCCCCGCTCCCCAAGGCTGTGAGTCCGCGCGTGCGCTTGGGGCATAGCGGGAAGATCCTGTCCAAAAAAACATCTCCGGGATTTATTATAAAGATCTGGAAGAAATATAGTTTGACTGTGGAGCGGGCGCACTATGCCGGGCGGAGGTTACCCGAGGCAGCGGAGGGCGGTTTCGCGGAGGACGGCTTCGTGTCCGGATTCGTGGCGGCCGAGGATGCCGCGGAAGGCTTCGAGGAACTGGTGCTGGAACTCGATGAGCTGCTTGAGGGTGAGGCGGTGGGCGGGGGCGGCGACGCGGCTTAGATAGAATGGGTGCTGGGTGAAGATGTTGAAGCTGCTTTTGTCGTCGATGCCGCCGAAGGCGTCGCCGTGGCGGCGCTGCGCCTGGTCGAGGGCGGCTTTGTTTAGGCGGGGGGGCAGTGCGCGGGCCTCGATGAGCGCCTTGATCTGGATGAGGAGGCGGTTGCGGTTTTGCAGGGAGGTGATCATGGGGCGCGCGTGGTGGCCGACGAAGAAGTGGCGCCGGATGGCGTCGAGGGTCCACGGGAGGTCGAGGGCGTAAAATGCCTCGACGGTCTCGAACATGTCGCCTTCGCCGAAAGTCGGGACGAGGTCGAAGATGTGCCGTTTGGTGACGGGGCCGCCTTCCTCGCCAAGGTAGGTAGCGAGCTTGCGCACTTCCTCGAGGGCGAGGCGCGGGTTGTTCTGGATGCGGGCGAGGAGGGCGTCAACGGCGTCCGGAGCAAAGGAGATTCCCATGCTGTCGGCTTCCGCGGCGACCATGGCGGCGAGCGCGGCGGGGTCGTTCTTGGCTTCGGCGATCTCGGTGTCGCCGTTTTTCTGGAACCACTTGAAGCCGCGCCGTCGTTTGTCGACGGGGGCGGCGGTGATGAGGACGCCGACTTGCGCGGGGTCGACGGACCCGAGGACGGACTGGAGTTTTTCGACGGCTTTCTCGGTGGTATCGGAGCGTCCGACGACGGTGTCGGCGAGGAAGTTGACGCCCTTGAACCAGACGGCCTTGCGGTCGCCGAACATGGGCATGGTGCTCACGGCGGAGGTAAAGCGTGCGACGGCGTCGTCCACTTCGGCAACGATGCCGGCCTGGCCGTCGACCACCTCGCGCCCGAACTCGTCTTCGATGCCGGCGGTGAGTTTCTCCCACCGGACGGCACCCGCCCTTGTGACGAGAAAGTCGTCCGCTCCGGCGACAAACTGGAATCGTGCTGTCATACGTGGTTGTGCTTGCCTCGACTGCATGCGGCGGCACGGAGTCGATAGACCGGAAAGCAAAGGGCAAAGCCGGCGCCCTGTCACGCCGAAGGCGCCAGCTGCGGCGATTTCTCGGCGGCGCAGGCAGTTTTGCTCGCCACCCGAGGGGGCCGGGCTACCGTTGTTCGCATGGAAAGGGACTTTGCCGCTGTCGACCGGCTGATCGTGGACCGCCTGCGCGGGTTGTTCGGCGCACGGTTGATCTATCGATTCGGATCGACTGCCGAAGGGCGTGCCCGGTCCGTCGAAAGTGACATCGATGTGGCATTTCTGGCTGAGCGTGAAATCGATCCCGTGAAGGTTTTCGACGTTGCCAATGCCTTGGCTGCGGAGAACGGCGTTGAAGTGGATCTTGTGGACTTGTACGGGGCGAGCACGGTGATGCGCAAAGAAGTCGTTGTGAACGGGAAATGCCTCTATGAGGACGGGCCGGGTTCGCGAGCGGTTTTCGAGATGTACGCACTTTCGGATTACGCGCGGCTGAACGAGGAGCGCCGCCCGGTATTGGAGGCGCTGTTATGACCGACGACGTCTACCTGAACAAACGTGAAATCATCCGCCGGTGCCTGCGCCGTATCAAGGACGATTACCAAGACGATCCGGAGCGCCTGACGAACTTCACCGTGCAGGATGCCATTGTCTTAAACCTCCAGCGCGCGTGCGAGGCCGGCTATTGACCTTGCCATGCATGAAGTGGCGCAGCGGCGGTGCGGCGTGCCCCAGTCGTCAAGAGACGCTTTTTCCCTGCTGCACAAAGAGGGTTGTTTGAGCCTGGAATCGCTGTGCGCGATGCAGGCGATGGTGGGCTTCCGAAACCTTGCCGTGCATGACTACCAGCCAATTCAGTTGCCGATTCTGCGGTCGATCTTGGAAAAACGTCTCGGCGACTTCGAGCAGTTCCTGAGTGAACTGGGCTCCGCGGGGACGAGGTGAAGTGTCATCCCCACGCCTTGCCCGTGCGGAGGAAGCGTTCGATGCGTGCGGGGGCGGGGTTGGGGACATTGCCGTTTTCGGGGACGAAGTAGCCGGAGTGGCGGGCGGTGTGGACGCGGCCGGGTTTGAGTCCGTCCGCATACCAGCCTTCCGGGTAGCACTCGGGCGCGACAATGTATTGTTCGCTTGTTCCGACCACCCAGTCGTGTTGCCGCCCGAGGACGGGTTTGAGGAGGAGGTCGAGCCCGCGTTCGGCCCAGCGGCGGTAGAAGCGGTGGTGGGCGACGAGGTCGCTGCGGAAGTCGCCGACGACGGGGAGAAACTTGGGCGGGTTGGGTACGGCAGGGGACCGGAGGAGGGCTTTGAGGCGGTCGCTGCCGGGGGTCATGAGGCGCGCGCCGGGCTGGTCCATGAGGAACTCGCCGGAGTGCTGCGCGAGCGCCATGAGGCCTTTGAGGACGGGAGCTGCGGTGGAGGTGGTGCGCAGGATGGAGAGGAGCTTGGCGATGCGCCGGCCGGCCGTGAAAAATCCCACACCGTTGGCGCAGGCGGCGAGGGCGCCGCGCCGGATGTGGAGGGGAGAGGCATTGAGGGCGAGGTATTTGCCGAAGAGGCCGCCCCGGCTGTGGGTGATGAGGTCGACGCCGCCGTGAAACTCGAAGTTGCGCGGGAGGCGGTCGAGGAAAGCGGCGGTATTGGCCTCGGCATCTTCGGAGAAGGTCGGGTGGTTGAAGCCGATGATCTGGCCGTAGGGGCCATTGTTGCCGGCATGGGCCTTGGCGATCCATGATTTGTCTCCGCCGTCGAGGAGACCGGCGAAGGCGGTGTTGGTCGACGACATGGTGCCGTGGATGAGGAAGAGGGTGCGGACGTCCGGACGCAGGGAGCTGCCGTCGACGACTTCGAACGCGGCGTCGGCGGGATTCCAGCGCAGGAGTTCGTGCGTGTGCCCCCAGATGTGGTAGTGCAGGCGCCTGAGGACGCTTTCAGACTCGGCGTTGTCGCGCTTGAAGGTGAGCACCTTCACGACAAAGCGCTCGTGCACGCGGGGGGCGGTGTAGCGCAGGGTGCCGTCGTCGGTTTCTTCGATGCGTTTGGAGGAAAGCAGCGGTATGCTGTAGTGGAGGCGGTCGCGCTCTCCGCACTGGTGCGCCTTGGTCGGCTTGGGCTGAATGTATTCCAGTTCGACCTCTTCGCGCGCGCTTGCCGTAACGTTCTTTTGCAGCGGATAGAGCTGGTAGTAGACAAGCGCGCCTTCGTCCGGGCCGAGCATAAGGGTGAGGCGCAGGCGGGGGACAGCGTCCTCGTCGATGCTTTCCGGGAGGTCGTTGAATTCGATCTCCTCGAAGCTGATGTAGCGCTCGAGGACTTTGCGGTTGCCTGCGCCCGCCTCGGGGATGGTCTCGCGGATGAGGCGGATCTCCTCGCAGGTGACGGGCATGGACTCCTCCGGGATAGAACGTCGGTTGC
Organism: Opitutales bacterium; assembly: GCA_020831525.1. GTDB lineage: Bacteria > Verrucomicrobiota > Verrucomicrobiia > Opitutales > Oceanipulchritudinaceae > SLLG01. The sequence continues at coordinate 4,995 of JAFIGH010000088.1, forward strand.
CCTCCGCCGAATACTTCAGGCGACCGCTCCATGCGAGGCCGCGCGCGCCGTCCATGCCGAGCGTGCCCCACACGTCCCGTACCTGCGATTGTGTCTGCCCGCGGATTTTGTTGCGGCGCCGCGCGCGGGCGTTTCGGCGGGATTTGGCCTGTTTAGGCAGCTGCTTGCCGAGGACGACGAACGTCTCGCCCGCCTCGCTTGTTTCGGTGTGATCTTGGTAGTTTTCGCTACCGATGAGGATTTCAGCCATGACAAGTGCCTTTGGTGAAGTGAGACGAACAGAAACACGGATTACGGCGGCGAAGAGAGCCGCTGCGTCGCGTGATAGAGAATGTTCAGGCAATCAATTCAGGAAGACTTTGGCAAGGAGCGAATCCACCGGGTATCCGCGCGCCGTTGCGCCATAGCGGGCTTGGAATCGTGCCTACACCTTCGGGAACCGCGTCCACTTTTGCTTGGAGGCGGCGGACTTTACGGCGGCTTCGATGAAGGCCATGCCGAGGACGGCGTCGCGGATGTCCGGGAAGTCGTAGTCCCGGACCTTGCGTCCGCTCACCTCATCGGCGACGGCCTTGGCGGCTTCGCCGTAGAGGTTGGCGAAGGCTTCGAGGAAGGCCTCGGGATGCCCCGGGGGAAGGCGCGTCCAGTTGTTGGCGACGAGGTTGTAGGGGTTGCCGGGGCGGCGGATCTCGACGGGTTTTTCCGGATACCTGAGGATAAGGTTGTTGGGGTCGGGCTGGTGCCATTCGAGGGAGGCCTCGGTGCCGTAAACTCGGATGTGGGGACCGTTTTCCTCGCCCGCGCTCACCTGCGAGGCGTAGATGATGCCGCGCGGGGCAGGGAGGTTGTCTTTCGTTGTCTTCTTGTAGTGGACGAGGAGGTTGCCGTCGTCCTCCAGCTTGCGGCCGGGGACGAAAGTGGTGAAGTCGGCACAGATTTCGTCGATTTCGAGCCCGGTAATGTAGCGGCCGAGGTGCTCGGCGTGCGTACCGATGTCGCCGATACAGCAGCTCGCGCCCGCGCGCTTTGGGTCGGTGCGCCACGCGGCCTGTTTCTGGTCCTCCGCCTCGATCTGCTTGAGGAGCCAGCCCTGCGGGTACTCGGCGACGATCTTGAGGATGCGCCCGAGCCTGCCCTTGCGCACGAGTTCGCGCGCTTCCTTGACCATGGGGTAGCCGCTGTAGTTGTGGGTGAGGGCGTAGACCTTGCCCGACTTTTCGACCACTTTGGCGAGCTTTCTGGCCTCGGCGAGGTCAAAGGTGGCGGGCTTGTCGCTCACGACGTTGATCCCGGCATCGAGGAAGCACTTTGCGACGGCGAAGTGCAGGTGGTTGGGCGTGACGACGGAGACGAAGTCGATGCGCTCGCCGGGGGGCAGGGCGGCCTCGGCTTTGGCCATCTCCGTGTAGGAGCCGTAGACGCGGGCGGGGTCGAGGAACCATGCCTTGCCAGCGGCTTTCGATTTTTCGGGATCACTGGAGAAGGCCCCGGCAACGAGTTCGATATTGCCGTCGAGGTTGGCGGCCATGCGGTGGACGTTGCCGATGAAGGCACCGGGGCCGCCGCCCACCATGCCCATGCGGAGTTTGCGGTTGAGCTTCATGATTCGGATTATTGGTTGGATTTGTCGAAGGCGGCGTCGAAGGCGAGCGTGCTGGAGGGGAAGTCGACCTTGCGCGTGAAGGCGGCGGCCTCGGCGCCGCCATGTAAGCGGTCCATGCGGACGTCTTCCCACTCAACGGAGAGCGGACCGGCGTATTGGATATCGTTGAGGGCGACGATGATGTCCTCGAAGCGGATGTCGCCGTGGCCGAGGGAGCGGAAATCCCAATACCGGCGGGCGTCGCCGAAGTCGGCGTGTCCGCCGAAGACGCCGATGTCGCCGTTGCCGTGTCCCCACCACACGTCTTTCATGTGCACATGGTAGATGCGCCCGGCGAAGTCGCGGATGAACTTGACATAGTCAACACCCTGATACCCGAGGTGGCTGGGATCGTAGTTGAAGCCGAAACGTTTGTGCCCGCCCACGGCGGCGACGGCACGGTGGGAGGTGGCGGTGTCGAAGGCGATCTCGGTGGGGTGGACTTCGAGAGCGAAGTTGACATCGACCTTGTCGAAGGCGTCGAGAATGGGCTTCCACCGTTTCGCGAAATCGGTAAAGCCCTTGTCGAGATAGGCCTGGCTCGTGGGCGGGAAGGCGTAGCAGGCATGCCAGATGGACGAACCGGTGAAGCCGTTGACGACGGCGGGAAACTCAAGGGTGCGCAGGGCCTTGGGCTTGGCATCCATGAACTTGCGGCAGGCTTTGCCCGTGGCGATCATCTCGCGCGCGGCGCGCTTGCGCACGCCCTCGGGGTCGCCGTCGCCCCAGATTTCGTCGGAGAGGATGGCTTTGTGGCGTTCATCGATGTTGTCGCACACGGCCTGCCCGACGAGGTGGTTGGAGATGGACCAGCAGTTGAGGCCGTGGTCGGCGAGGAGTTCCCACTTGGCCTTGAGGTATTTGGCATCGGCTTTGCCGACCTCGAAGTGGTCGCCCCAGCAGGCGAGTTCGAGGCCGTCGTAGCCCATTTCCTTTGCCTTCGGAGCAAGTTCCTCAAGGGAGAGATCGGCCCACTGGCCGGTGAACAGGGTGACGGGTCTTGGCATGGTATTTTATGTTGTTTTCGGGTTGAACAGATGTAGCGGGCGGAGAGTGCCCGAAGATTTGTGGAGCGTGTTCCTACGGAGACGACCGGTGCGTTGGCAAAGGCTTTCCGTCGCGGATGTTCGGATTGGGCGGACGCGGGCGGAATCAAAGACTTCCCGGGTCCGGGCCTTGGGCGACGGGCGAGCGCACGCGGTTGCCCCACTCGGTCCACGAGCCGTCGTAGTTACGCACGTTTTTCAGACCAAGGAGGTGTTTGAGGACGAACCACGTGTGGGCGGAGCGTTCGCCGATACGGCAATAGGCGATGATGCCGTCTTCATCCGGCGGTTGGTTCCGGTCTAGGTAGATTTTCTCCAGCTCCGCGCGTGGCTTGAATGTCCCGTTGCCCCGGACGGCGTTGTCCCACGGGATGTTGCGGGCACCGGGGATGTGCCCGCCGATGAGCGCGCTCTCACCGGGAAAGTCGCTGGCATGGAAAGTTTCGCCCGTGTATTCTCCAGGGGAGCGGACGTCGATGAGCGGCTTGCCCATTTTCGCCTGGGCGAGGGCATCGGCGTAGAAGGCGCGGACCGTGTAGTCGCGGCGCGCGGCGGGAACGGGATATTCGACCTCCGGGTAGGCGACGCGGTCCTGTGTCCACGGATGGCCCTCGTCGATCCACTTGTCGCGGCCTCCGTCCATGATGCGGATATCGCGGTGCCCGAAGAGTTCAAATATCCAGAATGCGTAGCATGCCCACCAGTTGGCCTTGTCGCCGTAGAATACAACGGTGGTGTCCGGGCCGATGCCGCGGGACGCACACAGGCGGGCAAAATCCGGCGGCTGTATGCAGTCGCGCATGCGTTTGTCGTTGAGGTCTTCGGCCCAGTGGATCTGCACGGCACCGGGAATGTGGCCGTGGTGGTAGCGCAGCCGGTCTTCATTGCACTCCACAAGGCGTAGTTCGTTTTTGCTGTCGAGGCGTTCACGGACCCATTGGGTGGAGACGAGGACATCGCGTGACGCAGCGACCCCCGGATCCGCGCCCGTCTCTTTGCTGGCATTCTCCATGCACTGGTCTTTTAAGGCACGGCGGGTAAACTGCAAGCGCAACGTGAGCGCTGCCGGGGACGCTCATCCGGGGGGGACGCTTCCCTGCCTGCGTACCCGCGAGCGGTGGACGGCGGCGAGCCCGAGGGCGATGCCCGCGAGCATGCAGAAGACCCACAGGGCGGGGATTACAGCCCCGGCCATGGGCGCGCCATCGGGGCGCGTGACGGTGAAGATACCCAGGAGCAGCGCAGGGAGGATGGCGGCGGCGGTGAAGCCGATATTGCGCGCCTTGCGCGTTTGGGCGGTGTCGGCCCCCGGAAAGAGGAGGCTGCTGACGAAGTAGGTGAAGACGGCGGCGAATCCGCCCATGAAGGTGAAGAGGAAGAAAAAAATAGCCACGGCGGATCACCGTAGGGCCCGCGTGGGGTTTGCCAAGCGTAGGGGCCGGGCGGAGGGAGGAAATAAAAACGCCCCGCTCGGCGAGCGGGGCGTTGATACCCTGATGTCATGGGCGCTATGCGCCTCTGTCTGACTAACTCTAACTCGAAAGTGAAACCACGAAACTTGCTTCATTGCGTGAAAACCCGCGGCGGGGGATAAGTTGCAGCGGAGGCGAAAAAAAACGCGGAAATGTTGCCGTGGTCCGGAGGCGTTTTCCCGCGGTTTGGTATTGGCGGGCGGCGCGGTGAATCTTTGTCGATGTCGGTTGCCAAGCGGAAGCGTGTGTGTTTCCTTTCCCCCATGCGAATCATCGTGCTGGTATTGGCGGCGGGGCTCCTCTCGGGCTGCCTGCGGGTGCGGGTCGATCCCATCCAGATCGAGCCCATTTACATCGAGGTGACGATCAATCACCGGATTCAGCGCGATCTGGAAGATTTCTTCGCCGACCTCGACCGAGAGTCGGCGGCGATGGATTACAAACCTTTGGAAGAGCTGATGGAGGAAAAACAATGAACCCGTTGCGGATCGTATTGAGCCTGTTTGTTTTGTGCGCCCTGCTCGGGGCCACGTTGTCCGCCAGCCCGGTGGACCGCATGCGCGAGCGTCAGCCCGCCGTAGACGAGATGAAGCTGGCCGGGGTCGTGGGGGAGAACAACCTCGGCTTCCTCGAGGCGCGCGAGGATTTGGAGGACGCGCGCGAGGCTCTCCTGCGGGCGGAAAACGCCGACCGCCGCGAGGTCTACGCTATGATCGCGCGCCGCACCAATAGCAGCGCCGAGGAGGTCGGGCAGCAGCGTGCCATCCGCATTGCCCAGCAGGCGCGCGAGGGCGTGTGGTTGCAGGACGCACGCGGGCGCTGGTACCGCAAGGGCGATGACCGCTAGTACCGAAGGCGGGGCGTTTTTGGACCCGTTGCGGTATTTTCGATGGGCCCAGCGCGCGTAGCGGTGGACTGGACGGGGGTCCTTGGCGTTCCGGCGTTGGGCCGGGTGCCGGCGGAGGGCTTCAGCGGATTTTCCTGCCGTCCCGGCGAGGTGGAGGCTGGTGACTTGTTTTTCGCCTTTCCGGAGTTTCTCGCCTACAATCGGTGGAGCGACGGCCTTGCGCGGATCGGCGAGGCGCGGGCACGCGGCGCGGCGGGGGTCGTGGCGGACCGCCCGACGGGCGCTTCCTTTGCCGCCGGTTGGGTCGTGCCGGATCCGCGCAAGGCGTTTGCCGAGGCGGCGCGCGCGGCGTATGGGCGTCCGGACGAAGCCCTCGATCTTATCGGCGTCACGGGCACAAATGGCAAGACAACGACGGTGCGCCTCATCGCGCACCTCGCCGGGGTGCCGGGCGCGGCGGCGGCTTCGATGGGGACCTTGGGCTGTTGGCTCGGTGACCGCCGAATCGAGTCCATGGACTACACGACAGATCTTGCCCACGAGTCGATGCGGCGTCTCGCCCGCCTGCGCGCGGCGGGCGCGGGGCTTGTGGCCATGGAAGTCTCTTCTCACGCGCTCGCGCTCGACCGGGTCGAGCGGTTTTGTTTCCGCGCGGGTGTCTTCACCAATTTCACGCAGGACCACCTCGATTTTCACGGTGACACAGAGAGCTACTTTGCCGCCAAGCGGCGGTTGTTCGAGCGCCTGCCGCCCGGCGGCACGGCCGTGATCAACGCCGCCGACCCGCGCGCGGCGGCCCTCGCGGCGGCCTCGTCCGGCGGCCTGCTCACCTATTCGACGGACACCGCCTTTCCCGCCGATGTCATGGCGGAGGATGTCCGTCCGGGGGCGTCGTCACTGCGCCTCCGCTTTGCTTGGCGCGGGCGCTCGCATGATCTTGTGGCCCCGCTCGCGGGCCGGTTTCAGGCGGACAACGTGCTCGCGGCGGTGGCGGCCCTGCTCGCCCTCGGGCATTCCCCGGAGAGGCTCTGCGAGTCGGCGGGTGACTTTCCTCCCGTGCCGGGGCGCATGGAGACGGTCGTCCTCGGCGGCGGCGCGACTGCGGTCATTGACTATGCGCACAACCCCGGCGGCCTTGAAAACCTTCTGCGCGCCTGCCGCGGCATGGAGCACCGGAAGCTTCTTCTTGTCTTCGGTTGCGGGGGCGACCGCGACCGTGGCAAACGCCCGCTCATGGGCCGCCTTGGCGAAGCGCTCGCCGACCGGCTATTCGTCACTTCGGACAACCCGCGCACGGAGGACCCGGCGCGGATCATTAGGGACATCCTCGGCGGCATGGACAACCCGGAGCGCGCGGCCGTCGATCCGGACCGCGCCGCCGCCATCGCGGCGGCCTGCGCTGCTGCCGGTGAGGGCGATCTTGTTGTTGTCGCGGGCAAAGGCCATGAGGACTACCAAATCATAGGAACGGAGAAGACTCCGTTCAGCGACCGGCGCGAAGTGGAGTTCTGGACGGCGAAAGCCGTCGATTGAAGCTTCCTTGAATTGTCAAAGATCGCTCAAAAAGCGTTCATGCCCGCGAGGCGTATTGACCATCGGACGGGCTCTTTCAGATTTGGCAGCTATGAGCAACCCGTTCCTGGGTCTGGATCATCCACCCCCTTCCGCCCGGCTGTTGTCCGCCATCCTCAATGCGGACACCGCCGCCCGCTCGCTCGAAACACTGCGGCGCGAGGACGGGGGTGTGCGCGCGTTTCTCGGCGTGCGCTTCGCCGGAGGTCCCGAGGCGGTAAGCGGGGCGGACGCGGCCATGCGGTTTTCGCTGGCCCGGACCAGTTCGCTTGCTTTGGCCGCCGATCTCGCAGGCGACGGGCTGGAGTGCTACGGGCTCGCGGCGGATACCTTCGTCGAGCGGGGGTTGGCCGTGGCAGCATGGGCGGAGGCCTTGGCGGAGCGCACCGGCGGTGACCGCGCGGCCACGTTTTCCCTTGGAATGCTCTACCGGGCGGGAATGGTGCCGGTCGCCCGTATGCTTGCGCGGGTGAAGCCCGATGTGCGTATATCTGTCGGACGGCTCGCTCCGCAGATCGCCCGCGAGCGCGAGGAGGCGCGCATCGACTGCCTTCAGGCAGGCGCCCGGTTGCTGGAAATGTGGGGTTTTCCGGATTTCGCGGTGAAGGCAGTGCGCCACCAGCACCATCCGCTCCTGCACGCGGGCCGCCTCAAAGTGACGGTCTTGCTCGCGCTGGCTGTCTCCTTGGGCGAGGCCATGCAGCGCGGCACCTTGCGTGCAGCCGCCGACGCACTGCCCGAGGCCATGCTTGACGAAGTGCGCCTCGAACGCATCACTCTGCACGATTGCAGTGCCGTGGTGGAGGAAAGCTGGCAGCGTATGCGCGACAGCGCCCGCGCCGCCGTTCCCGCCCGGACGTGACGCCCGGATCGCCTGCGGGGGGCGGGTGCCCCCGGTGTATCTTGACGCGGGGGACGGTCGCCGCCTTGATCGGCACCCTTCTATGCCGCACCCCCCCCCACTTCCTTTCTCCGGCGAAGCCGCTTGGATACAGGCGCCATGGGTCGGCGGTCCACGCACCTCCCCGCCGGTGCCCCTCTTTCGAAAGGAATTTTCGCTCTCGGCGGATGTGTCTTCGGCAGTCTTCACTGTCGCTGTGCGTGGGCTGGTTCGCGTGGAGATCAACGGGCACCGCCTTGGAGACGATGATTTCGTGCCCGGCTGGAGCGATTACCGTACGAGGATCTTTTATGTGACCTACGACCCTGCCCGGCTTCTTGCGGCAGGGGACAATGTCGTCGGCTTCATCCTCGGCGACGGCTGGTATTGTGGCCACGTCGCCAACCGTGACCGGCAGGTCTACGGTGACCGTCCTTCCGTGCGCGCGGAGCTGCGTGTTACCTGTGCGGATGGTGTGCGGATGACCGTTGCCACCGATACCACCTGGCGGGTCGCGGAAGGGCCGTGGCTGGCCTCGGATATCATCATGGGCGAAACGGTTGACGCCCGGCGGGAGATACCCGGTTGGTCGCGGCCCGGCGGCGCGGGCGCGGGATGGACGGCTGCGGTGCCGGCGCCGGACAGCTCGGCGGTGCTTACCCCCTTCATCGGCGAGCCGGTGCGGGCGCAGGAAGTCCTGCCGGGGCGCATCGCCGGGCCGGTGGGCACCGGAGAAAACCGCATCCTTGTCGATTTCGGTCAAAACCTCACGGGTCGGGTGCGTCTGCGGTTGCGGGGAGAGCGCGGCGCATGCGTGACATTGCGCCACGGCGAGGTGCTCGACGGCGCCGGGCACCTCTACACGGACAATCTGCGGTCTGCACGCGCCACCGATCAATACACCTGCAAGGGCGGTGGCCCCGAAACCTACGAACCCCTCTTCACCTTCCACGGATTTCGCTACGTGGAAATCACCGGAGTGGCACAGGAAGCAATCGAGGAAGTTGAAGCGGTTGTCCTCCACTCCGACTTCCGGCGCACGGGTTGGTTTTCCTGTTCCCACCCCATGCTTAACCAGCTTGCGCAAAACATCCGCTGGGGCCTGAAGGGCAACTTCCTCGATGTGCCGACCGACTGCCCGCAGCGCGACGAACGCCTCGGATGGACGGGCGACGCCCAGGTATTTGCACCCACGGCCGCTTTTTTCTACGATGTGCGCGCATTTTTTCATCGTTGGCTGCTGAACCTGCGGGATGCTCAGGAAAACGCCGGCGGAAGCGTCCCTCCCTGCGTGCCCGATTGCCAATGCTTCGGGCTGCCCGATGACGGCGGTCCGGCGTGGGCGGACGCGGCACTCATTGTGCCGTGGGCGATGTACCGTCACTATGGAGAGACCCGCTTTCTATCCGATGCGTATCCGTCGATGGTCGGGTACATGGAGTTCCTCGCCGCCCACAAAGTCGCTGGGTTCATCCGCCCCCATCCGGACAAAGACAGCTGGGGCGGGTTCGGCGACTGGCTCGCTCCCGTCGGCAATGACAGCACGGAGGGTTCCACCCCGAAAGACTTCATCGGCACGGCCTTCTATGCCAACAACGCCCGCATACTCGCCGAAACCGCCGCCACCCTTGGAGACCGGGACGGGCGCGACCGTTGGACGCGCCTGCGCGAGAGCGTGGTCAGTGCCTTCCGTGAGCGTTTCGTCACGCGCGGGGGTATGCTCACTTGCGGCAGCCAGACGGCCTGCGTCCTCGCTCTTCATTTTGACCTGCTTGAAGAAAGCATGCGTCCCGGCGTTTTCCAGACGCTCGCGCGCGACATCCGGAGCCGGGACAATCATCTGGCGACCGGATTTGTCGGCACACCCTATCTGCTGCATGTCCTTGAACGGTTCGGGGCACTGGATCTTGCCTATACCCTTTTGGAGCAGCAAACCTGCCCGTCATGGCTGTTTCCGGTGGCTCACGGTGCCACAACGGTGTGGGAACGCTGGAACGGATGGACGCCCGAAGACGGTTTTGCGGACAAGGGCATGAATTCCTTCAACCATTACGCTTACGGGGCTGTCGGCGATTGGCTTGTCTCCACCGTGGCAGGCCTTGTTCCCGACGCTCCCGGCTACTCCGCGCTGCGCTTCAAACCGCGCCCCGGCGGCAGCCTCACGGCGGCGGAAGCCCGGCTGCGCACGCCGCACGGCGAGGCCGCTGTCGCGTGGCGCATGGAGGATGATTCGCTGTCCCTCGATCTGAAAGTTCCGCAGGGCGTGTCCGCCCGGCTCGACCTCTCCGATTCGTGGGTGTGTGCCCATGGCACCGTCCTCCGGCCCGGCCGCCACCGGCTGCGGGCGACCCGCACCCGCTGAATCGCTGCATGGGCCATGAAGCCGGAGCCGGAGGAGACCGCAGGGGAGGGAGCGCTCGAGATTGTCTTGGAGCGGGATTCGCCGCGTGCGGACAAGGCGCTCGTGCCGTTTTTTCCGCAGTGGAGCCGCAGCCGGGTGCAAACGCTCTTTACAGAGGGACGGGTGTGGCGCGACGACGCCGCCCTCGCGAAAAAAAAGAGCGTGCGCGCGGGCGAAGTGCTCACGGTCTACCTGCCGCCGGAGCGCGTGTCGGCCCTGCGTCCGGTGGCCCTGCCGCTGGCCGTTCTCTATGAGGACGCGGACCTGCTTGTTCTGAACAAGGACGCCGGGCGCGTCGTGCATCCGGGCAGCGGCACGGGGGAGAACACGCTCGCGCACGCGTTGCTGCACCATTGCGGCCCGGCGCTGGCAGAGGTGGGTAGCCCGGAGCGTCCGGGCATCGTGCACCGGCTCGACAAGGACACGACCGGTGTGATGGCGGTGGCGAAGACGCCGCGTGCCTACCGGCGGTTGGTGGAGATTTTCTCGGAGCGGCAGTGCGAAAAGGCATATACGGCGCTAGGGCGCGGCCTGCCCGCGGCGGCGGGCGGGGAGATCCGCGAACCAGTCGGGCGCCATCCCGTGCAGCGGCACCGTATGGCCGTCGTCCCCGGCGGTCGGCCGGCCCTGAGCCGCTGGCGCGTGGCAGAACGCTTCGGCGACTGTTTCGCGCTCCTCGACGTGGCAATCCACACCGGGCGCACCCACCAGATCCGCGTGCACATGGCATGGCTCGGCCACCCCCTCGCGGGTGACACTGTCTACGGCTACCGCGCCCGGCCCGGTGATCCCCCATTTCCCCGTGTGATGCTGCACGCGCGCCGGCTCGCCTTCGCCCACCCCGTGAGCGGAACTCCCATGGAGTTCACCGCCCCGCAGCCGGACGATCTCCAAGCCGCCTGCGCTGCGCTGCGGGCGGGGAATGCGCTCCGGTCCGGGCGGTCGGTTCGTTGAGCGGCCCCGTCCGTGGGACGGTGTCACAGCCCGGCGCCTATGCGGAAAATCGTTTGCGGTGAGGCCGGTCGTGCAGTGGACAAAGGCTCCCTTTATTTTGCACCTCAATATAGGAAGGCCCGTTTCGGTGTCCACCCGCAGGGTCATGTGTTGGCCGGGTGCGGCGGTGCCGTAGCTGAGCCAGGCCCCATGTTCGGGCTGGGGCCGCCGTGCGCAGCCAGGCGGATAGCTGGCGCATCCTCCTCGCTCGCCTATTACCAAGGGTGGCGGACTCAGGCGGGGATGCCGAGAGCGGCGGTCATGACGTGGTGGAGTTCGTCGTTGCGGATGAAGGGGGAGGCGGCCCCGGCACCGGGGCCGACGGCGGCGAGTTCGACGTAGTCGGCAGTGTGGGCGTGCGAGGTCCAGCCGACGCCTGTTTCGCGGAGGAGGGGGAGGCGGAGACCGCTGCCGAGTGTCCATGCGCCGCTGCCGTGACTTCCGGTGCGGGTGCGTTCGGTGGTGAGACGCTCTGCGAGCGGACCGGTGAACTCTTCGGAGACTTCGAAGCCGAGTAAGTCGTTGAGGCGCTTGTGGAGGAGCTGCGGCGGGATCTCGAGGGGGAGCCCGAGCAGAAAACTGTGATAGCTTTCGCGGTAGTGGAGGACTTTGCGGAAGTGGTCGCCGGTGTTGGAGTAGGCGGGGCCGCGGCCGTTGAGCTGGGCGCCGCCGGTGCCGTGATCGGTGGTGACGATGACGAGGGTGTCGTCGCGACCGGCGGCGAATTCGAGCCCGGCCCGGACGGCGTCGTCAAAGGCGAGCTGGTCGTGGATGGTGCCCGCAAAGTCATTGGCATGGGCGGCGTGGTCGACACGCGCGCCCTCGACCTGAAGGACGAACCCGTCTGCGGACTGCGCGAGGGAGCCGATGGCGCGGGTGGTCATGGTAGCGAGGGAGGGCACACGGGCGCGGAGTTCCGCAGTGTGTAGGCGGTCGATTTCGTAGGGTAGGTGGTCGCCGGAGAAAACGGCGAGGAGGGGGGCTCCCGTCGCGGCGGCCTTGGCAAGCATGTCGCGGTGGCGGACTACATTGTAGCCTGCGTCGCGGTAGGCGGCGTAGAGGTCGCGTCCGTCTTCGCGCTGCGCGGGGTCGAAGTGTTTGTTGCCGCCGCCGATGAGGAGGTCGATCTCCCGTTCAAGGTATTGCTCGGCAATGGTGTTTTCCTCGTCGCGGTGGTCGGCGTTGGCGGCAAAGGAGGCCGGGGTTGCGTGCGTCACGCGCGCAGTGGAGACGAGTCCGGTCTTGCGGCCGGCGCGTTTGGCTTTGACGAGAATGGGTTCGAGGGCGCGGCCTGCAGGGTCGACGTTGAGGCTACGGTTGTTCACGCGGCTGCCGCAGCCCCACGCGCTTCCGGCGGCAGCGGAGTCGGTGACGGGGGAATCCGCCGAGGCGGTGTCCATAATGGCGCGGGTGAAGCCCGGCGATCTCTCCTCGTAGAGCCCCAGCCATGCGAGGGGTTTGCCGCCGGTGAGGCCGCGGAAGGCGGCGGCCATCTGCAGGGTGCCGATGTTCATCCCGTCGGAGACGAAGAAGAGAATATTGCGCGCCTTGCCGCCGGTTCCGGCCTTGGCCCGCGCGGCGGGACCGGCCAAGCCGCCCGCGCCCACGGCGAGGCCGGAGACGGTAAGGCCTTGCAGAAAGCGGCGGCGCGATACGGAAGCGGGGTTTTTCTTTTCCATCATACCCTCACTTTGCGGCGGAACGGGGTGTGTTGCCAGCCCTTCCCGACGGTGTAACCGGATTGTTAGCTTTACGGTCATGCGCCCCGCAGGCGCGGGTGTCAGCCGAGGTCGTTGAAGACCAGTTGTTCGCCGGGCAGCGGAAAGTAGAGATAGAAAGCCGTGCCGCCGCCGATTTCGCTTTCGACGGTGACGAATCCTCCGCACTTCCGGACGCCCGCTTTTACGCTGGCCAGACCGAGGCCACTGCCTTTGCCCGGCGGCTTGGTTGTGAAGAAGGGGTCGAAGACGCGGTCGCGAATCGGCTCCGGGATGCCGCAACCGGTGTCGGCGACGGTGAGGATGATGAACGGGCCGGGCTCCGCGCAGCCGCCGGGGATTTCCTCACGCGGGACGGGGCGCTTTTCGAGGCGCAGAGTGATGGTGCCTTCGCCTTCGATGGCATCACGGGCGTTGAGGAGCAGATTGATGAGACCACGCTCGACGATAACGGGATCGGCGTGGATGACACCCGCGTCTTGGGCGAACTCGTGGATCAGCTTGATACGTCCGCCGATCACTCTTTTGAGGAGCGTTTCGATGTCCTCGATGAGTTCGGGAAGGGAGATGATCCGCAGGCCGCTGGCGTCCTCTTTACTCAGTTGGCTGAAGGTCTTGAGCAGGCGGGTGCCTTTTTCGACAGAGGTTTGGATTTGGCGGGCGTAGCGGTGTGTGGGAGCGTTGTTGGGCAGTTGGTCGACGAGGAGATCGGCGTAGGCGGAGACAACGCCGAGGAGATTGTTGAAGTCGTGCGCAAGGCCGCCGATGATCTGGCTCATGGCCTCGCTGCCCGCTGGCATTATACTGTCGTCGTCGCTGGCGTCGAGAGCGTCGATGGCGAGGTGGAAGAGGTGGCTCACGACAACCCCTTCCTCGTTGACGATGGGACGGTGATAGACGCGCAGCCGGAGGGCGGCGGTGTCTTCACCTGCCTCGAGGAGGGCGAGGGCGTGGGTGCCCGGGACCATGCTTTCGGCGAAGGCCTCAATCCAGTTGCGGATACGTCCGGCGCCGACGACATCGCGCAGGGGCAGGCGTTCGGCGGCGTCGAGGCCGGTCGGTTCCTCAGTGGAGTGGCTCTTCCAGAGGTGAACCGCGGCCTTGTTTGCGCGGAGAATGATTCCGGAGGTATCGGTTGTGACGACGGGATGGGGCGAGCGCGCGAAGAGCTGCTCGTTTTCGCTCCGCAGGCGTGTGATTTCGAGTTCTGACTGGTGCAGGCGCAGCCCGTCTTCGACGGAGGCGAGAAGCTCTTCCTGGCGCACCGGGGGCTCGAACCGGCGCATTGGCCTCAGGCCGCGCACGGGTCCGCTTTCCGCGTGGACGGCGTGCGATGCGACGAGGATGACCGGAGCCGAGGTGAGTTGCTGCACTTTGCCGAGGGAGGCGAGCCGGCCGGCCGCGACATGGCCGTTGAAGTGTGCAACGACAAGGTCCGGGCACGATTGACGGGCACGTTTAAGGGCTTCGCGAGATTCCCGGAGGGGCCCCGTAACATCGGCTTTCAGCTTGCAGAGAACGGGAAGGAGAGATTCCCCCACTTCCATATCTTCAAGGAAAAGAATTTCCGGTTTTTTGACCATGCGGATATTGCGCGCGACCGTATTCGTCTGATAAATCGGCCAAACTGAATCGCGGGCGGCGTTATTTCCGTCGTACTTTCAATCGTTTAGAATAGTGGTTCGAATATCTTTGGTAGCAGATTCGTGGGGTATGGCTAGCCTTTTGAGGAGAGCATTATTGTTCAGGGGATTCGCGGGGTATATACCCCTGATAAATCCGGGAGACCGTGCTGGACGAGGACGGCAAGCGCGGCGACGGCCGCGGTTTCGACACGAAGCACGGTGCTGGCGAGCGTTACGGGCACGCATCCGGCGGCAAAGGCGGCCTCGTATTCCTCTGTCGTGAAGTCGCCTTCGGGGCCGATGAAGATATCGATCCCGGCGGGATGTTCGCCGGCAAGGGCGGCGGTGACCGGTTTCGCGGCGGGATGGAGAGCGGCGATGAGCCGCGGCCCGGCGGCGGCGGCGGCGAGGGCTTCCGGAAACGTGACCGGCGCGGAAATACGCGGCAGCCATGGATTGCCGCACTGCTTGAGCGACTCCACGGCGATGGCGCGCCACTTCCCGACTTTGCTCGCGGCGCGTTCGCCGGAGAACCCGACCTCGCAATTGGTGGTGGCGACGGGCACGACAGAAGCCGCGCCAAGTTCGGCTGCTTTCTGGACGGCGAGTTCGAAGGCCTTTGCCTTGGCCAGCGCGAGATAGAGGTGGATGCGGGGAACCGTGGCGGGTTCGGCGCTTATGGATTCGGTACGGAGGGTGACGGTGTTGCCGCGGGCGTCGATGAGTGTAGTCTGGGCTCGGTGTCCCCGCCCGTCGAGAACTTCCACAGCGTCGCCCGGACGTGCCCGGCGTACGCGCACAAGGTGGTGCGTTTCTTCGCGGTCGAGCGCCCATGCTTCGCCCGCGGGCGGCACGGCGGCTTCGTGGAAAACGCGGAGGATCGACATGGTTGCCGCGGATCTTCGTCGAAATTGCCGGATCCGGACAACAAAAATGCCGCCGTGTTGCGGCGGCATTTAAGTGCTTAACCAAACTACAAACTAACTAAACGACTGCGAACATGGTCTGTTCACAGGGTTAAGACGCTGCGACTTGAAGCTTGTTCAAAATACGGAAGGCGTTCGCCGAAAAAAAGCGTGCGTCCGGCAAGAGGGCCGTACGGTCACAGAACCTCGACGACTACGGCGGTGCTGTTGTCTTTGCCGGAGATGCGCACGGCGTCGTCGACGATGCGCTGCGCCGGGGGTGACTCCGCCTCCCGTTTGCTCGGCTGGCGGAGGAAAACCTCGAGTCCGGCGGGCCCGGAAGCTTCAAGGACGCCGTCGGTGCAGAGAAGGATGCGGTCGCCGCTCTCGTACTTTACGGTCCCGAGCTGGGGTTCGACATGGTTGAAGCGTGCGCCGAGGGCCTTGTTGAGGACGTGCCGCTTGGGGTGGAAGCGGGCTTCGGTCTTCGTGATGCGACCGGTTTCGAGCAGCCAGTCGACGTGGGTGTGGTCTTTTGTGATCTGGCGGATGCCGCCTTCGCGCGGGAGGTAGTAGATGCGGCTGTCGCCGATGTGGGCAAAGACCATCTGCTCCGGGGTGAACCAGCAGAGGCTGAGGGTGGCCCCCATGCCGCGGCACTCCTCGTAGTGAAATCCCATGCTCTCCATAGCCTCGTGGGTGCGGGAGAAGATCTCCTCGAGGAGTTCGTGCGGTCCCTGTGATAGACCCATGGCGGATAGCCGGAAGGTGCGGGG
This sequence comes from Opitutales bacterium, assembly GCA_020831525.1. Lineage (GTDB taxonomy): Bacteria > Verrucomicrobiota > Verrucomicrobiia > Opitutales > Oceanipulchritudinaceae > SLLG01. The sequence continues at coordinate 20,872 of JAFIGH010000088.1, forward strand.
GAGCAACTCGGTGATCTTATCCACGGCAATGCGGCTTGCGAACTCTCCTGCGTTGGCACCGCCCATGCCGTCGCTTACGGCGAAAACGAAGTCGCCTTGGTCGAGGGAGGCTTCGCCGGTTTTTCCGAGGTAGCGCGTCGATTCCCGGTCGAAAGTGAGGGCGAGGAAGGCGTCCTCGTTGTTCTTGCGCACGCGGCCCACATGGGTGCAGCCGGACCAGCGGAGAGAGGGGAGCGGGGGGGCGGAGTCGTCGGCGTCACTTGAGTTCATAGCGGTCCTTGAAGCCCGGATGGTCGAGAGTTAGGGTCTCTCCCGTTTCGAGAATGGTGGCGAATTCGAAGTCGATGATGCAGAAGCGGCCGAGCTGCGCGCTGTATGTCACGTTGCGCGCGAAGGCGTCCTCGTGGCGCACACCGTAGCTTTCCAATTCGTCGAACAGATCTTTGAGCCTCTCTTTACTGATGCGCTTGACGATCTGCCCGCAGTTGGTCGTCACGATCTTGAGCTTTTCCTCGTCGACTTCGAGGAGTTTGGGCACGAAATCGCAGCCCTTTTCTCCGAGGTAGCGCAGGACGCGGACCTCGTTTTCGAAGCGTTCTTTCGCCATCGTGCCGTTGTAGGTCTTGTGCACACGCCCGTCATAGCCGATGTGGACGGTCGCTTGTTGCGTGTCTTTCACTTCCTGCATGGTCGGATACCGTGTGGAATCATCGGGCGCTTGGCCATCCCGCGTTGAAAAAGAAACAAAATTTCGCATTTCCGAGAGTTGGCCCATTAGTTGCTTGCTAGGGCAGTCGGATATGGCAAGGTCTTCCTCCTGCGGAGGCGGGCCTCCCGTTTTCAAACCTCAACAATAACCAATAGATTAAAGAAAAACGTATGGCTAAGTACAAGCTTGAGTATATCTGGCTCGACGGCTACACGCCTGTGCCGAACCTCCGGGGCAAGACCCGGATCGCAAGTGAAGCGCCAAAGACGCTCGAAGACTGCCCCATGTGGGGATTCGACGGGAGTTCCACCAAGCAAGCGGAGGGCAAAAGCTCGGACTGCATGCTAAAACCCGTCGCGCTCTATCCCGACGGGGGCCGCGAAAACGGTTTCCTTGTCATGTGCGAGGTGATGATGCCGGACGGCGAGACGCCGCACCCGAGCAACCACCGCGCGACGATTGAGGACGATCCGGACACGTGGTTCGGTCTCGAACAGGAATATTTCCTTTTCAAGAACCGCCGCCCGCTCGGATGGCCCTCCGATTTCGGCTTTCCGAGCCCGCAGGGTGAATATTACACCGGCGTCGGCTATGCCAATGTGGGCGATGTCGCCCGCGAGATCGTCGAGGAGCACCTCAATCTCTGCCTCCACGCCGGCATCAACCACGAAGGCATCAATGCTGAAGTGGCCAAGGGCCAGTGGGAGTTCCAGATCTTCGCCAAGGGCTCACATTCCTGCGCCGACGATATGTGGATGGCCCGCTACCTCCTCCTGCGTCTCTGCGAGAAGTACCAAGTCGATGTCGAGTGGCATTGCAAGCCGTTCCTCGGCGACTGGAACGGATCGGGCATGCACTGCAACTTTTCCACGAAGTACATGCGCGAGGTCGGCGGCGAAGCCTACTTCCGTAAGCTTATGGATGCTTTTGAGAAGTTCAAAGACGAGCATATCGCGGCCTACGGTCCGGATAACGAAATGCGCCTCACCGGCTTCCACGAAACCCAGTCGATCGACAAGTTTTCCTGGGGCGTGGGTGACCGCGGCGCGTCCATCCGCGTGCCGCACAGCTTTATCAAGAACGGCTACAAGGGCTATCTGGAAGATCGCCGCCCAAATTCGCAGGGCGACCCGTACCAGATCTGCTCCCGCATTCTGCGCACGGTCAGCACCGTGCCGACGGAGTAAGTCCGGTCCGTCCGTCCGCTCTCGTCTGTCGCTTTCATGGTGTCCTCCGGTCCTCCGGGGGGCACCGTTTTTTTTGGGGGAGTTCGAACCGCTTGCGCTATTTGTCGGAAGCGTGGTGCGGATGAGGCTATTCCGAGCAAACAAATACTTTCCTTCGCCAAGGCGAGCCGCAGCGCTGTAAGTATTTAATTTCGCAGATATATTTATTTCTTTCATGTTTATTACTCCGAATTATATTAGTTGACAAAACACGCGGCCCGCGGGCATGGACCATGCCAAATGGGGACACCGGTACCCCTCCGGATGCGAAAAGGCAGGGGCGGGCCTGTTTTGCGGTTTTCGTTTCGGATGCCGACAGGTTGCAGCCCGTTCGAGATACGCGGGAGCCCTTTAACTCTTCGATGATCCGGCTGCACCGAGCGCCGTTGCGGCGAAGCCGGGGTGTGTAGCGCCGACGGCCCCTCATATTTGCCAGAGGGGAAGCAGGCGTTGAGAATCGGGTCTACCGCGTCCGTGTGGATGTGTCGGCGGTTCCGGGCTTTGCGCGCAGCCACTGCCGCGCGCAGGCGAGGGCGTCTTCTCCGGCGGGGGAGGGCACCGGCTTCGGTGCGCGCTTGCGCCGGTAGCGCAGACCTTCGTCCCCGTGCAGCACCGCCTCCACAAAGGCCTTCGTGCCCAGCACCAGCCCCTCGCTGAACTGACGCG